>NZ_AHOO02000013.1:0-300000 GCF_000244755.1 Leptospira licerasiae serovar Varillal str. VAR 010 | reverse complement strand
CCTGGACGGACACTTATTTCGAAAATTTCGCAGCAGGTCAGATCTATATCCACCAAAACGGAAGAACCATCACTGACGAACATTTCCCTTGGACGTACAGAGTTGGGAACACTCACCCGCTTCACTACGACAAACTGTATTCTTCTGGAATTTCCGGTCCAATGGGTGGAGAGCCTGTCGTTTACGGAGGATTAGTCTTCGCATGGTTATGCGGACTTTCTTCCAGAGATGTGACCGAAAATGTTCTTTGGGATCTTGGATTCACCGAAGGATATCATACTCAACCTTCTTTCAGTGGGGACACAGTGACTGCGATCACTAGAGTTTTGGCGGTAAAAGACAGAGGGACCGAATTTGGGATCCCTGCCGGAGAAGTGCATCTTCAGTTCATCGGTCTGAAAAACATCAAGGCAAACGACGCCTTCGAAAAATTCGGAGCGGATCTATTCCTCAAAGAAAACGATAAGAAAAAACACGGTAAGGAAAAATTACCTGAGAAAATTTTCGAGATCGAAAGAAAGATCTTAGTTAAGAAGAAGTAAAAGCCGCAGAGATATTAGAGACGCGGCGTAGTAATGACTCACGCGGAGGCACAGAGTCGCGGAGGTTTATTGGAATTAGTAAAACCAAAAACTCTCTGCGTCTTCGCGTCTCAGCGTGCCTAAAAAACTGCGTCTCTTTTGAGTCTTAGCGACTTCGCGTGGGCTATGTCTCACCCTTCTAAAGTGGCGCTCATAGAGCCTTTGGATGCGGGCAGCAAAGGATCCGGTCCGTAATTCAGGATTAAGTCTTGGATATGTTCTGCGTGTTCTAATTCCCCTGCAAACACTACAGTCTTTTTTTGGGCGTCTACTTCTACAGCGTGACTAAACGCTTGCTCAGGAGTCATCTTACAAACATCCATGAGCATCATGATCACGTATTCGTAGGTATGCTCGTTATCATCCCACAAAACCACTCTCCAGGGACCTCCGATCTGCACCGGCTCTTCTGTGGTGGTTTCTTCTATTGAGGGTGAGCTAGGCATGACAAGAAAAACCGAATATACCTCGAGGTGGCGCGGGACTATTTGGATTGGACTGCTTTTTTCGCTAATTCCACTATGTTTTTGGATCTGAGTCCGAAATAATCCAGAAGTCCCGACCAAGTACCGGATTTTCCGAAAGTATCCTTCATTCCTAATTTCAGAACTCTAACCGGATGTTCTTCGGATAAAAATTCGCTGACTGCGGAACCTAATCCTCCGATCACGTTATGCTCTTCACAAGTGACAACTGCACCGCAAAGTTTAGCATATTTTAATATAGCTTCTTTATCGATTGGCTTGATCGTTGCCATGTTCAAAAGAGTAGCCTGGATGCCTTCTGCTTCCAGTTCTTTTACTGCGATCATAGCCTCGTTTACCAGAACTCCATTTGCGATGATAAGAACGTCTTTACCTTCTCTCATCACTTCCGCTTTTCCGATCTCGAATTTATAATTTTCTCTTTCGATCAACGGAAGATTTGGACGGCCAACTCTTACATAAACCGGTCCTTTATAATCTGCAATTGCATGAATGATCTGTTTAGTTTCATTATAATCGGAAGGACAGATCACCACCATTTCAGGAATGGCCCTCATAGTGGCAAAATCCTCGATACATTGGTGAGAAGCTCCGTCCTCGCCCACCGTAATCCCGCCGTGAGAAGCTACTAATTTCACATTTAAGAAAGGATAAACTACACTATTTCGCACCACTTCCCAAGCTCTTCCGGATAAAAACATCGCGAAAGAAGAAGCGAACGGAACGTAACCTGAAAGAGCGAGTCCGGCTGCATGGCCCACTAAATTCTGCTCCGCAACTCCTACGTTGAAAAAACGATCCGGAAATGCTTTCGCGAATTTATTGGTCTTAGTAGAACCGGAAAGATCCGCGTCTAGTACTACGATATCGGGACGTCCAGCACCTAATTCGTGCAATGCGTCTCCGTAACCGTCTCTGGTTGCTTTTTGGTCTGCGCTAGATGCGGATACTGCTCCCATTAACCTTTCAATGCTCCTGCTTTATCGGTTCTTTCCCAGGTAAATGTTTCTCCACTTCTTCCGAAATGTCCGTAAGCTGCGGTTTCCCTGTATTTTCTTCCTTTCTCCAATAATTGTAAGGACTCGGTGATCCCTCTTGGAGTCAGTTTGAAGTTAGCTCTAATTCTTTTTACGATCTCTTCTTCGGAAAGTTTACCTGTTCCGAAAGTGTCCACGTGAACCGAAACAGGTTCTGCCACTCCGATCGCATATGCCAACTGCACCTCGCATTGAGAAGCAAGTCCGGCTGCTACCACGTTTTTCGCGATATATCTACCCATATAAGCTGCGGAACGGTCCACTTTGGATGGATCTTTTCCGGAGAATGCTCCACCACCATGTCTTCCGTAGCCGCCGTAAGTATCCACGATAATCTTACGCCCGGTTAGACCTGTATCCCCGTGAGGCCCGCCAATGATGAACTGTCCGGTTGGGTTGATAAAATATTTCGTGTCTTTCAAGAAGTTAGCCGGGATTACCTTCTTAATACATTCTTCAATTACGGATTCCTCAATCTGTTTATGGGAAACTTCTGGAGTATGCTGGGTGGAAATTACCACGGTATCCACACGAGTAGGTTTTCCATTTTTGTATTCAACAGTTACCTGAGACTTAGCATCAGGACGTAACCAATTCAATTTACCGGTATGACGTAATCCAGCCAGATGTTTGACTAACTCGTGAGAATAGTAGATAGGCATAGGCATTAGTTCAGGAGTCTCGTCGATAGCAAACCCGAACATCAAACCTTGGTCGCCGGCTCCTTGCTCTTTAAAAAGACCTTCTCCCTCGGTAACACCTTGAGAAATGTCAGGACTTTGGGCGTGAATATGAGAGGAAACTACCGCGAACTCTGCATCAAATCCTAGAGAAATATCGTTATAACCGATCTCTTTGATTACGTTTCTTGCGATCTCGGCAGCGTCGATTTTTCCTTTGCTGGTAACTTCTCCTGCGATAACCACTAAATTAGTAGTTACCAGGGACTCGCAGGCTACCCTAGATTTTGGATCCTGTGCTAAATAAGCGTCCAGAATTGCGTCGGAAATTTGATCGCAAACCTTGTCCGGATGTCCTTCCGATACGGATTCCGAGGTAAAGATGAAGTCTTGAAGGGACATTCGATTGTAATTCCTGTTAAAATTATTTCGAAGGGGAGAATCTTCCCCGCCTAAAACTATAAACCTATGCAAGTCGTCACTGTCAAGTGAATCCGACCCAACCTTTTCCAATCCAAGGAGGCTTCTTACGGAAATTTAGTCAAAACTTCTGAAATTGATTTGTAGGAATTATACGGTGAAAAAAGCATTTCTTAGATGAAAATTCGGGTCTCCGATATTAAGGTAAAGAACCGCATTCGTAAAGATTTAGGCGACTTACAAGGTCTAAAATCTTCCATACAAAACTTAGGGCTTTTGCATCCGATCATTATCGACCTGGACAATAAATTAGTCTCTGGCGAAAGACGCCTGGAATGTGTAAAACTTCTGGGCTGGGAATATGTTGATGTCCGAATCGTAGATGTACGAAGTAAAAAAGAAAGAGTTCTGATCGAAGCCGAAGAAAACAATGTACGGCTACCGTTTACCCCGGAAGAACAAGAAAGGGCCCAAAAGCTATTAAGAAGATATTCCCATACTGGGATCCTTGGTAGATTATTTGCCTGGTTATTGGATCTTTGGGAATGGTTTTGGTCCTGGCTTTTCAAAAACTAAACTAACCTATCCATCATTCCCTCATTGAAACGTTTCCTATATTCGGAGACCTGGAAATTTTTTTACTCTCCAAATGGAACTTGTTATATGATCCCTGCCGGAGGTAAAATTACCTCTTTGTAAAATTTTTGCACCGCAAAAGAGTCGTAGGAAACAAAAATTTATTAATTAGATTTACAAAAAGGAATCTCTTCTCTATCTTGAGCAATCCATACCAAGGAGATCTCTCGAATGAAAAAATCTTCGATCCTTATAATCTCCACCGCTATAATGGTCAGCTTTGCTGCATGTATCGGTGGACTCCCCGGCCTACAAAGTAATTTCTCGGTCGGAGAGCAAGACATTCCAGGAGTAGGAGTTAAGAAGCTTTTCGCACCTTATTCTGAAACTGTGAACTATTGGGGATACATCAAACCAGGACAAGCCGCTGACGCAGTAGTAAACGGAAAGAAATCATATTTCCTTTATATTTGGGTTCCAGCAGCTATCGTTGAACTAGGTGTTCGCTTAATTTCCCCTACCGGAGAAATCGGTGAGCCATCTAGCGGCGACTTCGTGAGCGAGGCTTTCAAAGCTGCAACTCCAGAAGAAAAAAGCATGCCGAACTGGTTCGATACTTGGATTCGCGTAGAGCGCTTAGCAGCTATTATGCCGAACCAAATCGAAGGAGCAGCTAAAGGAAAAGCTCTTCAAAATCTTGGCGACAATGATGATGGAGACGATACTTACAATGAAGAGCGTCACAACAAGTACAACTCTTTACTTCGTATCCAAATTCCTAATATTCCAAAAAGCTTGGACGAACTGAAAAACATCGACACTAAAAAACTTTTAGTTCGCGGTTTATACAGAATTACCTTCACTACTTACAAAGTAGGCGAAGTTAAAGGTTCTTTCGTAGCTACTGTTGGAGTTCTTGGCCCTCCAGGTGTTCCAGGTCTTTCTCCTATTCTTCACGCAAACCCAGCTGAATTGCAAAAATTAGCTGTTGATGCAGAAGAAAAATTGAAAGCTGCAGTTGCTGGAGACAAGAAGTAATCCTTCTTTTTTCCCGCTTTGCTTAAAGCCGAAAGCCGTCGGGTAAAACCGGCGGCTTTTTTTATACATTCGATTAGCTGCAATTACGCTCGCCGAGACGCAGGGGCGCGGAGTTTTTTTCACATTCCAAATACTCAATTTCCAATTTCTTTATCAATCCTCAGACTAACTAAATCCTCAAGCCATCAAAAACTATTATCCAACCCTCTCTGCGGCTTTGCGACTCTGCGTGAATAATCTCCCCATTCCTTCTAACTCTTCGAACTCCGTGGCCTCTTCGCGAAACCTAATACTGTTCAAAAAGAATCCTGACTTTTAAAAAATATTCCGTCCTAGAATTTTTCCCTTTCCATATCAAATCCGAATAATAAGGGTCTCTTAAGAAACGCAATCACACTGAACAAAAGTTCATTTATATCCGGAGAATATCTATGCTCGAAAATAATTACTTCTTAGAGAACGAAGACTTAAAACAATATTTCGAATCCTTAATAGATTGGGAAGAGATAGTAGAAGCATTCGAACAAGGTTTTTTAGACAAAAAAGAATATGAAAAGACCGGAAAGGAAGAATTCGCGTTAGCTCCGGGAAGTAAAGAAGAAGCAGTCGAATTTTACAGATCCGTACTAGAGTCTGCGGGTGAGATCGCAGGAAAAGAGATCGCTCCTTTCGCTCAGAAAATGGATTCAGAAGGTCTAATATACGAAAAAGGTAAAGTTCGTTTCCCTAAGGAAATGATAAACGCAGTCAATCAGGTCAAAGAAGCCGGAATTCTTCCTTATTCGATCGGACGTAAACATGGGGGTTTAGGATTACCTTGCACCGTACAGGCAATGCTTATGGAAATATTTTCCAGAGCGGATGGATCGGTTGCGATCGCTTTAGGATGTATGAACCTTGCAGAGACTATTGAAAGATTCGGTTCTAAAGAAATGGTAGAATCCTATGTGCCTAAAATGGCGGCCGGAGAACTTTGCGGAGCAATGGCGCTCACGGAGCCGAATTACGGATCAGATCTCCCAAACCTGCAAACAAAAGCGATCAAAGGAGAAGACGGGATCTGGAGGATCACCGGAGCGAAAAGATTCATCACTCACGGTTGCGGCTTCAATGATAAACCTTCCATTATTCTTACATTGGCAAGAACCGGAAGTCCGACAAGCGGTGCAAGAGGACTCTCCTTCTTCATCGTCAAAAGTGAAGATGTGGAGATCGCCGGAATTGAAAAGAAAATGGGACTACATTGTTCTCCGACTTGTGAAGTAGTCTACGAAAACACCCCAGGTATATTGATCGGAGAAGAAGGTTACGGACTCGTAAAATATTCCATGGCAATGATGAACGGCGCAAGACTTTCCATCGCAGGGCAAGCAATGGGGATCGGAGCGGCCGCTTATTATGAAGCCAAAAAATACGCGGATGAAAGAGAACAATTCGGTAAGAAGATCAAAAATATACCTGCGGTGAAAAAAATGTTGGATCTAATGGACAGAGAGATCCTAGCAATGCGTTCCATTCTCCAGGAAGCTTCCAGATCTATAGACCTTTATCATTGGAAATCGGAAAAAATGAAAGAGTCCGGTGTAGACGAAAGGGAGATCAAAAAGGAAGAAAGTATCAAAAAATGGGAGAAACTCGCCAATCTATTCACTCCATTATCTAAATATTATATTACGGAACAGGCAAATAAGATCGCATTCGACGCACTCCAAATCCACGGAGGAGCGGGATATACCTACGATTACGATATTTCCAGGATCTATAGGGATGTACGGATCACCAATATTTATGAAGGGACCACACAATTGCAGGTAGTAGCGGCAATCGGTGGAATTGTCACCGGACTTGGCGCAAAAGGGATCTTAAGACAATATCTGGACGAGGAAATATCTAATATCTCCGCCTCCAGAGAACTGATCGAAAACCGTAAAAAACTGGAAGAATCCCATACAATTTATACTTCTTTAGAGAATGGAACATCCAAAGACGAGGTTGCGTTCGAACTAGTGGAATCCGCAACAAGAGTTATCATAGGAGTGATCTTAGAAAGAGGCCTGAAAAAGTTAGACGGAGAAGCGAAGGCCCAAAGAGAAACTCTGGTTCATTCTTATAATCTGGATAGCTCGGCTTTCTTAGAATATAATAAAATCCGCATCCAAAATAAAAAAGAAGCAGTGTTGGTTTAATTTCGGCTTCTCGGCACAAAAGGAAGGAAAGCCTCAGTTTTTTGCGCACAGAGGCAGGAAGCTGCTAAATAGAATCCAAATTCGCTCTTGCGGAAGAAGATCCCAATATCTGTATCTGATCCGATTCTATGATCTGCTTTCCTTTTTTGCCGGACCAAGCCAGGTTCAACATGGACTTGGCTACCGTCTTTGCATGAATAGATCTGTATTTTTTGAGAGGACCTAAAAGCAGAGGATTGATCAAAAAGGCAAGTTTTGATCCGATCTTCTCCCCCAACCTGAATTCTTTTCGATCTCCTTCTAAAAGAGAAGGTCTGAAAATCCCGAAAGTTTCAAAACCGAGTTTTGAAATTTCCTCTTCTACTTCTCCTTTAACTTGGTTATAAAATACGAATGAATTCGTATCCGCTCCGAGTGCAGTCACTATGAAGAAAGATTTTACGCCCTTCTCCCTTGCGGCTTTTGCAAAGCTTAATGGATATTCGAAATCCACTTTTTTAAAATTCTCTTTAGAGCCTGCCTTGCCGATCGTAGTTCCTAAAGTGCAAAATGCATCCGTAATACCTTGAGGAAACTCAGGAAGTTTTTCCCAATCTGTAAGGATCAATTCCAATTTGGAATGGGTCCATCCCAGAGGTTTGCGAACCAAAAGGTAAACCTTATCCCAAGATGGATCTATTAATAATTCCTGCACAAGCTCTCCGCCAACAAGTCCCGTTCCGCCTGCAATGATTGCAACTCTATGGTTCATTCTTCTATCCTGTTCTATCCAAGGGTTGACCCGATCTTGGTTTTGTATAAAAGTTCCACCGATTCGGATTTTTATTTAGGAATTATAACATTCCTTTTGTTATCCGATTCAGTCGAAAACAATAAGAAACGATTGAATCAAAAATGGAAAGGAGTATTTTGGGGAGCTATGCCTATCAAAGATTATCTACCTAAGTTTCTTTGTAATATTCTGGAAATAACGGATCGCAATAAAATGGACGATTCGGTCCGTAAAGTTTTGGAAAACGAAGAGATCATAGGCGCCTATGTGTCCAATGCCTTTCGATATTTGCTTCTTCTATTTTTTGCGGCCCAGTTGGCCTTAAATTGGAAAACCGGAGACGCAATCATAAACGGGATCGCGTTTACACTTTTCACTGCAGTCACAATTGGACACTCTTACGTAATACGCACCTGCACTCATTGGGCGATCAAAGGATTTTCTTATCTTGCTTTGGTAGCGGACTTTTTTGTGATCAGTTCTTTGTTATTATATTATACTCTTCACCAAAATTCGTTCGATCTAGGATTTGCTATCAAAAATCCAATCATGAACTTTCTGCTCTTCCCTCTCGCGTTTTCATTGATCCAGTTCAGATTAAGATACGTGGTCTTAAGCGTTATCCTATTTTACATGGTCTATTTCGGGATCTTTTCCTATGCGTTATTGTATGATAAGATGGTATTCGCAAAAGATTGGGGAGACTATGTAATGGGTCCGAACGTTCTTTTCACGGATGCATTATTCGGAAGGCCTATGGTCTATCTGATCCTGGCATTCTTTTTCGCTTTCGGGATCTTGAGGACTCTGATCATGATAAGACGAATCGGAGAAGGAGAAGCACAAAGATCACTACTATCTCGTTACTTCTCTCCCGGAATGGTTGAGGAAATGATGACTAATCCAGACGTCTTGGAAGGAAGAAGACAAACCGCCACAATATTATTCACCGATATCCGCAACTTCACTGCTCTTTCGGAAAATATGGATCCTCTCGAACTAAGTAGATTTCTTTCTTCCATTAGAGAAACATTAACCGATTGTGTTTTCGAATTCGGCGGGACCCTGGACAAATATATAGGCGACGCAGTCATGGCAACATTCGGAACTCCCTATCCTTCTGCCGATCCTGCCTCGGATGCAATCCGTGCGTTACAATGCGGACAGAGGATGTTGGAAAAATTAGGAGAATTTAATAAGAACAGAGAAGCCAAAGGACTGGAACCTGTAAGGATCGGGATCGGGATCCATACGGGAGAAGTTTTCTCCGGAAATATTGAAACAAGCAGAAGAGCAGAATTCACCGTAATCGGAGACGCAGTCAACACTGCTTCCAGAATAGAATCTCTTACTAAAAACTTCGGAAAAGAACTATTGGTCTCCGAAGAAACCTGGAAACTAGCGGGGGCGAACTTTATAGGAGAAACTCTTCCTCCAGTACAAGTAAAAGGAAAAGAAAAACCGGTGACTGTAGTAGCTGTCGGAGCTTAAGGATTTTAGATAGTTGCGATTAAATTTATTATGCTTCGGTAATAGATGAATAACACTAAAACGAGGTACTAGTCGCGAAATCGCAGATAACGGTAAATCTTAAAGAAAAACCCTGCGACTTCGCAACTCAAGGAAGTTACTTCACTCCTGCCTTTTCGAGTTCCTTACCTAATTGACCGGTGATCGTATAAAAATACATTCTCCAATCGCTTACAAAGGATTTGAACGGATATATAAAAGTAGCAGGACGGTTTTTTTCTAAGAAAAAATGCCCGATCCATGCGAACAGGTATCCGCTAAACAACGCTCCCAATAAGTACCAAGCGTTTAAATAGAAGATTGCAGAAACTATAAACACAAGGGCACATGTGGTTCCTATAAAATGGAATACCCGATTCATTTTGTTCGAATGTTCTCTTAGATAAAATGGCCAGAATTCCTGCAGGGTTTCGTATTTTTTATTTTCGGTCATCTTTGTCCCTCCGGAACTACATGATACGGCAGGGAAAAAGAATTCGCAACAACTTCTCTTTCGCTTATAATAACGACCGTTATTTAAAAAGTCGGAATTCCGACAATCCCTCCAGAGATTGGATATATTCCAAATACGGTTTTAATTTGAACTTTTTAGAAGTAGAATCCGATGACATATAACGGATATTCCCGAATACCGCTCTTTCCGGTGCCCAAGGCCGGTCGAATGCTCCAAAACACCATAGAATGCCGGTGTATGAATTCGGATCTCTACCATCATACGCATATTTATGATTCAAATCTTCTAATGTACGAAATGCCTCTTCCGGCGAAGAAGACCATTCGATTACTTTCTTTCCCCAAAGCATTCTGAGATAATTTTGGATGGTCCCGGTGAGAACTAATTCTTTCTGAGCAGCGTTCCAAATAGGATCGTGAGTCATTGCGTTCTCAAATTGTTCCTTGGTATATATGTATTCTCTCTTATCTACGCTATGCACCTTTAAGGATAGCTTAGCCCAATCGGGAAGAATAGAGAGATCCTTTCTAAAGCTCGGTTCCTTATAGAATAAAAGATAACCCAGTTCTCTCCAGGTTAAAAGTTCGTCCAAAAATGAGTTTATATTCGGGTTCGGATGAAAGAAACCTTCATTCTTTCCTCTATAAGAATGATTTAAAGTATCCGGTGTCCAATTGACCTTAGGATCTGCTTCCAGTACTGCAGTTACGATCTCCTCCACGGAGATCATTCCAAAATGTAAATAGGGGGATAGATATGAGGATTTGGTCTTTTCAGGCGGCCTTGGTTCGCTTCTTTCTTCCGAATAATACGGAAGACCTTCCTTTAGGAATTTTTTAAGTAGGTCCAACCCTTCTTTTCTTCCTCCAATCTTTCCGGGAACAGGAAGCACATTCGGGAATTGAGAATTCATTTTTTGTAAATAGGAAGGGATTTCCTCCTTCTTCCCTGAAAATAGAAAATCCGGTTTTTTTAAAGTATCCGAACTTGGAATTCTTTTCGGACTCGGTTTCCGCTCGGATCTATGCATATAAGATTCCACAAATCTATCATGTAGTTTAGGGCGAAGGACTCTAGCATAACCGAAGGACTTTTCGTAAGAAGCAAGAGGTGTGATCGAATTGGAATCTACGAGCAGAAGTTTACAATCTAGAATCTCTGCGATCTTCTCCGCATGTTCCGGCAGGAAAAAACAAGGAAAATCATCCGTAATCACCACTGAGGCTTTTTTTAAAATACCCGGAACGATCTCGGAAAGTGAATGCTCTTTCGTTTCCACAAAAGGCCAATAAGTAAAGCCGACACGAGAAGCATCTTCGGCTGTATCACAAATTCCCTCTAAAAGAAATTGATGGAGCCTAGGGGAACTCCATTCATAATCCATCATGACGGATTCGAATAGGACCAAAGGTTTTTTGAACTTTTTCGCCAAATGAATCGAGTAATCAAGAGAGTGATTCCAAGCCAACCTTCGATTCGCTCGGATCCAATAAAGGATATATTCTCCTTCTTCCAAGACAGGCTTTTTATTGCCTTCTCGCACTCTGATTAAGTTTTTCTCTGAGAACAAATGATAATATCCTTTTTTTCTTTTTATCACGCAGAGGCGTAAAGTCGCGAAGGTCTTTATGAAACTCCTCTGCGGCTTCGCGTCTCTGCGTGTCTATTTCTTGGTAGCTAACGCGGCAGGGATACGAAGGGCTTTAGTCCAGGCGAAGCCTGGATGAGCGCGAATGCGCGAACCCGGAGTAAGCCCGGTCCGAGGAGCCGCCCAGTCCCCCTTAGACTCTTCTCTCTAAAAAACGGGAAATGAAAAATTTGAGGGTTTAAAAGGAATTTGGGCAATATTTTAGCACTCTTAAGCTTAAAGTGCTTGACCGCTCACCCGTCTTTCGGATTTCCTGGAATTTATATTCAAGCACTCATTTATTACAAGTGCTAAAGAGACTGAAAGGAGAAAGTCATGGCGATTAAACCACTGGGCGACCGTGTTCTGGTTGAACCTAAACAAGACGCCGAAGAAAAAATCGGCAGCATCTTCGTTCCTGATACTGCGAAAGAAAAGCCGCAAGAGGGAAAAGTTGTAGAGGTAGGAAGCGGACGTTATGAAGACGGGAAGCTTGTTCCTTTAGAAGTTAAAGCTGGTGATGTCGTTCTATACGGCAAATATTCCGGAACTGAAATTAAATCTGACGGCAAAGAATACCTGATCATTCGCGAAAGCGACATTCTTGCCATCGTGAAAAAGTAATAGGCCGAGGAAATTAAAATGGCAAAAATTATCGAGTATGATGAAACAGCTAGACGCAAACTTTTAGAAGGCGTTAACAAACTTGCAAACGCTGTAAAAGTTACCCTTGGTCCTAAGGGAAGAAACGTAGTAATCGACAAAAAATTCGGATCTCCAACCATCACTAAGGACGGAGTTACCGTAGCAAAAGAAATCGAACTAGAAGATTCCATCGAGAACATGGGCGCTCAGATGGTAAAAGAAGTTTCCACAAAAACAAATGATGTTGCCGGAGACGGAACTACCACTGCTACTATTCTCGCTCAATCAATCGTTAACGAAGGATTGAAAAACGTTACTGCCGGTGCTAACCCAATGGCACTTAAACACGGTATCGATAAAGCGGTTAATGCAGCAGTTGAAAGTATCAAAAAACGTTCCGTTAAGATCGAAAACAAAAAAGACATCGCTAACGTTGCAACTATCTCTGCAAACAACGACAAGGATATAGGGAATCTGATCGCAGATGCTATGGACAAAGTCGGAAAAGACGGAGTTATCACTGTTGAAGAAGCAAAATCAATCGAAACCACTTTAGACGTGGTAGAAGGTATGCAATTCGACCGTGGATACGTTTCTCCGTATATGGTAACGGATCCGGAAGCAATGATCGCTACTTTAAGTGATCCTTATATCCTAATTTACGACAAAAAGATCTCTTCTATGAGAGACCTTCTTCCTGTATTGGAAAAAGTTGCTCAAGCAGGAAGACCTTTAGTTATTATCGCGGAAGAAGTTGAAGGAGAAGCTCTTGCTACTATCGTAGTAAACACTCTTCGTAAAACAATCTCTTGCGTGGCTGTTAAAGCTCCTGGTTTCGGAGATCGTCGTAAAGCGATGTTAGAAGATATCGCGATCCTTACTGGCGGACAAGTGATTTCGGAAGACCTAGGAATGAAACTGGAAAACGCAACAGTTCAACAACTGGGACGCGCTAAAAAAGTTACCGTGGATAAAGAAAACACCACCATCATCGAAGGACAAGGTGCTTCTAAAGATATCCAAGGCCGCGTAGGTCAGATCAAAAAACAGATCGAAGATACTACTTCCGAGTACGATCGTGAAAAATTGCAGGAACGTTTGGCGAAACTTGCCGGCGGTGTTGCAGTGATCCATGTTGGTGCAGCTACAGAAGTAGAAATGAAAGAGAAAAAACACCGTGTGGAAGACGCACTTTCGGCTACTCGCGCAGCAGTAGAAGAAGGGATCGTTCCTGGTGGTGGATTAACTCTTTTAAAAGCACAAGAAGCAGTTGCCGCTCTTAAATTAGAAGGCGACGAGGCTACTGGAGCAAAGATCATCTTCCGCGCATTAGAAGAACCGATCCGTATGATCACTTCTAACGCAGGTCTGGAAGGATCCGTGATCGTAGAGCAAGCAAAAGGTAAAAAAGGAAACGAAGGTTTTAACGCTCTTACTATGGTTTGGGAAGACCTTCTTCAAGCTGGAGTCGTAGACCCTGCGAAAGTAGTTCGTTCCGCACTCCAAAACGCTGCTTCTATCGGATCAATGTTGTTAACTACAGAAGTTACAATCACCGACAAACCTGAAAAAGACGGTGGCGGAATGCCTCCTATGGGTGGAATGGGCGGTATGGGAGGAATGGGCGGCATGATGTAATGCCTCTCTTTCCTTTCGGAAAAGTTAAAAGCCGAGGTTTCCACCTCGGCTTTTTTTATAACTTAATGCCGAGCACTCTATCGATCTCGTTTCCGTCCTTAGTGATCGTGTGGCTATATAATAAATTTAGAATAGAGTATTTACTGTATTTGGTCTTGGTCTCATATTCCCAATCCCAAAGAAGACCTCCCATTCCAGGGATTGCTAAAATTCCCATCGCGTGTAAGCCGTTCATATTATTCCCGTACTGTCTGTAGTAGAATAATCCAGGACCTACGAGCATTAGATCCTCTTCTTTGGAAATTTTTTGATTTCTATAATATAATAATCCTAGACCTAACATATCGAATCTTCCGTCTTTTTCGGAGGAGAAATATCCTAAAACTGGCGGTATCAAAGTTGCCGTTCCGGATGGATCCGAATGATAATAAAGGACAGGAAGGAAATTTGCGAGAGTCTCTCCCGGAACCGATTTCCAACGTAACCAAAGGAAATTCGTATCCGAATAGTCGGGACTTCTTTCATATCCGCCTAAAAGTCCGCCAAAGATCGCAACCTTGGTCCTTTGCTCTTCCAATTCAGTATGGATCAGTCCTAAGAAAAAGTTCAGATTTCTTCTTTTCTGATAACTTTCGTAATTTGTGTCTATAATTCCCGCAAAGCCCCAACGATCCCACTCATTGTCCTTATAACTATAAAAGCCGAATGCGAACCAAAATCTGGATTCTTTACTTTTCCTATAAAATGCAAGAGGAGCGAGACCGTAAGCAGTACGTTCGGAATTATCCAAATAAAAAGCGGGGCCGATCACTAATCTTTCTAAACCGGAATTTCCGGATTTATAATCGGTAATTAACAAAAAGTTTAAATGTTTTTCCTTTTTAAAAGGATCGCTCTCCGATTCGAATCTATAGATCGGAAAAAGATAAGACTTAAAATACAAACTAGTCGTTTCTTCCTTTTTGAGATCCTTAACCGTATGCAACGTATTTGAGAAGAGGAAGAATGCAGTAAAGTCCCTCCATTGATCCACGATCTTATCGGTACTACCTTCCTTAAGAGAAACAGATTCGTATTTGGAATAATCTATCAATTTTAAAAAGGTCACATCCCTCTTGAAATATTCCCGATTATCCAAGCTCTGTTTTTCCGAATATGTATATAAGAATGGGATCGGTAAAAAGTAAAAAGAAGAACTAGTTTCTAAACCTTTACTTCCGTAAGAGGAAAAGATCCCGAAGGGATTCGAATTGAATGAATTCCAACTTCCCTCTTTGAATTCAGTTCTATCCGAATAATACAAAAGCCCCCAGGTAACTCTTTCCTTATAAACGTTAGGAACGTTTTTCTCCTTGTTGGAGTAAAAAGGATAAATCGCAAAAGAACTCTCCTGATCAGAACCGGAACCATTCAGTATTCCTAATATATTCCATCCGGAACTGTTTCCTTTTTTATAACCATAATAGAGGATCGGAACGGTAGTATAATATTCCAGCACCTTGTCCCCTTCCTTTTCCGAGCCGGAAAAATAAAAAGGAAATATATGAAAACGACTAGAACTCCTTTCTCCATTTTTCTCTTCCGCAGAAGAAACCAAACCCAGAAAATTCCCTTTAGAAACGGTAGGAGAAGATTCGCTATAATATCCTAAGACAAAAAGTGTATTCTCACTGGAATTTCGTCTGGAATAGATCGTAGGGAAAAATAAAAAGTCCACCTTGGTAGTTTGTTCCTGAGTTTCAGAGGCACCCTTGGATCTAGAATAATAATAAAAAGGAGTGAGTAGAGAAGAGGATTCTTCTCCGTTCAATTCTCTTCTGCTCGAATATGCGGATAATAAGGTATAAAATTTGGACTCATAAGAATCACCGGATAAAGATTGTATCTTAGAATCGTAACTCAAATAGATCGGTATCAAGAGATTATATGACTTCTCTTGGAATAGGTCCTGGTTTTGGCTGGACTCCGAACCTGAATGGAACAGAGGTAAAAGTAAAGAATGAAAAGATCTGGTGGTAGTAGTTCCTTCCACGATCCGTTTTCTGTAATATAAAGGCGAAATCGTACGAGAATGATCTTTAGATTGGTCATGAGCGACCAATGGAAAGATCCTAAATCCCCAAGCTTCCGCAGAAAAATACAAACGAGTGAAAGGCCAAAGAAGGGAATAGTCCCTTACCTCTCCTTGTTTTCCTCTGAGAAACCCTAAAAGTAGATACGATTCTTGGAAATTATCCTTTTGTTCCTGTCTTCCATAAAAAGGAAAAAGCACAAAATAAGATTCGTCTCCGATCCTACTCCAGAAGAATAATGGGGCAGCATAAACCTTATCCGATGTTTTTTCAGACCAAGAAAACCAACTCAAAGGAAGAAGTCGGAAATGTCGTCTATCATCGCCCTTCTCATAACTAAAGATCCCAAAGAGAGCGTTCACTCCCAAGAAAGAGCGGACCTTATCTCTTGTTAATCGATTGTATTGGCCGAGACCGTCTTTTTGCTGTGAAACGCTCTCTTGAGCTTGTTCAGGAATGATCTTAGAAGAAGATTCCACCGGATGATTTTCTTTCCAGAATTGTATCTCTTCCTTTCCGATCGAAGTTCTGGTAGATATACTGAATAGATTATAGAATAAGGAGATATCCGCGTCTAAATAGTAATCCTTTTCATTAGCTCCTAAAGATCCACTTGCAGAATTTGTAAAACTTCCGAGGGTTTTGGAGGAAGAATAGGCTAACCTCAATTCCAGGGACTTATCTGCTTCGTAATAGTTCAACCAAATAGGAAGGAACATATCTCCTTTCGATCTTGGATTGTCCCAATTCCAATATAAAGGAAACCAGGTCGTAAACTCTTCTTTACGGACCTTGTCTACATTCGAAAACCATAATAAAGGCCAGATCCAGGTATTATCCTTTTCGGCAGAACGATTCCAATAATGAAAAAGACCGAAATGAGTGTAAATATCGTAATCTTTTCCGAAACGGAAATAAAAAGGCAGAACTAAACGAAAACTATCTCTTTTATAAAAGTAGAACGGAAATGTATAGCTGTATCTCGCATCTCCCGCCTTATCAAAACCTCTCCCTAAAATTCCGAGTACATTCCAATAAGAATATTCGTTTGTGCTATTCGAAAAATAAAAAGGGTATATCCTTCTTCTGGATTCCTGATCTGTGTCGTATCTTTCATACAACGTAACTAATGAATACTTTTCGAACTTGGTTTTGTATTCTTTCGAATAGGACAGAGGAGTTATGAGTTCCTTATATTCGGAAGTATCATTCCACTGAAAGATCGGAAGAAGTGTATAACTTTCGGACTTGCTCCCTTGCCAAGAATCCCTATAAAAATACCAGAACGGAAAAAAGATCCATCTATCGAATTGATCTCCTACTTCACTCCTTCTGGAATAAAATGGGCCAACCCAAGTCCGATTCTTATTCCAATAAGTGAATAAAGGAATGATCCAAGTATATTCATTCCCAGGCTGATTTCCTCTCGCCCATAAAGGAATAAAATGAAAATGATCGTCGGACTTATAGAACCAAAGAGGGAAGAAAAATCCACGCTGAAATTTTCCCTGATCATCCCAGGAAAGGTAGGTATTGATAAAATAGTTCTGCGAGGCGTCCTTTTCCTTATTTCTATAAAAAAGAAACCAAGGCAATAACGTCCTTGTTTGGGATGCATCCGAATAATAATAAGAAATCGGAGTGATTACTTTCGACTCATCCGGTTTAAAAGAATGATAATAGATCGGAAAAAATAAGAATTTGGAAGATCCCCTCCAATCCTTAGTATAATAGAAATTTAAAGCGTAAAAGTCCAGATCCGTTGCAGTCCGACTATAATAGAACGGAGGGACTATACCGAATTTTTCGGTGCCATTATCGAAATAGGCGGGAAACAGATAAAAATATTCGTTCTTCTTGTGGAACATTAAGGGAAATAAATAAGAAGAGGAATAATCTCCCTTCTCGTTTGCGCTCCAGCCGCTGATCAATAAGACGTTTGTGTCCGATTTGCCACCCTTTTCCCACTTTCTATTGAATACGATCGGGATATTCGCATTATAATTTTGTAATTCTCCATCATGATAGTTCCGATTTAAGAAGAATGCCAAATAATAGGAAAATTTCTCCTCATTCTTCCCTCCTCCCCCTAATTGAGGAGTTTCTTTCCAAGTCTGGCCGAAAAGCGGAGTAAAGAAGGAGCCTTCCTCTCCCCCATCCCAAGAGTTGTAAGAGAACAACGGAAAAACGGTAAAATGAAAATTCTCTTTATCTGAATAAGAATTATAGAATGTATTATAGAAGAAGATCGGAAAAAAACTAAAATGGAATTTTCTTTTTCCGGAACCCCAATACACCAAAGGGAGAATGGAACCGTAAGAAGACTCTCTGTCTTCTCCCCAATGAAAGATCAAAAAATGGTTCCAATCGTCGTTCAAGTTTCGATTCCGAAAAAATAGAAAAGGAACCGCAAAATAAAAGGATTCTTCTTTGCCGCTTTCGATCGTTTTGCTTCTACCGAACAAAGGGAGAAAAGAAGGAAAAGACACCCAACTCTCCGAAAATTTTTCTCCCCTTGATTCGTATGAATTGTAATGAAATAAAGAAAAGTTCACGCCCGAATCGGACTGAGGGTTCTGGATCCGTTGTGCATAATAAAGAGGAAAAAAATAAGATCTAAAAGATTCATTTTCCTTTGCGGATAAATGATCGATGAGAGGAAAAAAACTGGTTTGAGTAAACTTAGGATAATTTGTTCGGGTATAAAGAACGAGAATATTTAAAGAATAATGCGGTCCCCAATACTCTTCGCTGGCAAAAGGAGGAAGTCTGAACCGATACTTATCCTCTTTATCACTCCCTAAGATAGGTTTTTTTTCGGCAGTTAAAGTATCGAAGTAGTCGACCGCACCTAACTCCCAAGAATGAAAACAAACAATGAGAACGGAAATTAGGAATGAAATTTGTCTGAGTTTCGAAAAATCCCTAATCATAAACTTCCAGAAGTTTTAACTTACCCTTTTCTCCCCTGAGGATTTTTACCTTAGAAGGCGCCAGTCCCAGTTCTTCCGCAACCGCTCGGACTACAGCATCATTTGCCTTACCTTCGGTAGCAGGCTCTTTTACTGCGACGATCCAAACGCCATCTTCCGCTTTAGTCACGGACGGTTTTTTAGAATTCGGCTTTACTCTGACCTGAATTTTCACCGGAGATCTTCCGGGCAAAATTACTTCTTACGAAATATTTTTCCAGCTATTAACCTTATCTCTTCCAAGCCCAAAAGCAGACTGATCAGGAAAAAAATTGCCATGCCGGGAATAACTGCGGCGGAAAGAGAGAGTCTGGAAGAATTCGCATAACTTAAACCTCTCTCCGAAAGGAAACCCAAAGCCCAAGGATGGACCATTTCCTTGTAGAAAAATAAGAATACGGCCATCGCCAAAAGTGGTACAACTAACTTCGCAATTTTAGAAAGAAAGCCTTCCCAGGGAAAGGCCACCCTATGTTTTCTCAAGTTGCTGGATAACAAAGTCCAGGTTATCAGAGTAGAGACTGCGGATGCCAACGCGATTGCGGAATGTTTCAGATAAAATATGAGCGAAAAATTCAAGGTTAAGTTCAGTATAAATGTGAAAGCTTGAACCCTCAAAGGAGTTTTGGTATCTTGGAATGCATAATAGGTGGAGATCAAAACCTTATTCATGCTGTAGAATGGAACTGCCAAAGAATAGAATATCAAAGGTAAGATCGTAGTTTCCGTAGCAAGATGGTCCCATCTACCTCCGTAATAAATGGAATCCAAGATCGGCCCAGCCAAAATCCCGATCCCCAAAGCGGCAGGTGCAGTTAAGAATGCTGCAAATCCTAAAACTCCTAACATTTCCTTAGGGACTTCGGAATGTTTATCTTCTTTTAAGGATGAAAGTAAAGCCGGTAAGGTTGTAGTAGCAAGTGCCACGCCTATAATCCCAGTAGGAAGTTGCACCAATCTCTGCGCATAATCCAAACTAACAACGGCACCTAAGCCTGGATTCGTATTCTGCACATAATTAGCTAAAAATATATCCACTAAAAGCCCTAATTGGTAAAAACCGCCACCTACAGTGGCAGGCAACATTAGTTTAAATATTTTTAAGATAGCCGGATGTTTATAATTCCAGGAGAATATCGGGCCTTCTCCGTTCTTAGAAACATACCAGGCTTGGACGGCCAACTGTATGATCCCTCCTCCTACGATCGCAAAACAGAGAACTCTTACCTTAGTCAAAAGTTCCCAATGCACAAAAGGGAAAACTCCCAAAAACACAGTGAGATAACTTAAATTAAGAATTATAGGAGAAAGAGAAGGAACAAAAAATCTATTTTTGACGTTGGAAATCGCCATATAGATCGAAGACAAACTTGCGGTAACGATTAAGAAAAATAGAATATAGGTAAGCTCTACTACGAGCCCTGAATATTCCGCTGTCCCTCCTACCAATATAGGCAAAGCAAAAGGTGAAAACGTAAATACGATCACTACGAAACTTAGAAGGATTACGAAAAGAAAACTTAATACTGCTCCGCTCATCTTTCGAGCGGCGACCACTCCTTCCTTCTCCGCGTCTGAATACAATGGCATAAAGGATTGGGAAAGAGTTCCCTCTGCCAAAAGGTTTCGGAACATATTGGGTAGTCTATAAGCGACCGAGAATGCGGAGGCTACCGTGCCTGTCCCGAAAGATACGGCCATAAAATGGTCTCGGAACACTCCTAAAATTCTGGAAACGAGGGTGTAAAAAGAAAGAGCGAAACTTCTTCTGGCTGCTTGGGACAAGAGATCCTACGTGGTCGGTGTTTCCGACTAATCTGAAACTAACTTAATAGTTTCTCTAAGTATCGAACTCCGCCGGTCCGACTCACGTCAAACTGAATTCCACAATTAGGACATTGGTGGCGGCCAAGACTCTTGATCCTAAGTCTTGCTCTACAAGATTCGCAGTACAATACTCTTTCTTGGATGTTTCGCGCTTGTTCCAAAGAATGATCCAGATCCTTTCCGATCTTCGTCTTCTCAGTAGGTTCTTGTCCAGGGATCGGAACAGTACTGATCTCGGGAACATACACGTCCGACTTAGTCAAAGAAGAAGAAGGACTAGAATAAAACTGGATCGGTTTAGTTTGTCTGAGCGAAGAAATATTCTCCGACTTTTCGGATATAGTTCTTCTATCCTCGATCTTTAAAGAAGAAAGCCAAACTTCCGCTTCTTTTTCGTGGGCAAAAAAGTTTTGGCTCTTGTTCAGACCGAATAATCCTAAAATCAATAAACCTTCTTCATTCCAATCGCTGAATGCAATATTGCCGCCGAATTTTTCAAAGAAGTTCTTTAATTCTACGAGTGCGGAAATCCCATCCTCTTCTATATACTCCACAAAACGGGAATTGACTAACACAAGTCTTTCCCCTTCTTCCCAGCGAGTTTTGATAAAACGTACCAGATCGAATGCAGAATAGGAATCCAGAACCCCTTTGGGGGTTACCTTCAAAATATGTCCCAGTTTTGTAGTATGAATTTCCAAAAAGTTTATCCTAGATAAATAGCGTCTATAATTTCCGCTTTCTCCCGATTCACCGCTTGCGCTTGCGGAATAGATGAAGCTGGCGGCGGAACAGGAATACTTCTCTCTACACTCGCAGGTGCCGGTTGACTTTGGAAAGGAGTAGAAGAAGCAGGAGCATTTTCTCGCCAGCGAATAGGCCCTTGAGTTTGTGCAAAGTCAACCTTCTCCCATAATGGAGGAGCGGAAGGATCCGCAATATACTTTCCGTCCTGCGTAAAAGAAGTGCGGACACTCTTAATTAATAAATGAGAAAATCCTAATATAAGAGCGCAGATAAGTGCGATGATCGCGTTATTTTGTAAGGTCCACCAGAATAACTCTGTCTGGATCTTCACAAAATGTGCAAAATTCCCTCTTTCGTATTTCATATGAAGAGAAGCCACTCTTTCCAATTTTTCCGGATGGTATACGGCCATGGAAAGCAGAACACTCGGCTCGGAAATTTCAGGAAAATAAGGAGAAACGATCTGCATCAATTTATCGTTCTGGAACGTATTCTTTTCTCCCAAAAGGATGGGAGTACCGATCTGCCATTTTCTCAAATGATGTGCAGCGGTATAACTTGGAGATAAAAACTTAGATTCCGGTTTTCTTTTCGCTCTTGGATCGGACACATAATCTTCGTTAGATGATGCAAGAACGATCCCTGAATCATCTGCCATACTGATCTCGGAAATAATGAATCCTTCCTTATCTCCTGACGTTACCTTTACGAGCCTAGTGAATGCAAAGTTCAGATCTTCCAGTTTATCTTTGCTTAATTTTCCTTCGCTGGATTTGGAAATTGCGCCGATTGTATCTCTGGCTCTTTGGTCCGAAAGATTTTTGATCTGCTCAAAAGATGCAAGAGAAGATTCCAAAAAAGACCATGCAGAGGCTCCGGCAGCGATCCCTTCGCAAATTAAAAGTGCTAAAATGAAAAATAGAATATGTTTGAAAATTTGCACCTGAGAACCTCTCTTCTTTTAAAAATCGGCTGATTTTGCCGTTTTTCTAAAGAATAAAATCCCTTTTAGGCGCCGATTCCCTCTTTAATCGGCCTTAAATTTTCCAGAAATTTGGACTGAAAAGCTTGGATCCATTCCTTCTTCTTATTTTCCCCGCTTTCTAGTCCCAATTGAGAGACAGAGATCATTGACTTCCAGTCCTGTCCGCAGGGATGGATACACTGAAAAGCGGAAAAATCGTTGGAAACGTTGAGAGCGATACCATAGCTAGTGAACCAGGACTTGAATAAAACTCCCATCGAAAGAATTTTACGATTGGGAGAATTAGAAAGATACAGTCCGGGCGCATTCGGATTTTTTACAAGTTCCAAACCCCAAACTTTCTTTGTGGAATAAATTGCAGATTCAAGCACTTGGTCCAAAAATTCCGAGATAGAAATTTCCCTTTTTTTTAAGTCCAAATGTACATAGGTAACGATCTGTCCGGGCTCATGAGCGGTATAATCCCCTCCTCTTTTTATATATTGGAGAGAGATCCCGTGTTCGGAAAGGAAGTCCTCATTTCGCAGAAGATTGTCGATATTATAATTGATCCCCCCGGTAATCGTAAGAGGGTGTTCTAAAAATAGAATCGATTCTCTTCTATTCTCCCGGGACTTTTCCTGGAAACGAACATAGTCTTCGTACGGAAGGGGATTTTTCAGGGAAAAAGCCTGCACACTCGTATTATTTATGGAAAAGCTGCTCGAAGTCATCTCCTTTATACTCCAAAGATCTCCCAGAGGAAGAAACCGTCAGGAACTCGCAAAACTTGTTTATCTGTCCGATGGAGTATTCTTCCAAAAATACGCAAAAGTCATTACGCACCAAAAATACATCCATTTGGAAGATTCCCCCTATCCAATGGAACTGAATCAGGCCCTTCTACACCTGAAGGAAAATCGTCTAATAGATGTGGTCCCAAAATTGACCGAGACCGGGATCTCGGGTTATTTGTTAACCTGGGTCGGAACAGAGCATGAGGATGAAATAGACCTGAATCGTCAGGAAAAAAGGATTCTCCGCAAAGTTCTGGAAAATTTCAAAGGAAGTGTTTACGACGAAAATAGAGTGTATCCGAATTTGTATGAGAATTACGTGATTACTCCCCTTTTCTCGGAAATTAAGTTTAGCAAAGAAACTATTAACACTAAAATCCATTTCTTTAAGAGAAAAACGCTTTTGAATATCTCGGGCAAAATATTTAAGGTACTTTTTAGCGAGTAAACACGAATGCTCATCACTGTTTGTAAAGGTAAAATCCATAGAGCCACCGTAACCGATGCGGACCTCAATTACGAGGGAAGCCTGACTGTGGATATGGATTTGGTAGATGCCGCTGGAATGTTTCCTTACGAAAAAGTTTCCGTTGTAAATGTAAACAATGGATCCAGATTCGAAACATATCTGATCGAAGGCAAAAGAGGTTCCGGAGAAATCTGTTTGAACGGCGCTGCTGCCCGACTCGGAATGAAAGGAGACAAAGTAATTATTATCTCCTACGGCTCCCTGGAAGAAAAGGACCTTCCAAAGGGCTACAAACCTCAAGTCGTTCTAGTAGACGACAAGAACCATATCAAAAAAGCCTAATTTCTTAGGCTTTCCCTAAACTTTAATCCGCTGGACTAAATTTACTAACTCAGATAGAATCGATCCGTTTTCCGCCCGAAACGGAATTCTTCTCATTTTTTTGAGGAAAAATGAGAAGGAACGGCTAAGTTTCGAGGCTTAGAAGTCGATATTCAATATGAAGAACCGTACTGGGACAATAAATCGCATGAAATCCATCGCAAAATTTTCTTTTATCCTATTATTCTTAATTTTGGGAAATGGCATTTCCGGCCAAAACAATGCAGAGAAGGAAAGCAAAGGTTCCGAAGGAGTGGAATATTATCCACTCGCGTATTACGACGATAGACTTTTAGTCAAAGAAGTTTCCTTCTTTCGTAGACATGCGGATAACGGAAAAGGCGAGTTCATGGATGTGATGGTAGAACTCGAAAATAGAGACTTTGACGCAGCGAACTTTTCCATTTATATTTTAGCGGTAAACGAAACTCCTCTTTCAAGAGTGGACGATCGTAGAGAACTGGTCCCCTTCCCTAAATGGAGACAGTACGATGTGGAAGAAGAAACAAAAGTAGTAAACTTCCAGAATCTGGTTCCGGTAAAACTAGACAGTAAAAACGTATGGGGAGAGAAGAAATACGGAGAGATCAAGAAGAGCTACGACGAAAAGATCGCTAGAGGGGAAAAAGTAAAATTCCCTAACCCGAATCTGGATACTCTAGTTCATTATCTCACTAATAATCCTAAGGATGCTCTTCCTATCGTTCTTTACGGAGAAGAAGGTCCTACAAAAGACAAAGTACTAGTCAGTAACTTCGTGCCTCAAACTGCTGAAGATCTGCAAAAACAAAAGCATGATACTCTGAGCAAACACACTTATACCATATACAACGCTAAGTATAAATCCACGATCTTCTCTCACCACTACACTGAGTATCGTCCCGGATATTTTACTTTTAACAAGGTTGTGGTTTTAATCTTCAACCCTCAAAAAGAGAAGAACAAATTAGTCTATCGTAAGATAATAGACATCAACGGTTTGAAGTTGGTGAACTAAGACCAAAAAGAGATTTTTCAGGTCGGTATAATAAAAAAGGACCCGTAAAAAGGGTCCTTTTTTTGTGCTCAGGGACTTTGACCGGAACTCGGCCTATGATAACGATCTATACTGCCCGGAACGAATCTTGTGGTCCAAAGTCCTCGGTCGATGTTTTTCTCCACCCAACCTTTTCCGTGATCCCATCTTCCGTCCGACATAAAATCGAAAAAGTAAGAGGAGTTCATGTAACGGTAGGAGTCCATGATATCTAAGATATCTCGACTCTCCGAGTCCTCAGGAGCCTCTTCGAAGTAGAAGTTGCTATCCATTCGCTTCTATCATGAATCTTTCCATCCAAATGTCCATCTTTATTTAGCTAATGAGAAAATAATCTAGGCCGACCCAGTTAAGACTCGTCGCCTGATACTTTAGACTCCGGCTCCTCCCTGTTCCCCTCCTTCTGGTTGGAAATGGAGTATAGAAAAGGCAAAAACCCCTGATTTTTTTCCGGAATAGGCTCCTTTCTCAAAAACGTAGATCGGGTCTTTCTATAGGATTGTTTGGTTTGCCTGAACTTTTTGGCCTCGTCCAAAAGCCCGTCCAATCGATTTTCCAAAAAAAACCGAAGCTCTTCCTGCAAATCTTCTCCGTTCTTTTCGGTCCCTTGTTCTGAATTTTTTGGCTCCTTCTCCATTTCCGGCCCCCATATAGTATTTTAGGTTCTCCCCGGACAAACAGGTGCCTAATCCGAAGAATGGAGCGCATTTTTTTTCTTGCGACAAAGTAGTTTAGACCCAAATTTGAGGGAATGCTAAATCCGACCGAACTCACGGAAACCCTTGTCTCAGGAAAAGATATCGAACTGGAATATAGATTTATTTCGGACGAGGACCATCAGCAGATCTACCTTCTGCTACTTCAGGTTTTGGGAAACTTGGACCGGTTGTTTCTTACGGAAGTGGTTTCCACCATTCTGAAAGAACTTCTGATGAACGCAAATAAAGCGAACGCCAAAAGACTTTTCTTCCTTTCGGAAGGACTAAATATCAACGAAGCATCTCATTACAATAAGGGGATGAAACGTTTCCTGGAAGATATCATTCATAAATGGGATGAACAGGAGAAGGTCCTGAAAGGTTCCAATCTATCCGTCCGCCTTCGGGCTAAGATCATGAATCAAAATCTGATCTTTTTGATAGAAAATGATGCTGCGCTCCTCCCCCAAGAATCGGAAAGGATCAAAGCAAGATTAGAATCGGCGAGTAAGTTTAACGATCTATCGGATGCGTTTCTTTCCATGGCGGATAGCCAAGAGAGTGCGGGCTTAGGTTTAGTTCTCATACAGTTATTATTAAAAAACTCTGGGATCGGCTCTGATAAATTTAAGATAGAGACCGACGGTAAGATCACAAGAGCCACCTTAGCGATCCCAAAACAGATCATTCCATTAGATGTGACTACCAAGCTAAAGGACCGGATCCTAGCGGAAGTAGAAGGGCTTCCTCCACTTCCTCATACTCTTACACGAATAATTAATCTTTGTAACAATCCTGATTCTGATTTAGGAGTGATTGCAAATGAGATAGAAAGAAACCCCGCAATCAGTGCGGATCTTTTAAAACTTTCCAACTCAGCCGGTTTCGCAAGTAGGAATAAAGTCAATACTATCGTCCAAGCTGTTAAGGTTGTGGGACTGAAGAACGTCCGAAATCTTTTGTACGTATCAGGCGTAAGAAAGATCATGGAAGGAAGATATTCCAAACTTCAGGAAGTCTGGAACCATTCCAACCTTGCGAGTTATTTCGCAAGACAGGTTTCTCAAAGAGCGGGACTCGGAAAACTCTCCGATATCGCTGCGGTCGGAGCTTTACTCCATGATTTAGGAAAATTCATTTTGCTTTCATTAGATCCTACATTATTCAAACGTTTGGCATCTTACCAAAAGCATAGGGACCTTTCCAATTCCACGATCTTAGAAGAAATTTCCACAGGTATTTCTCATCCCACCCTGGGAGCAATGCTCGCTAGAAAATGGGATTTTCCTCCGGATCTAGTACATATGATAGAATTCCATCATAGAGCTTTTATGGCGACTAACACGATTTATACGGATTTAGTTGATTCTGTATACGTTGCAAATATGATGTGTGATTATCTGGATAAGAAGACCAGCTATTATGCTGCTGACTCGAGTATACTAAAAAAATTCCAGTTAGACGATAAGGTAAAGTTCGAAGAGACCTGCGAAAAATTAGCAAAGGCCTACGAGATCGCGAATGAAGAAAACTGAATCCAATAATCTGCTCAATTTACACGGAATTAAGTTTTATAGATCCGGGACTCCCATTCTGGATGGGATCGATTTTCAGATCAATTCCGGTGAACATTGGGTGCTTTTAGGTCGTAACGGCGCGGGCAAAACGACACTTGTAAATTTGATCTACGGCTCCGTTTGGCCCACTGCAGGTAGGATCAATCTTTTCGGGGAAACATTCGGAGAAACCCCTCTGCAGATTTTGCGCAATAAGATCGGCATCTTAGATTCTTCCCAACAAGAAAGCGCACTCCAAAGAAGTCTTACTGTTTACGATGTGCTTCTTACCGGTTTTTTTCATACCATAGGTTTTTACAGAGAATCAAATGCATGGGAAGAAAAAGAAGCGGAACGAATTTTAGAAGAGAACGGTTTCGGCGCAAAAAGGAACCAACTATTCCGCACATTATCATCAGGAGAAAAGAAAAAGGTACTCTTCTTAAGAGCGATGTGCACTTCTCCTGAATTTGTGATCTTGGATGAGCCTTGCTCCGGATTAGATCTAACTGCAAGAGAAGAATTCATAGATTTCTTGGACGAATATAAGAAAAATCGCAACTTTACTTCCATTTATATCACCCACAGGATCGACGAGATCCCTCCATTTTATGAACACGCAGCTCTTTTGAAATCCGGCAAAATTTTATTCTCAGGCGAGATCAAACAAGCATTCACTTCCTCAAGACTTTCCGAGCTGTACGATCGTAAGGTAGAAGCGGAAAATCGAAACGGAACCTGGGTTGCAGTCACCGAAAGAAAGTAGAAACGGAGGGGTGGAGTTTAAAGAGACTCTGAGTTTTTCCCACGCAGAGACGCCAAGACGCGGAGATTTTTTCACACAGAAACACAAAGTCACAGAGAGATTTGGCGTGTTGGAACTCCTATACGCATTCTTGGCGAAGTCTCCACAATACAATCTCCAAAGTATTTTAAAACATTTCTGAGATAGATCCTAGATATACTCCGCGTAGTCGCAGGCAGGAAATCGGGAACAGATATAATATTCTTTTTTCTTGGAGGATTTTTTTCGAACCCTCTCCCCTTCTTTGCATACAGGACAAATCCCGTACTTGGGAGTTTTAGGCTTCTCTTTTAGCTGTTTATTGATGGCTGTTATATTCGTTTTTTTTAATTGAGAATCCAGGACGGAGTAGAATTCGGAAAGCACCTTGGATCGACTTTCTTCTCCCGATGCGATGGAATCTAATTTTTGTTCCATTTCAGAAGTGAACTTTTCTCTAAATAGATCCGAAAACGCAGCCTGCAGAAATGTATTCACTCTTTCCCCGAGAGTCTCGGCGTATAATTTTCCTTTTTCGGAATATACGTATTTTCTTTTATATAACGTTTCCAGGATGGAGGCAAATGTGGAAGGTCTGCCTATCCCTTCTTTTTCCAGTTTGGAAACAAGACTTGCCTCCGTGTATCTATGAGGAGGTTCCGTGGTTTTTTCTTGTATTTCCCAAGGATCAGGTTTTAAAGTCTCTCCTTTTTTCCAAGCGGGGAGAATGTCCGGGTTTACGTTATAGATCTTTTTATAACCGGGATCCACAGTAAAAAGTTTCTCTCCTTCCCAAACTTCTTCTCCGACGTTTGCGACAAACTCTAATCTTTTCCATGCTTCCGATCTCATTTGAGAAGCGACTGCACGTTTCCAGATCAGTTCGTATAATTTTTTAGAATCCTTACTTAAATTACGATCGGCGACTTCGAATACAAAGGAAGGTTCTAAGAATACGTCTACAGGTCGGATCGCTTCGTGAGCATCCTGTGATCTTCCTTTTGTTCTTTTAAGCCTATAAGTTTGGGCCTTATCCGATATGAATTCTTTGCCGAACTTAGAGCCGATCTTTCTACGGATGGAATCTCTCGCGTCTTCTCCAATCCGGACGGAATCGGTCCTCATATAAGTGATCAGTCCTTGGGATTTTCCTTTTCCAAGATCAGTTCCCTCATACAATTCTTGGGCCAGTTTCATGGTTTTGGATGCGGAAAATTTTAATACCCTAAACGCTTCTTGCTGCAAAGCGGCAGTCGTAAAAGGAGGTGGAGGAAGAGTTTCACCTGCCTTCTCCTTTCTTTCGGTAATCTGTAATACTTTTGTTTTTTTTAATATAGAATC
Source organism: Leptospira licerasiae serovar Varillal str. VAR 010 (assembly GCF_000244755.1). Lineage (NCBI taxonomy): Bacteria > Pseudomonadati > Spirochaetota > Leptospiria > Leptospirales > Leptospiraceae > Leptospira > Leptospira licerasiae. The sequence goes on along the minus strand of NZ_AHOO02000013.1, from coordinate 270,687 downwards.
CAGGAATTCGGAAGCTGCTTTTTGGGTGGAGAATGCTCCTCTCTTGGGATAAAAAACGATCTTTTCATTCTCGCCAGATCCGTAAAATACCGTAGCGGAAACAAGCCAAGTGATCACAGGAACGAAACTACGGATCTCTTCCTCTCTTTCGCAGATCCATTTAAGAGCAACTGATTGGACTCTTCCTGCTGACAAACCTTCCCCGCTTACTGCTCTCCACAAAAATGGGCTGACCTTGTATCCGATCAGTCTATCTAAGATCCGTCTGGCCTTTTGAGAATCCACTAAGTTCAGATCGATCTCATCCGGTTCCGAGATTGCTTGTAAAATTTTGTCTTTCTGTATCTCTTGAAAACGAATTCGGGAGATATTTGCTTTCTTCCCTAATTTTTGAGCCAGGATATATCCTATAAATTCACCTTCTCTATCGGGGTCGGTCGCTATGAGTATGGAAGAATGTAACTTTGCTTCCTTTAAAATGGAAGAAAGAATTTTCTTTTTGCCTTTGAGCGGAACATACTCAGGCTCGAAATCTTTTTCGATCTTGATCCCGATTCGATCCGGAGGAAGATCCAAAATATGTCCAAAGGTAGCAAGAACCTTATATTCCTTTCCCAAATAAGAAGAGATTGTTTTGACTTTGGTAGGAGATTCTACAATTACTAAGACGGACATTGGAGATCGGACCGGAAATCCGGCCCTTCCGTATTTTTCTAATGTGGTCCTAACTCTTCAATCAAATATCCGTTCGGATAAGTAGGGTTATTTCTTTTAGTCACGTAATAGGGAGTTTTTCTAGGCGGCCAAAAATATCGGATAACAAAGGCTCTCAATTTTAAAACGCCATAGGTCAACGCGGCAACAATAGGATTCGCTTTCGGAAATCCCATTGCTTCTCTAAGCGGCTTGTCCATCAGAGAATATACAGCATGATAAACCAAATATTCCAGACCTGGGATTTTTGGAATTCGAGCAGAAGCGATTTTCATAGTCGCAAGCGCCACTTGTTCTGAATCCGGAGTGCGGTGGAATTTTTCTCTTTCGAAACGTTGATTGAATTCCAACATCTCTTCGTACGTTTCCGGAATATCTTTGATATTCATCATTTTTCCAATCCGCTTCCAAAGATAAAAATTGGCTAGTCTTTCTTTTTCGGTACTTTTTCTCCAACCGAACTTTTGATTCCAGCGATCCGGTTCGAATATGAATGTAGTAAGCGTATATAAAAAGTCTTCATTCTTGATATCGTATTCTTTATGGATCTGGTTCAGCCTTCTCATTGCTTGCCTACCTCTATCGCTGTCCAATCCGTTCTCTATAAATTCCGCGAGGATCAATGCGGTATCATCATATCTTTTTTGTCCTGCAAGCTCGAATCGTTTGGTAGTATTTAATATTTTGGAAATGGAAGGTATCGCAAACGTCCTAAAAAAGGAAATTGCAAGCGAGATCTCCACATCCTGAGGGAAATCGTAACTTCCGGAAAGGAAAACGATCTTTTGCGCGTCTTTCTCCGCATCTAATTCATTAATTTGTTTTAATATTCTCAAACGGTTGAACATCTGTTTATTTTTTCCTTTGATACCGAACTTTCTATTTGTCCACTTTTTCGCACAGATGTTCGATTAAATAGCAAACGCAAGTCATTTATTTGGATGATTTTATGCCAAACAAAAAGGTTCGCGCAGAGATCACTGAGTTGGACTCACGCAGAGTCGCGGAGCCGCAGAGAAAAGGAACAGTGTTGGAATTCTACATTTCAGAATTAGCATGCAAGAGTTATGCTATATTCACGCGGTCCGAAGTCCAACAAAAGCAAAACTCTCTGCGACTTTGCGTCTCTGCGTGCCAAAAAATCTCTGTGCAAAATAAAAAATCCCGACGTTGCCGCCGGGATTTTGAAAGTCACAGACTTAGATTGAAATCTTAGCCGTTAGAAGGAACTGGGAAAAGTCCTTCGATGGAAAGATATCTTTCGCCGGTGTCGTAGTTGAAAGTAAGAACCGTAGCTCCTTCCGGAAGTTCAGGAAGTTTTTTAGCAACCGCTGCAAGAGATGCACCGGAAGATACTCCTAAGAAAATTCCTTCTTCTTTAGCCGCACGAAGAGCGTATTCGAAAGCCTCGTCCTTAGAAACTTGGATCACTCCGTCTAGTAGATCGGTGTGCAAGTTTTTAGGAATAAATCCTGCTCCAATTCCTTGGATCGGGTGTGGTCCTGGTTTTCCTCCGGAAATTACGGGAGAAGCTTCCGGCTCGACTGCGAATACTTTAGTTTTAGGGAACTTCTCCTTTAGAACTTTAGCAACTCCGGTGATATGTCCACCTGTTCCAACTCCTGTGATCAGAACGTCTACTCCGTTCGGGAAGTCTTTTAGGATTTCTGCTGCAGTGGTCTCAATGTGAACTTTAATGTTTGCTTCGTTCTCAAACTGTTGAGGCATCCAAGCTTTTGGATTTTCGGAAACCAGTTGTTTCGCTCTTTCGATTGCACCAGGCATTCCTTTTTCGCGAGGAGTAAGATCGAATTCTGCACCGTAAGCAGCCATAATTCTTCTTCTTTCCACGCTCATTGACTCAGGCATTACCAGGATCAAACGGTATCCTTTTACTGCAGCAACAAGGGCTAAACCGATACCTGTGTTTCCGGAAGTTGGCTCGATGATTACTGTATCCTTAGTGAGTTTTCCGCTTTTTTCAGCGTCCTCGATCATAGAAAGCGCGATACGATCCTTGATAGAACCGCCTGGATTACTACGCTCTAATTTAGAATACACATTGTATTTGGATCCAAAGAGTCGATTGATTTTCACATGAGGAGTATTACCGATCGTCTCTAAGATATTATTTACTTTCATTAGGAATTCCTACCTTTGCAGCTGGATTTTTGTGAACTTGTCAATATATTAAACATATTTTTCAATATATCAAATATAATCAATGAAAAAAGATCAAAACTGTCCGGCTATTTCTAAGATGGGTCAAACTTCTTTCAAGACAATTCCGGCTAAAAAGGCCTCGGTTTCCGGCCCCCAAGAGAGCCCTAACCCTTTATAAACCGCATAAATTGTGGAAATATGTACGTTCGAATCCCCAGGTGTGGCCGCATATCCTCTGACTTCTTTTCCGTTCACTTCTAATGCGGAAAGTGGGAAGACAGCGTGAGAGAAAATCCTGCCGTACAACCCTCGATCTCTCCCGGAAGAGAATATCGAGTTCGTGGAAACAAGTTCAGTAATACTTAGAAACGGATCATTATTGATCTTAGAGATCAGCCATTCTTTGGAAATTTCTCTTTTTAATCGAAGATGAAAACGGATCAAATGCATATAGGGGGAATTGATCGTTACGGAAGAAGATCCCAATTTGATCTTAAATCCAAGATCGTGATAGACTTCGTTCAATAATCTACCGTGATGAGTTCCAGTTTCCGATTCAGGAAGAACGAGCAAAGGACCTGTTACGTGCGGATCGTTTTTAGCCATGTCCGCATCCCGTCTTATCACGAAAAAATCAGCTTCTTCTAAGATATACGATAGCTCTTGCGGTTTTTCTGAGTAGAAGGGTCTAAGTATCCCGGCTAACGTATGAGTGTTGCATGTGGAGACATGTATGAACCTAGGCGGGTTATTTTCTAAGATGGGAGAACTTTCCGGATACAAAAATTGAGGTCCGAAAGAATGTTCGCTTCCCTGCGCGATAAAAATACGGATTCGATCGTAGATTGATTCTGAATACTCGGATTTTCTTTTGTCCGCAATTCCAGGAGGAGAAGAATCGCATACCACCTGGGATTGGGACAATGCATCTCTTTTGGAGATCCATTCCGGGAAAAAGTTTTGGACCCCATTGGAACCGTCATCTACTATGATTGCGCCTTTTTCGAGCAGGGAAAGTATCTGAGGTATTTCGGATTTTTGCAATTTGTAAGGTTCTACAAATACTTGGAAACCGCCAAATTTATTCTTTAACAATAATAACAAAGAAGCCAGAGGCCAACCTATGACCCCTGTCCCTCTGAGATATACTCCCGGAATTTTTGTCTCGCTCACATAGTAAAGTATTCCGCAAGTTCCCTAAACGTATAGGAAAATTTTGGAAAATTAAACTATGCTGATCCTATAGGAAAAATCATCCAGATAATTGTTCTTATAGGCGACGTAATTTGCAGCCGTTCTCTCGATCAAATTCCTTTCTTCTTCCGTTATATCTCTTACGATCTTTGCAGGAGATCCCATCACCATCGCTCCAGGTGGAATGATCTTGCCCGGGGTCACCATGGCACCTGCAGCCACAAAAGAGTATTCCCCTAGCTCCACTCCATCCATGATGATCGCCCCCATTCCTACAAAGGAATGATCTTTCAATTTACATCCATGGAGGACCGCTCTATGACCCACGGAAACATTATCTCCGATCTCCACCGGATGAGTGTTTCTGGAGACATGGACAACTGTCATGTCCTGTATATTTACATTGTCTCCGATCCGGATATAATTTACGTCTCCCCGGATCAACGTTTGGAACCAGATAGAGGAATCTTTTCCGATCACAACATCCCCTACTACCAAAGACCCCGGAGCTAAGAACACTCCGTCTTTGAAGATAGGACGTTTACCCATATATTCTAATATATTTCCAGATAGATGCACTTTCTGCATATATTATTCCCCCTCAATAGCGCTTCCATTTTACAACATTCCATGAGCCGCACAAGTCCAAAATATAGATGCTTTTTAAAGTACGGATATACCTATATCAAAAATCAATTACGCACAAATTTTAGAATTTCTATTTTTTCTAAAGTTTGTTTTGATCCCGATTTCCATCCTGATCTTAAAAACCAGTCGTTCATCTCGGTTCCTAACTTTTCAGAATCGTTCTTTTCCAAGGTTTGCAAAAGAGTTAATGTGAGCGGTTCATAACGTACTAAGGAGATGGTCCCTTTTTTAGAAGAGAGCATTTTGGTCAATTTTGGAAGATCTTCCAGATCTTCTATTCTCATAACTTTTTTTCGTAAAATTTCCTGACCGAATAATGCGGATATACTCGGATCCGTTGTAACGTATATGTCCGCATCCGAACTTAATAAGAACTCGTTGTATTTTACATATTCTTGAGAAAGTTTTTCCTGCATTAGAAAGTAGATCTTAGAGAAGGATAAGGTAACTAAGAATAAGATCCCTGTCAAAATCCAAACGAGCTTTGGAACTTTTTCTGCATTCTTTTGGGAGAAGAATAGAACGATAATCGGAACAATAAGCCAGGAAAGATATCTTGTCCCCCAATCTATATTGGAATCGTTCGGAGCCAGATATGCTCCCAAAAAAAGCGCTGCTAAGATTGCCAAAGAAAGTTTTCTTTCGAATCTTTCAAGGGCCTTCCAGCGAATAAAAAAGTAAGCCAACCAAAGCAAGATCCAAGGACAGAAGAACAAAAATCCGACTCTTCCATTTCCAAAAATCAATAGAGATGAATACTTTGCAATTCCGGTATCCCACCCTATTTCCGCATTAGTCTCAATTCTTGTTCCTAAAACGGAACCATATAGATAATAATTCAGAATTCCGTAAAATATAACTCCGATTCCTGTTCCTATAAGCAGGATCAGTCTATCCTTATCTTTAGTAGAAACCCCTGATCTGCCCTTATAAACGAATTCGATCAGGTGAAATATACCTAATAAGAAATATAGGATCGTATTCTCAGGTCGGAAGAAGAACCCGAGACCCACAAAAAACCCGATCAAAAGTCCGAGTGGCCTCGTTTTTACAGGACAGGCATAAAAGGTGAGTCCGACACATGTTAAAAGAAACGTAATCGAATAATCAGGGAATAATGCGGAATGAAAAAATGCAGGACCAAAACTTAAGAATAAAACTGCACCCCATCTTAAGTTCAATTCGAACTTTAGAAAAAATACTCCGATCCAAAAGAACAAAATAGAAACGTAAAATAAAAGACTATAATCTCCCAATAAACCGAATAAGGATGCAAACAGTGAAAATGCTACAGGAAAAGGACCCGAAATACCGTTTTCTAAATGGACCTGCCAGCTTGGAAAAAATTTACATCCCCCCAAGTCCGCTAATATCTTACAACTGAAGTATTGGCTCTTGTATCCTGAATCTAAAAAGGCCTGAGCCTGAGCGATTTTGTTTTGGTTGTCGGAGACTAAAACCGAATTTGCATCTATCTTAAATAAGAATAATAGAGTGAATAAGATACAGCTTAGAGGAATGAATAACTGAAGTTTAGAAATTAGACTTTTTCTGCCGGTTGTTTCCAAGAAGAAGAAGATTCCTTTATTTTCGAATTCGAATATATGACCCTCGAAAATCTGATATTTCAACTTTTTTTTAAATAAAATCTACTTTGCCCATTTTCTATACATTCATACCATAGCCTTATAATGTTCTCGTTGAAAAAAGAGTTCGGAGAGAAGGAAAAAAAATTCGATCGAAAGAAGTTCGTTCAGGTTCTTTCCATTTCTCTCGTTGTCGGATTTTTATTTGCGACCGCAGTTCGGATCTGGTTCGTGTTTCCGTTCGTCCCGGAAACCGAAGAGATGTCCCCCGCGTTTCCTAAAGGAAAAAGAATTTATATCTCCCGATTTGTTAGGGATTCTTCCTTGTTTTTAGGCGATGTGGTTTTAGTAGCACATCCGACACAAAAAGGAAAAGTGGCTCTGGTCCGTATCATGGGAAAATCCGGGGACCAGATCGTAATCAAGGACAAGATACTTTACAGAAATGGCATCTCAGAGGCTCAGGAAAGATCAGACTTTTCCTTACAATATAAAGATGCTAGACCCGCCTTCTCTGGTACCTATTCAAGCCGCGATAATCTCTCCAACCTAACGGTAGAAGATCGGAACTACTTTCTACTCTGTGACAACAGAGACGACTGTATGGATTCCAGAGACTTCGGCCCTTTACCCTTCGAAAAGATCCTAGGCAAAGTCCTTTAAACCCAAAACCCCATTCATTCTTTTTCGTAAAGGACACACGGGAGGCGGGTTTATTAGGTCTTGCTTTTTTTGGCTTTCCAGTCACCGACTCGCTACACGGTCGTTTTCTCGCCCCTATGGTCGCTGCGAAACCGCAAAAAAACGGATTTTCAGGATGGTTTTGTTATAAAAAGATGTATTTGAGAGCTCCAAGCTCCTCGTTTTATCAAATAACATTAAGGAAATAAAGGGAAGAAAATGACAAGAATCGCTATCAACGGTTTTGGCCGAATCGGTCGCCTGGTATTCCGTTCCGGGATCAAAGACCCAAATATTGAATTTGTAGCAATCAACGACCTAGTAACTCCGGACAACCTAGGATATCTTTTAAAATACGATTCTACTCATGGACGTTTTAACGGCACCGTTACGCATACCGACGACTCACTTATCGTAGACGGTAAAAAAGTTCTTTGTGTATCCGAAAGAGATCCTGAAAAACTCCCTTGGAAAGATCTGAAAGTAGACTATGTGATCGAATCTACAGGTCTATTCACTGACAGAGTGGGCGCTGAAAAACATATCAAGGCCGGAGCTAAAAAAGTAGTGATCTCCGCTCCTGCAAAAGACAAGGACATCCCTACTTTCGTTATGGGAGTAAACAACGAAAAATACGATCCAAGCAAGGATCATGTTGTTTCTAACGCTTCCTGTACTACGAACTGTCTTGCTCCGATCACTAAAGTGGTTCTGGACAATTTCGGGATCGAAGAAGGTCTTATGACCACAATCCACGCTACTACTGCAACCCAACCTACTGTTGACGGTCCTTCTAAAAAGGATTGGAGAGGTGGAAGAGGAGCAATGCAAAATATCATTCCTGCTTCTACCGGTGCGGCAAAAGCGGTTGGTCTTTGTATTCCTGAAGTAAACGGAAAATTGACCGGTATGTCCTTCAGAGTTCCAACTCCGGACGTTTCCGTTGTAGACTTGACCGTAAGAACTACTAAAGAAACCAGCTTAAAAGAAATTTCTGCAAAAATGAAAGAAGCATCCGAAGGCGCTATGAAAGGTATCTTAGGTTATACTGACGAGATGGTTGTTTCTAACGACTTCTTGAGTTCTACTCTTTCTTCTATCTTCGATGCGGATGCTTGTATCGAGTTAAATTCCAGATTCTTTAAATTGGTTTCTTGGTACGATAACGAGATGGGCTACTCTAATAGGGTTTTAGACCTGATCCGTTACATGGCTAAAAAAGGTTAATAGATGCAGCAATTACCCAGACTCGAAAACGAGGACGTCAAGGGGAAACGAGTTTTTCTGAGGGTCGATTTTAACGTCCCTCTGGAGAACGGTAAAGTTTCCGACAAGACTAGAATTGAAAAGACACTTCCTACCATTGAACTTTTGGTAAAAAAAGGCGCTAGGGTGATCATTGCAAGTCACCTTGGCCGCCCTAAAGGGAAACCGGATCCTCAATACTCAATGGAACCGGTTTACGAAGTTTTTAAAAGTTTAGTTAAAGCTCCTGTAACATTCTCGAAAGATGTAGTCGGAGAGAATGTCGTAAAACTTTCCAAAGAACTGAAAGACGGAGAGATCCTTGTTCTGGAAAATTTACGTTTTCATAAAGAAGAAGAAGAGAATGCTCCTGCTTTTTCCAAAAGCCTGGCCACTCTTGCCGATGTTTATGTAAACGACGCATTCGGTGCGGCTCATAGAGCCCATGCCTCTACGGAAGGAATTGCACATCTCCTGCCTTCTTTTGCAGGTTTGTTGATGTACAAAGAGATCACAGAACTTTCTTCTCTTCTTTCCCGTCCTGCAAAACCTTTCGTGGCTATCATCGGAGGTTCCAAGGTTTCTTCTAAGATCAGCGTAATCAAAAACCTAATCGAAAAAGTGGATCATATTTTGATCGGTGGGGGAATGGCTTATACATTCCTGAAATCCAGAGCGATCCCTGTCGGAAATTCCCTAGTGGAAAAAGATTTCGAAGTGGAAGCTTTTCAACTGATCGAAAGAGCTGGAGTCGCAGGTGTGGATTTCCAACTTCCTGTGGATCATGTGATCGCTGATAAATTTGATGCGAATGCTAAGACCAAAACCGTGGACAAAATGGGAATTTTGGACGGTTGGATGGGAATGGATATCGGTCCTAAGACGATCGCAAATTACGAAAAAGTAATTAAGAATGCGGCAACTATCGTTTGGAACGGGCCAATGGGAGTTTTCGAGTTCGATAAATTCGCACCTGGAACTATGGCGATCGCTAAAGCTGTCTCTAAGTCCAAGGCCAGAACGGTCGTAGGCGGAGGAGATTCCATCGCAGCGATCAATAAGGCTAAAGTGGAAGACAAGATCACTCACGTTTCTACCGGAGGAGGAGCCTCCTTGGAATTTTTAGAAGGTAAAAAACTCCCCGGAGTTGTGGCTCTTCTAAAATAAAAATCTAAAAAGGATCAAAGGAAATATATATGCGCCCTAAAATTATCGCAGGTAACTGGAAAATGAATCTTTCCGAAAAGGAAGCGTTGGCTCTTGCAAGCGGCCTAAAGGAAAAATCCTCTTCCCTTCCGGATAATAAAAAGGCGGTCGTATTTCCTTCTTCCATTCATCTGGCTGCTGTTTCCAGAATATTAGAAAATTCTAAAATAGCAGTCGGAGCTCAGAATATATATCCAGCTCCTCTCACAGCTATGACAGGAGAGACCGGTCCGGACCAACTTTCAGAACTCGGAATAAAATTTGCGCTTGTCGGTCACTCCGAAAGAAGACAGTTCTTAGGAGAAACAAGCTCCTTCTGCAACCAAAAGATCTCTTATCTTACAAAGCACGGTTTTACCGCTGTGTATTGTGTGGGAGAAACTCTGGCAGAAAGAGAGTCAGGCAAAACTTTCGAAATACTTAAAAAACAGATCCAAGAAGGTTTAGGTTCCATAGAAAGTGACCAGTTCTCTCGTATCTGGGTTGCCTATGAACCAGTTTGGGCGATCGGAACCGGAAAGGTTGCAACTCCTGCTCAAGCGCAGGAAGCTCACTCATTTATCAGAAAAGAAATTTCCGGATTATTCCAAAATGGGAAAACGATCTCGGATGCTATGCCTATTCTTTACGGCGGTTCCGTAAAAGCTGATAACGTGAAGGAACTACTATCCCAAGCGGATATCGACGGCGGGCTTGTAGGCGGGGCCAGCCAAAAACTGGAAAGCTTCTTAGCTTTATTCTAATTTTTTCCTACCGCAATACAAGGCCGTTCTGGAAACCCCGAAACGGCTTGTCAGCCTAGGGCTTGGCGGTAGTTTGGATTTATAGCGGATTATTTCGCCAAAAAACATACCTTTTTACCTTTAGGAATTCGACTCATGGGCTTTATCACCGGAACCATCCTTGTTCTTTTCGTTTTCGTCAGTCTATTTCTGATCCTTCTTGTTATGATCCAAACAGGTAAAGGAGGAATGGGTGGAGTTCTTGGTGGAGGAGCGAGCCAATCCGTTTTCGGTTCCTCTACTGCGGATGTTTTGACTAAAGCGACACGAGTTGCCGGACTTCTTTTTTTAGCTCTATCTTTGATTCTTTCTTTCCTTTTTGCGAAGACTAGCGGATACAATACCACTCCAACACCTGAGATCCTTCCTCCACCTGCTGCGGAAGAGGCCCAGGGCAACCAAGGAGGGACAAATGCCCAAGAATCCGCGCCTACGACCGCACCGAGCAATACGACTCCAGAGCAACCTAAGCCTTAATTTTTATTCTATCCGGAAGGTGGCGCCTAAAGCCGCCTTCCTTCTGCTACTTCTTCTTTCCTTTTTTTCCACAAACGCTCAAAACCAAGATGGGACAAAATCCCAGAACAATTCCTCCTCTTCTTCTACCCAAATGTTGAACCAGAGGATCTTACGAGCTTATGAAAGCCTAAGTGTAGCGAGAGAACTTTTGAAATTCGAAAGAATGGAAGCTTTGCCAATCGGTACTCTGGTAACTTGGGTGGGAAATTTTCCGAATCGTAAAGGTGTAAAGATCACTAAGTTTTCGGTAACCCAGTCTCCCTCTCCGGGCGGGATAGAAAGAGCGGAAGAAAAGTCCATTCTTCTGGAATTTAACGGTTCCACTCTTTCTAAGGTAGTTTCAGAGATCAAAACAGCGAATTATTCTTCGGAAGATACGATCATGATCCGAATGACGGACACTACCCCTTTGGATAATAATGTGGATGATCTGGTAATCTATGCAGATAAAAACGGGAAAGAGGCCGAATATCCTCTGAATTACCTACCCGATGAGGGGGTAAACCGGGACAGATCCGAGTTTAAGAAAGAATTTTACTTAAAACTGATCGAGGATTTTTTTGTGCACGTTCTAAGACTTCAGGAAATGCAGTCTCAACATTCTTCCAGAATTCAAAAAAAATTACTGCAAAGTTATAAAGAATCCCTAGAATATTGATCCGGATGTCATCCCTAATGGAAAACCTCCACGAAAGAGCGGAGGAACTCCAAGCAATTCTGGACGGAATCACGGAGCCGCTTGTTCTGATAGACTCGGGCTTCCGGGTTCGTCGTGTAAACAAGGCCACTCTCGAATTTTCAAGTGAGCCTGACTTCCCTTCTATCCTAGGCAGAAAATGTTACGAAATTCTGTACAACCGTTCTGCGGTTTGTCCTTACTGTCCTATGAAGGATCATCATGAGAACGAACCCGATTTCGACGCTCAGTTCGAAGGAAAGGGAGAAGTTGGAAGAGAGATATTTCACGTAGCCAACGACCAAAAGGAAACATTGTATCTGGATTTTTTCCCTATACGTAAGGATGGAAGTATAGTCTCCATAGTGGAGAAGATCAGTAATATCACTCGTATCAAAGAAAAAGAAGAGGAGAACCTTCGTATCCGTAACCTTGCTTCTTTGGGTATTTTTATCTCCGGTGTGGCGCATGAGTTGAACAACCCGCTAACCGGTATGAGTCTTACTCTACAAAATTTAATGAACAATCTATCCAGTATGGATCCCGCTTTTTTCCGTAAAAGATTGGAGATGATCAAAGAGGATCTTACCCGTGCAGCAATGATCGTTTTGGATGTAATCAGTTTTGCTAAACCGGACAAATTAGTAACTACTACTGCTGATATTCATGAAACCATAATGAAGGCAAAGGATTCGGTCAATTGGGTCTATCCTGTCCTTTCTAAAAATACGGAATGGGAAATTTTCAGCGAACCCGGCATGACCTTTCAATTCAATCCGGTAAAGATGGAAAGGTTATTCATAAATCTTTTCAAAAACTCTCTGCAAGCTTACGATTACGGAGAAGGTAAGATCAAAGTAGAAGTCAGAAGAACTCGTAATATGATGCATATTTTTGTGGAAGATACTGCGGGAGGAATCCCGGAGGATATGCTGGATAAAATTTTCTCCCCCTTTTTCTCCAAAAACAAGTCAGGGATCGGGACCGGTCTCGGACTTTCTATCTGCCATTCCATCGTGAGAGAACATTCGGGAGAATTGACTGTTCGTTCGTACGATAGAAAGACCAGATTTAAAATTTCCCTTCCCTTAGTACAACCCAAAGGAAACTAAATTGTCCAAGCATCGTATCTTAGTAGTAGAAGATATACATTCCATCCGGGAGGCCGTAAAAGATATCCTGATCCGAGATTACGAAGTTTTCGATGCGGAAAATTACGACGAGGCGGTCAAAATTCTTTCTAACGAACATGTGGACCTGGTAATCACCGACATTCGTATGCCCGGAAAGTCCGGATTGGATCTGATCAAGACCATCCAAAAGGAACATCCAAGAGTTCAGTATTCACTGATGACAGCTTATAATATTAACGATTATATTAACTTTGCTTATCAGCATGATATCTGGAATATTATCCCCAAGTATTCCTTCTTGGACATCAATCTGATCACTATAATGGTCAAAAAACTTCTATATAAGGATATCTTCGGAGTAGAGAAATATTTCGGCCCGGACTTCAAGATCTTAGAAGGAAACGTAGAGGAAGAATTTTTAGTCCCACCGGAAAACGGGATCGTATTCCGTAAGATCAGTTCTGACAAGGATCGAAATTATATTTGTAATCGTGTGGGTAAATTCCTGATCGAAAAAGGAGCGCCGAATGCGGTCCAGCAGATCTTAGAAGAGCTGACCTCTAACGCAATGATCCGTGCACCTAGAGATTCTAAAGGTAATTCAAAATACCAATATGAACTTCCTTCTAGAGACCTTTTAGTCCCACTGGAACACATTCAACTTGCTGAAACGGATTATTTCGAGATAGGTTATGGAATCGCAGAGAATTCCTACATCGTAGTAGTACGAGATCATTTCGGTTCCTTGAATAAAAAAGAAATTTTAAAACGTTTGGACAGACATATCACTGTGGACAGCCCTACCGGCTTACCTGCGGGTCTTGCGGATTCTCATGGCCGTGGTCTGTATATCTGTAGAGAGATCTCAGATCAGTTGATCTTTAATATTGAGAAGGAAACAAGGACTGAAATCATCGCTCTCTTAGACAAACAGACAAATAAGGGTTATAAGTCTTTGTCTATTTATGAAGTTTGAGGTTTAGGCGCAGAGGAAGAAGAGTCGCTGAGATTTTCTCACGCAGAGACGCGGAGCCGCAGAGTTTTTAAAGTACAAAAATGAAGATAACGCGTGTTGGAATTCCAACATTAACAAATCTGCTTTCTCAGCGACTTAGCGCCTCTGCGTGCCAATAAAACTGCGTCTCTAAAACCTATCTATGTAGCTCACGATAAAGAACAATATCGGATCCGCCTTCTAGGAATGCTTCTCCAATGCGGCCCGAAGAATAAAAACGAAATGGCTTTTCTCCGGAGCGTATCTTTTCTTCTTTCAGGATAAAACCATTCTCATCCAAGAAGAACAAATTGCCCTCCCATTCTCCAGCAAACCAAGCTCCAGAATGGAATACTGTCTGGTAAACTGACTGTGCCTTGTTCCGATTTTTTTCGAAGAGAACTTTTCCCGATTCGGAATATAAGGTCAATTTATCGGAGAAACCAGCAAGCACTCCACCATTATCAGAAACAGCAAGATTTACTTTGTATGGGATCACTCTTCCCAAATTCCATTCTTCCGATTCAGAGCCGTCTCTGTCGTAGACTCGAATAAAGTCTCGATTGTTTTTCAAAAAGTGAACTGCGATTTTTTGGCCATTTGCGGAAATGGAAAGGCTTTTTGCAAAGACCGGCTCCTTTTCTCCTAATTTTGTTTCGAAAAGTTTTTCTCCCTTTCCGTCTAAGAGAAATAATTCCCCGCCTGAAAATAAAACGGCGGTTTCTCCATTAGAAATTCCTTTTGGAGCAAAGGAGATGTCGGTTAAAAATCTACCGTCCAATTTCTTAGCACCCAACGGATTTCCATTGATATCGGAAACCAAAACCTGGTTATTATCCCCGGATAAAAATAGGACTAAATTCCCGTCGGGATGAATACGAGGATAACTTTTGTAATCCTTGGTCCAAAGAAGTTCTCCTGCTTCTGAAAAAAATTCCACAGAACTTCCGATCTTTTTATACGCTAAATATCCTTTCGCTCTGAGCGGAAATTCTATCCGGTTAGAATCGTCGATCAGGATAGATTCACCCCAAGGAATTCTGATATAAGAAGTTTTCGTTTTATATCCGTTAACGTTCCTTTCCGGATCAAAGTCACTACGTGGATCTGGAAAGCTAGCTAACTTAGATTCTTTGTTCCAATACCAGGTTTTTTGTATAGTTCTCGCCGGCTCGTATGGATTCCCTAAAAAATAATAAAACCCTAGAAAGATCACTAAACTTAGGGCCAAAATCCTATAGATCATACGAGTTTCCTCAATCGATTGTACATTAAATAAAGAGAAGTAGCGGCCACTACCTCTCGGAATAGCTCCCTCTTAAAAGGAAGAAAGAGTTCCTTTACTTCCGTTTTTTCGCCCTTAATGTGGGTTCCTATAAATACAGTCCCTACTTTTTTTGTAGGAGTCCCTCCACCTGGACCGGCAATGCCGGTAATACTGATTGCCAGATCAGTGCCGAGTATTCTTGCTCCGTTATCCGCCATTTCGGTTGCAGTCTCTTCACTCACTGCTCCGTGAGCTTCCAAGGTTTCTTTTTTGACGCCTACTATATTTTCTTTGATCAGATTGGAATAGCTGACTACAGACCCCAAAAAATACTCCGAAGAACCGGCACGATCCGTAAGTATCTTAGCCGCAAGTCCGCCAGTGCAACTTTCGATCGTCCCGATAGTTAGCTTCCTTTCGGAGAGAAGTTTAGGGAATTCTTCGAATAAGTCACCTGTGCAAAGTCCGCGGTATTTTTCTTTTGTCTTTTGGATCAGTTCTTCTACCAAACTTTTGTCTTCTGACTGGTAAGTGACTCGGATAAATCCTTTTTTTGCGGCGACTCCCCAAACCGCTTTTCCCTTCTTTAATTCTTCGATATCTATTATAAATTCCTGTTGGAATAACGATTCGCTCATTCCCCAGATAAACAGAAAATCAGAATATAGCTGGCCTGAATGGAATTGTTTCTGGATAAGAGGGACCAATTCCTCTTTGAACATGGTCACCATTTCGGAAGGAACTCCGGGCATACACGCCAAGTAAGCGCCTGGTTGGAGTTCCGACCAAAACCCGGGAGCAATCCCTACCGAATTATTCAAAACTATGGAATTAGAGGGGATAGAAACCTGACGCAATGCGGTGGTTAACGCTTCTTGGAAGCCCTTTCCACGAAGGCGATACAATGCCTGGAGCCTATCGTGGGCTTTTTCATTTAGCACAGGTTGCGAAGAAGTGAGTTCACACACTACTTCTAAAGTATAATCATCTTCCGTGGGTCCAAGACCACCTGTCATCACAAGAAGGACCGGATTTTCTTTAGAGGCTCCGGAAGCTAAATTTTTTAGTTCATCGGTGATTAGTTTGGGATCATCGGGCAATACAATGAATTTTTCGGTAGAATATCCTAATCCGAAAAGTTCATTAGCGATCCAGGAAGAATTTGTATCTTGGCTTCTTCCTGCAGTCAGCTCCGAGCCTGTGGAAATAACTGTGACTCTAGGAGGATTCAATTTTCTTTCTCCAATCTTTCCGGAGCGGAAACTCCAAGCAGCGCTAAACCTTCCGCAAGTACAATGCGGACTGCTTGGCAAATTCTTGCAAGCCCTAGTCTTGTAGACTCGTCAGAATCTTTAAGTCTATTATTCTTTGCGATATAGAATTGAGTGAAAGCCCTTGCAAGATTCTGCAGATAATTTGCGATCCGATGAGGCTCCAAGGTCGCAGCAGCATCCAATACTTCTTCCGGAAAACGAGAGATCCAAAAAAGAAGCCTCTTTCTCTCTTCAGTCATTTCAAGATTTTCTAATGCTTTGGCATCCGAGTGTGTTCCTACTTCCCTAAAGATAGAACAAACCCTTGCGTGAGCATATTGAAGATAGAATACCGGGTTTTTATCGGACTCGTCCTTAGCCAGATCAAGATCGAAATCCAGAGGAGAATCTAGGGACCTCATAGTGAAAAAATAACGTGCAACATCCTTGGCATGTTTTCCCAAATAACCCAGAAGATCTTCCATTGTCTGGAATTCTCCCGCACGTTTACTCATCTTCATTTTTTGGCCGGCCATAAGAAGATTCACCTGTTGGGCGATGATCACTTGGAAATTTTCTTTAGGATAACCCAATGCTTGGACAGCACCTGTTAGTCTTGCAATATAACCGTGATGATCCGGCCCCCAGATATCTATGATCTTCTCATAACCTCTGGAAATTTTATCATTATGATAGGCAATGTCTGCGAGAAGGTAGGTAGGACGTCCATCATCCCTGACGACCACACGATTTTTATCGTCTCCGTAGTCCTCAGATCTGAAGATCTGTTTTCCTTCTTCTTCAAAAACCTTTCCGGATTTTTTCAGGTTTTCCAATACTCCTAAAACTTTACCGGATTCGTGAAGAGTTGTCTCGGAAAAGAATCGATCGAAGTTTACTCCGAATAGATCCAGATCTTTTTTTTGCCAGATCAGATTGGATTCGACAGTCCAGCGGGAACATTTTTCGGCAAGAACCGAATATTCCTTTTTGTCGAGATGCGACTTGATCTCTTTTTCGGTATTCGGATTTTCTAATAATTGTTTTGCAATGATATTGAGATAATCTCCCCTATATCCTTCTGCGGGGATCACATTCTGAGAAAGTAGTTCTTCAATGGATCTTCCGTCGTCTGCATTCTCTTGGATGGAAGAAGATTCCCCCAGAGTTTCCCTGATACGCACCATTGTAGAAACCCCGAGCAAAAACACCTGGTTACCGTAATCGTTTACGTAAAATTCCTTATCGACGGAATGACCGACTGCTTTAAGTAGATTTGCAAATGCTTCTCCGGTTGCAGCTGCTCTTGCGGACACGATATTCAAAGGTCCGGTAGGGTTCGCACTTACGAACTCCAAATTTACTTTTTTAGGATTTTCTAATTTAGGAAATATATCGTTTTTTTGGATCGTATTTTCCGAAAACCGGATCAAAAAAGAAGGAGATATCCTGAAATTCACAAAACCGGGAGGAGTGAAATCCACCTTCTCGAATAAATCCGTTTTTGCCTGAAGATAACCTACAAGAAGCGCAGCGGAATCTAAAGGTTTTTTGCCCAGCAGTTTGGAATTTTCCAAAGCGAAAGAAGTGGAATAATCTCCGAAGGATTCCTCTCTGGAATATTCTATCCTTATCCTCAGATCTCCAAAAGAAACGTTAGGCGCTTCTTTTTCGCAATAGAGTTTTACTCCTTCCTTTAAAGCTTCCAAAACGATTTGTTTAAGAGTATCCGTTTCTTTCATTCTGTCTTTTGTAGTAGTTCCTATTTTTTAGGGGAATTATGATCCCAATCAGGAAACAACCTTTTGTTTCCGATCAGTTTCCAACTTTTATCCAAGGCCCCGAGAACCAGATTTTTCTCCCTTAGGATACATTCAAGATATTGGCAATTTCTGGATACCTCTGCGATTACCGGACGAGGTGGGATATCCTTTTTTCCCCATCTTTCCTGAAGAACGATCAGAAAGATCAGCCCCACGGTATAGATAAGTAGAAATATGGTTTTAAAAAGTTTATCCAAGATTTTCCCCTAAGGATTCGTACAACATAGGTTCCGATTTAAGTCTTTTTCCAAGGAGCGGTTTTAAGGCCCGGTTGCTTAAGCTATCCGCCTCCTTCAGGAGTTCAAGGGAAATCTTTTTGTCCTTTAGGTCTCTGTATCGCAAGGCCAAACAATCTTGGACGAATAATACGAGTCCGTACTTGTCCGGCTGGGGATTTCCGCAATCCCCACAAACTATTTCGAAATGTGTCTCATCCAAACTACAGGAGTGGATCTCTGATAGATTTTTTCCACAACTCGCGCATTCCATTTCCTTGGACAAAAAACCGCCCACATACAGTAACTTCAGTTTGAAAAAAGGCAAAAACACCGGCTTATAACCGTCTTCGTCCAATTCTTTCAAGGCCCCCAGAAGAAGTTTAAATTCCATGGGATGAGAACCTCCTTCGGTTAAAAAGGAAGAAACAAGTTCTACGAGATACGAAACCAAAACGGTACCTGAATATCCTGTCTTTGCCTTATCGAATCTTCTGATTAATCCTATCTCTTTTACGTTAAACGTTTCTCTACCTTGGGTAAAATAATAATCCAGCACAGTTAATGATCCCGGTTCTACCGCCGCGATGGGTCTCGTTTTACTTTTTTTAATACCTTTGACTCGGAAACTTCCCACTTCCCCCTCTTCAGGCAGGAGTCGTAAAAACGCGTCTCCCTCGGGAAGGATACGGCTTTCCATCACAATACCTGTGGTTTTTTTTAAGGCCCCAGGATTAGATCCAGACATAGATCCTCCTTCTCCTTCATCAGAGCCTCGTCTTCTTCTCCTCGTTCATGATCATAACCGATCAAATGTAAAAATCCGTGTACGAATAATCTGAAAAATTCATCCTCTTCGCTATGACCTATACTCTTAGCTTGGGCTTTACAGGTATCCCAAGAGATCACGATCTCACCTAAACTCAAGATCGGTCCGAAATTCTGTTTTTTATTGGGGGGAAGTTCCCAAGGAGTCTGATCGAAACTCAAAGGGAAAGAAAGAACGTCGGTCGCATAGTCCTTCCCTCTTCGGACACGATTCAATTCTTGGATAGATTCGTCGTCGGTCAGGACCAAAGAAAGTTGGGTATTTACATTAGGAAAAGAGAATGCACTTAAAATTTTCCAACGAGATCCCAGAGACGATTCGGATAACCAAGGTGGAAGAGAATTCGGATCGAAATCCGAGGAGAACTCGAACAATTCAGTGGCTCTTAGGGGTATGTTTCCCCAGTATATTTTTATTCTTCTCCTCTAACGCTTTTGTATCCTCAGGTTTAGGATATTTAGGTCTAGAGTGAAGACTAGAGAGAAGAACTTCCTTAAAGGAATGTTTTACAACTTCCAGATCTCCTAAAGTAAGTCCGCATTCATCCAATTGGTTTTCCGCCAATTTTCCGTTCACAATCTTAGTGATAAGAATATCTAGGGCTTCAGGAGTTACTTCTTCCAAGGATCTACTCGCAGCTTCCAGACTGTCTGCGATCATCACGATCGCTGTTTCCTTTCTTTGAGGTTTAGGTCCTGGATATTGGAAGTCCGCTTTTTTCAATTTTTTCTTTTGAGAAGGAGAAAGTTCCGCTAGAGCCTTATGATAGAAGAAAGCCATGGTGGAAGTCCCGTGATGCTCCGGAATAAAATCGATCACTTCCCTAGGAAGCCTAGCCTTCTTAGCCATCTCTATCCCGTCCAAAACGTGATCGATGACTATTTTTGCGGCTTTAGCTGGGTTGTTCTTATCAATGTTTTCCTTTTTAGGGATCAAGTGTTGGTTCTCTACGAAAAATCCTGCGTTAGGTATCTTACCTATATCATGGAAATACACGCCAACTCTAGTCAAAAGCCAATCCAGTTCCAAATTTTGAGCCGCTCTTTCAGACATTGCGGCCACTAAAAAAGTATGGGTATACGTAGAAGGAGCCTTGGTCAGCAGATCCTGAAGTAATGGATGCCCAGTATCCGCAAGCTCTAATAACTTAAATCTGGTAGGAATATTGAATACATACTCGTAGATAGGAAGAAGCAGCTGGGTCAGAGTAGAACATACGAATCCATTCACTAAGCATAATAAATATAATCTGAATATATTGGACTCCCAAAGGTCCCTAAAATGGGAACCTGACGGAACCGCTACCCAGTAATTCCTGGAATCGAACAAATATCCCGACGAAGAGATCAGCATTTGAACAAGTGCCATATAGAATCCGGCCTTGATAAAATCGATCCTCTTTCTCATTTTTCTTCCGTAAGTAGCCGCAACCACAGTCATTACGAAGGCAAGAATGAAAGAAGTAGGATTGTATCTAGAAGCGGCAAATACGAAGAAGGATAGGAAAAATCCTATCGCAATCGACAATTGTTCGTCATAGATCATCGACAAGATCAAACAAACCATTCCGGTCGGGATCACAAGCGCAAAATAAAAGACTGAATCGTAACTATTCTCAAAACTGAAGAACGCCTTAGATGCCAGGTAAGCCCATAATACCAAGGACCAGATCAAAGTGAACACGATCACATTACTCGAAACATCGTTCAATCGTTTCGGATTATACTTCTTCAAGAACGCATATACGATAATCACAAAAATGGATTGAATAAGAAGAATAGAAATGATGGACGCAATGTTCGCTCGAGTAGCATAACGGTTCACTATCAACAATTTCTGATAGATATCGGGAGTAATGATCTCCCCTGCTTTTACAATAGTCTCTCCAGCGTTGATCCGGCTACTTACAGGCTCCGTTCTGTCCATGACGGCCTGTTTCTGATTTTTGGTTTCTTCCGCATTAAAAGTACAAGCGGGGTTAGAATACAAATAAGTTAATGCAAGTTTTTGGATCACGGAAAGTAGCTGAGGATCCGTGGCCTGTAATTTTTCCGCTGCCAGACGGTTCAAAGCATCTACGGTCGCGCTATCTCTATATAGATACATTCGAGGGATCACGAGCGTTCCTTCGACAGAAGAGATCTGTTCCTTATTTCCGCTCGCTCCAGAATTACGGATTCTCGCCTCAGCGGAACGGATCGCGGAGTAATCCGCAGGCTGGTCCCTTAAAATACAAAAATTAGAAAAAACTAAATTACTATATTGTTGAACGAGATCCCTAACTCTGGACTTCCCGGGGGTCTTAAGTAGGAGTTCCAACTCTTCCTTGGATCTGTTCTTCCATCTAGGAACTGCCGCCAATAATTCTGCGGAAGTTTTCACTTCTCCGGTCGGTTTTGGTTCCCTATACTTCTCCATATCCTCTTGGATCGCAGGTCGAATTACTTCTATTAGAACTCTATAATCTCTATCGAAAAAATTCGGCGCGGATTGGAATGCTTTTAGCCTTTTGGCCTTCGTTTTTTCTTCGTCTTCGTAAACAATATCTTTAGTTGAGACAACCTTATCCAAAGCATTCTTGCCTTCCGAATAAGGACCGTCTTGAGAAAGATTAATTTTGTCCTGACCAAAGAACGGGATCGCGAGCATCCAGGTTACGATGATCAAAGTGATCGCCGTGAGGATTACTTGGAATTTTCTCACGAAAGAAATCGGACGGATCTTGGTCAAAGTATCCGTGATCCAAGCCATTCCTCTTTCTAAAAGTGATCCCAAGGGAAACATTACAATTCCTCAAACTTCCTAACAATGGTCTCTACCAGAGGGTGTCTCGTGATATCTTCTTTTCCGAAAAATACCTGCCCGATCCCTTCGGTTTGTCTGAACAAGTTTACCACACGATCGAAACCGGATCTACCATGTTCTAGATCGATTTGGGTCACGTCCCCGGAGATACACATTCTGGAATTACGCCCCAAACGGGTCATAATCATTTTTAGTTGAGCCAGAGTACAGTTTTGGGCCTCGTCCAAAATGATAAAACTTTTGGAAAGCGTCCGTCCTCTCATGAACGCGACTGGCGCGATCTCTATTTTAGTAAGTGCTATATACTCTTGGGTTTTTTCAAAACCGATACATTCATTCAAAGCATCATATACCGGACGAAGATAAGGATCTACTTTTTGGTTCAGATCCCCAGGCAAAAATCCTAGATTTTCTCCGGCTTCCACTGCGGGCCTAGTTAAGACGATCTTATCTACGATCCCATTCTGTAAAAATCTACAGGCCATTGCAACTGAAAGGAATGTTTTTCCGGTTCCGGCGGGCCCGATCCCGAAAGTGATCAAATTATTTAAGAAAGATTGAATATACTTTTCCTGGTTTTTCGTCCTGGAATAAAGATGTTTTCCCTTGTATGTGGTGAGAATCTTTTCGCTAGGTTTGAACGGTTCGTCATCAGACTTACGCTCTTCCTTCTTCTTTTCCCGAGTGGCTTGTTTCAGAAGATAACCGAAATCAAATTGGTCCGTAAAATCACGGTCCGGCCGGTCGCGATAATTTGTTTCCAATAATCTGAAAAAATCCAAAGCGAATTCCACCTTTGTGGGAATTCCTTCCACTTGGAAACCGTTCCCTCTAGGGATTAGATCGATCTCCAATTGTTTTTCCAAATTTCTGACACCCGTATCGTTGATCCCGCAGATCTTACGATACAGGTCTTGGTTTTCGAAAGTAAACTGTTCTTTCCTGATACGATTAAACCTTTATTAACCTAAGCTTCAATTCTTGGAGCTGTTTCTCTTCCACTTCAGACGGACATTCGCTCATCAAACAAACACCCTTTTGTGTTTTAGGGAATGCGATCACATCTCGGATAGATTTTCCGCCGGTCATCAGCATCAAGATCCTATCGATACCGAATGCAATCCCTCCGTGAGGAGGTGCCCCATATTCCAAGGCTTCCAATAAGAAACCGAATTTTTCTTTAGCTTCCTCCGGTCCGATCCCCAAAGTGGAGAAGACTCGAGTCTGCACATCTTTGGAATGGATACGAATGGAACCTCCACCGATCTCAACCCCGTTCAGCACCAGATCATAGGCTTTTGCAAGTGCGTTCCCAGCTTCTTTCTGGAGTCTTTCCTCGGAAGAAAAAATTTCCAAACTGGAATCTCCAGGAGAAGTGAACGGATGGTGCAAGGCATCCCAGCGTTTGAGGTCCTTGTTCCATTCGAACATCGGAAAGTCCACGATCCAGGAAATATGAAAGCTTCCTTCTGCAGGTTTGTCAAATCTTTCCGAAAGTTTCAGACGAAGAGCGCCTAGAGAATGGTTTACAATCTCTCTTTCGTCGGCTCCGAAAAAGATCATGTCCCCTTCTTTAGAGCCTACCGCGCTCGCAATTTTGGAAAGAGCTTCCGGAGTGAATCTTTTTGTAATAGTAGATTCCAATCCTTCTGCCCCGTGTTTCATGTATGCAAGGCCTTTTGCTTTATAATCTCTGTTCAACCAAGCGGTTAGATCTTCTATCTCTTTTCTGGAAATCACAGAACCGCCCGGAACACAAACCGCTTTTACGACTCCGCCGTTTGCAACCGCACCTGCAAATACTTGGAAATCTGAATCTTTTACGATTTCGGAAACATCCACCAGTTTCATTCCAAAACGAAGGTCCGGTTTGTCGGAACCGTATTCCTCCATGGCTTGTTTATAAGGCATTCTAGAGAATGGACCCTTGAAATCCAGACCAAACACATCCTTCATCACTTGGGAGAATAATCCTTCGATCTCGGAAAGGATCTCTTCTTGGGAAACAAAAGAGAATTCCATATCCAACTGTGTGAACTCAGGCTGTCTGTCTGCCCTTAGATCCTCGTCTCGGAAACATTTTACGATCTGGAAATATCTCTCCATTCCACCAACCATCAGTATCTGTTTGAAGATCTGAGGAGATTGAGGAAGTGCGTAAAATGAATTCGGGTTTAGACGGGAAGGTACCAAAAAGTCGCGTGCACCTTCCGGAGTGGATTTGTTCAAGATCGGAGTTTCTATCTCCACAAATTTGCGTGAGTTTAGATAATTACGAATTGCGAATACGAACTCATGGCGTTTCAACATCCTGTTTTTGAGTTCATCCCTTCTGAAATCCAAGTATCTATATTTGAGTCGGTTTTCTTCCGAGATCTCTTCGAACTCATCCAAGGAGAATGGAGGGGTTTTGGCTTGGTTCAGAATGATCAGTCGATCTACCACAAGTTCGATCGTCCCGGTTTTCATCTTAGGATTGATACTTTCCGCATCACGTTTCCTAAGCTTTCCTTGGACTGCGATCACATACTCTGAGCGGATCTTTTCTGCCGCAGTAAAATGCTCCTCCAGGATCTCTTTACGTAATACTACTTGCAGGATCCCGGTTCTGTCTCGGAGATCCACAAAAATGACCCCGCCTTGGTCCCGGAATCGGAAAGACCAACCGAATAAAGTGAGAGTTTTACCTTCTTGGGCTTCGGATATTTCTCCCGCCCAGGCTCTTGATCTATAACCTTCTAAAATCCAATCTTCCAAAGAAATTCCAGTTCCTTATTTAATAATATAATAACTCGATTTCGAATATTTTTCGAAAACAGACAAGCAAGCAGCAAAAGTGATGGTCCTAGGATCCAGTCCGCAGGACTACACGTTATCAAATCTGGAAAGTTCAGGTCGGAAGGCAAGTGGAAAAGAACCTGTTGGTCCGGACCTGTTTTTGGCGATGATGATCTCCGCCATTCCTTTCATTCTAGGATCTTCCTCTTCGTCCTTACCCTTCTCTCCACGATAGATGAATGTAACAATATCCGCATCCTGCTCGATCGCGCCCGACTCTCTTAAGTCCGCGAGTTGTGGTCTTTGGTCCTTGGATCTTTGCTCTATGGATCGGTTCATCTGAGAAAGTGCGATCACCGGACATCTGGCTTCTTTTGCCATCTGCTTGAGCGCCCTAGATATCGAGGAGACCTCTTGTTGTCTTCCCCCATCCCTATTTTTCGGATCGTTCATGAGCTGAAGATAATCGACGATGATGAGGCCAAGATTTTCGTTAGTAAGAAGTTTACGAACCCTTCCCTTAAAATCGTCCACACTCAGCGCGCCGGAGTCATCTATATAAATAGGAGAAGATGTTACCTTGATAATTGCATCGATCAATTTAGGCGCATCCGACTTGGTCACTTCGGAACGTTTTAATTTATTGGATTCTACCTGAGCATAGGAACAGACCAGTTTGAGTAGAAGCTCCATTCTACTCATCTCTAAGGAGAAAATGACCACAGGTCGGTTATGAATTAGAGCCACATTGGATGCTATATTCAAAGCTAAGGTAGTCTTACCGTTACCAGGTCTCGCAGCCAGGACCATCATCTCGTATTCTTTTAAGCCGGAAGTCATCTCATCGAACTGGGTAAAATTAGTTCTAAGACCTTTGATCTGGCCCCTACTCTCCATGATCTCTTTGATATATTCGGAGAGAGCCGCCTTGTCCCCGGAAACAGGAAGAAGTCCTTTTACATCCGCAGATCTGGAGACTTCTGTAAGGCTCTGTTCAATTTGATTGAATACAGACTCGTTTTCGCCCGGCTCTTTCTGGATCAGCTCCAGAGCATTCATTAATAATTTAGAATATTTTCTTCTTTCGGAAAGACGTTTGATCCTTTCCGCATAATAACCCAGTGGATGGGAAACCACAGAATCCTTATAGAGAGAATAAATGTATTCATATTCTCTTTCAGGATCTTTGAGTAGTGAGTTTTCTTTTAAAAAGTTTAGGACGGAAACCGGATCTACAGCGGTCCTTTTGTCCACAAGGTCCAGGATTGCCTTGTAAATTCTTCTGTTTGTGTCTTGGTAAAAATCCTCTGGAACGAGAGGAATATCGATTAGATTATCCGCTCCTTTAAGAAGTAGGAATCCGAGAAAAGATTTCTCGGATTCCAGTTCAAACAAGGAGTCGGCTTGCATTCTTGCTCCGGCTTACGCTTCGGTAGAAACGGCTTCTTCTTTCTTCACATGTACAGTGATAGTTGGGAGGATACCTTCTGCAAGACGCACTTTTAATTTATAGGAACCTAGGTTACGGATAGGCTCAGGGAATTCGATCTTACGTTTGTCTAGTTCGAATCCTGCGGTTTTTAACAAAGCTGCTACATCAGCAGGAGTTACCGCTCCAAAAAGTTTATCCCCACCTCCGGTCTTAACGGAAATTTCGAACTCTTTTCCGTTCAGTCCGCCGGATATGGATTCCATATCTTTTTTGCGTTTTTCTTTTTTAAGGTCCGCAAGTTTCCTTTGGTGAAGAGCCATTTTGGTCTTACCTTCGGAAGCTCTTACAGCGAGTCTTTGAGGAAAAAGATAATTACGAGCGAAACCGTCCGCAACTTCCTTAACGTCTCCAGCGTCTCCTAAGTTAGAAACATCTTTTTGTAATATTACTCTCATTAGTTTCTCCTTAGTTTACTTTGAACGGTAGAAGACCGATGCTGCGTGCTTTGCGGATCTCTCTTGCGAGTATTCTTTGATACTTTGCAGAAGTTCCGGTAATTCTTCTTGGAATAATCTTACCACGGTTTGTAATAAATCTTTCCAAAAGTTCGGTGTTCTTATAATTAATCTGTTTAGCAAGTTCAGGGTCTGCAGTAAAACGGCAAACTTTCTTCTTATACTTGTTTTGTTTTTTAGGGGGGCGTCCTCCTTCTTGGTCTAAAGGCATGCCCTCAGCAGTAACTTCCTGCTTTAATTCTTCTTGTGTTTCATTATCTGACATGATTATTATTTATCCTCGTTAAAAAGGTATATCGTCGTCCATCGCAGAACTTCCCATATCATCTTGAGCAGATGAATAAGAAGAAGATCCGCTATTAGCAGAAGAGCCGTACTCTCCGCTTCCATTCTCCCTTGCACCACCTATCATCTGGAAATTTTCCACGACGATACGAATGCGGGAGGCCTTCTTGCCTTCCATGGTTTCCCAGGTATCCTGCTTAAGGCGTCCCTCGATCACGAGTTGTTTGCCTTTTTTGCAGTATTGCTGGATGATATCCGCGCCTTTTCCCCAAGCCTCGCAGTCGAAAAAATGAGTTTCCTCTTTTTTCTCTCCGCCGGTTACATAAGTGCGACCGTTAGCTAAGGAAAAATTCACAAGAGAAGTCCCGTTTACGGTTTTAAATTCCGGGTCACGGGTCAGGCGCCCAACAAGGGTCACCCGATTGATATCGTTAGCCATTGAGGCGGACGATCATAGAGCGCAGTAAATTTTGGTTCAGACCAAAGTCACGCTCTACCTTTTCTAAGGCGGATTGTTCTGCATTCACTTTGAAGTGAGTGAATATTCCGTAGTCTTGGTGTTGGATTGGATGCCAAAGTTTTTTTTGACCCCAATCTTCTTCTGCGGTCACGTTGATGGAATGCTTTTTGAAGATCTCAAGGACCTCAGTTTTAGCTACTTCCTTCGCGGTGGAACGCGTGATTGTAGTAATCTCGTAGTTTCTCAAAAGTTTCTCCTATGGGAAAATGCCCGTCTGCGCAAATGCGGCGAGCAGAAGAACCGAATTTTGTCCTATTTTCGGCTTTGGGGGCAAGGGGTCAAGTGGAATAGATCTTGGCATCTTAGCTCCCAAAATGGCGCTAAGGCGTAATTGGAATCAATATTCCGATGACCTTCTTCATTTCTAATTCCAATTTTATAAATCCATTCTTTGACTCTCCAAAAATGCGAGAGAAATGTCTTTTCCGTTTTAAGTCTCCATAATTCATGAATTCTGCTTTCAATTTCATGAAACTAGCCCACCATTTTCTGGGAGGTTTAGAATATGGCAAACTTACAAGTCAGGGACATAGACGACAGACTCTACGAAGCATTAAAAAGGAGGGCAGAAATGGAACACAGATCCGTAAGCCAAGAAGTAGTACTTCTAATCGAAAACTATTTAGCGCACGATAACAAAGAATCCGAACGTAAGACCTTGGGTTTCTTGGAATTATCAGGTTCCTGGGTGGACGACAGAAGTCCGGACAAGATCGTAAAGGATATACGCTCCTCTCGAACCAAGAACACTTTAGGAAAGGATGCAGATGAGCTATTTGATTGATACGGACATTATCATCTATAGTTTAAAGGAAGATCCGATCGTTCGGCAAAATTTTTTGGACCGTAAGAACTCCATCAAATCGCTTTCCGTAATCACTTATGGAGAATTGATCTTTGGAGCCCAGAAATCCACCTACAAGGAAAGAAATCTGGCAACCGTCCGAAGAATTGCCGAACTTTTTCCAGTGATACAATTGACCGAAGGAATTATGGAAACATATGGAGAACTCAAGGCTATCCAACAGAAAAAAGGAAATACTGTAGAGGATTTCGATCTACTCATCGGGTCCACAGCTTTGTATTTGAATTATACCTTAGTTACGAATAACGAAAAACATTTCCAAAAAATTCCGGGCCTAAGAATGGAGAACTGGGCATACGTGACTTAGTCTAGCTCCACCCAACCTCTGTCCCCATCGATCCGGACCTTAGTGCCCAAGTCTTGGGAAAGGACCGCGATTTCTTTTAAAAAACTCTCAGCTTCCTTTCCTTCCAGTGGTCTGACCAAATGATCCTCATTTTGGAATTTCCCGAAAATAGGAACAAGCTCAATATTGATCAATTTGCTTTTTTTAATATGGAGTATTACGATTAAGTTATGGTTTAAGTAGGCGTTCCTACTTCCGAAGATCAGGTTTCCTAAAGAATAAAATACGATCGTGTTACCTATCTTTTCGATACCTTGGGGAATATGAGGGTGATGTCCTACTATAATATCCAATCCACCGTCGGCCAAGGTCTTTGCGATCTTTCTCTGTTCCATCGTAGGAAAAGGAGAATACTCCACTCCCCAATGAAGAGAAAGTATCCTGAATTGTTTTCCGGTAGATATTGTTTTTGATTTTTTATCTTTTTTAGGACCGCGAGATCCGTTCCTAATTGAATTTAATTGGAATTTTTCTATCTGGAATTTTTTTAAGATCAGTTCCGGATCCAAAGGCATAACACCGGGACTTTGCCCTGCATAATGAGATCTACCTTCCGCTACATTCGTGGCGGAATAAACCCTAAGATAAGTATCCTTCCCTTCCCAGATCCAGGGACGAAAAGCGAATTCTAAATTTTTTCCTGCGCCGATAGAAGCAATATTTCTATCGCCTAAAAACTTGAGAGTTTCTTCCAATCCTTCCAGACCATGATCCATTGCATGATTGTTTCCCAGAGAGACAAGATCCACTCCTAAAAAACTCATACTCTCCAGATCGGATTCTCTCGCTTGGAAAACATAAGCCTTGCCGTGATCCCAACTTTTTTCGGATACTACCGGGGTCTCTAAATTTAAAACTCTCAGGTCTGCACTTTCAAAAACGGATTTTAGTCCTTTGACAGGGGCCAATTCTCCTTTGGACTTGATTGTGTCCCGGATCCCCCAGTTAAACATAACGTCTCCACCCAACAGGACCTTTACTACTTCGGGGTCTTCTTCCTTTCCGAATAACTTTTCTATTTGGGTTCCGATCTTATCTACGATATTTGTCTGTGGTTCCGGAGGTTTTTCAGATCCGGCTGGATTTTCCGGAACTCCAGCACACGCAAACAAGAGTAAAAACGGAAAATAAAAAAGGACAGGAATCGAGTAAATGAATTGTTTTCGGAAAAACTGCATGTTTCGGGACAGTTTTAGGTCCCGATTCGTTTTCGGAAATAAAATACTGAAAAAAGAAAAACCCTTACAGAGATTCTTTAGAAATAAAAAGGCTATTGATACCGTTAACAGGGTCCAATATACTTAGAAGACAGGAAGTATAACCTACTACAAAAAAAGAATCATTCATACCCAGAACTACATCTTGGGCATGGACCTCACATTTTGTGACCTCTTCCATATATTTCAAATTCGACCAGACTAAATTCCCAGCTGTGTCAAATTTTGCCGCGAAAGCGCTATTTATCGAATTACTAAAAAGTATTTTTGCCGCAGAGATCGTTCCAGCGATATACGAATTCCCATTTGGATCGACAGTAATTCCGAATCCTTGGGTTTCCGCTCTGAAAAAATCGGAATAGTCAGGATTTCCAATAAGTCTGGTCCACAACTTGTTTCCATCTTTATCGTATTTTACTATAAAAGTATCAGTTGTTCCGATAGGAGTTTGACCATCTAGCTCTCCAGAAGTAATCCCCACTATGTAAATATTTCGATCCGGATCTAAACCAACATCATTTGCAACGGAAATTTGACCCGGAACACCTAATAACCGGACCCAAAGTTTATTTCCATCCGAATCATACTTGATCAGAAGAGCATCCTCAGTCCCTATCTCGCTCTGATCATCAAAACCGCCTTGAGCAGCTCCCACAAAATAGATTTCTCCATTCGAATCTATCGTAAGGTCTCCTGCGATCGATTCATGATTATCCGGATTCGTATTGCGGGCCATTCTCGCCCATACTCGGTTTCCATCCGGATCATACTTGACTATAAAATGACCGTCATGTCCTCCTGGATTCGTTTCGCCGAAAAATGTATCCGCATTCGTAGTACCGTTAACGTAAATATTCCCCGACTGGTCGGAGGTAACGCCTCTACCTGCGGAAGTTCCAAAATGAAAATCAGTGTTACTCCCTCCACCAATCATTCTGGTCCATTTTTTATTTCCGTCCTTATCATATTTTGATAAATAAGCGTCTTGGTATCCGATTTTATTCTGCCCATCCAACTTCTCTACAACCGTCATTCCTGTACTTAAAACGTTTCCATCCTTGTCGGTTTTTACAGCGAGACCGTAAGTACTTCCTTTAGAGAAGTCTTTAGGGCCTCCTCCCAAATGCCTGATCCAAAGTT
Source organism: Leptospira licerasiae serovar Varillal str. VAR 010 (assembly GCF_000244755.1). Taxonomy (NCBI): domain Bacteria; kingdom Pseudomonadati; phylum Spirochaetota; class Leptospiria; order Leptospirales; family Leptospiraceae; genus Leptospira; species Leptospira licerasiae. The sequence continues at coordinate 239,856 of NZ_AHOO02000013.1, read as the reverse complement.
TTTTGCCCTCTTCATCGTATTTTGTAATATAAGAATCCATTTTGCCAAGCATAGGTTGCCCGCCCAAATTTCCTTCTGTGAATCCGGTCGCGACTATATTTCCGTCGGGATCTGTACTCGCTCCAGTTGCGAAAGTAGTGCTGCCAAAAACCCCTAAAAATTTAGGCCAAGGTTTTTGGGGACCGGAAGGAGACTGAGTAGGCGGCTGCACAAAATCACTGAAAGCGAGAGCTAACGCAGATGTAAGATCAGGTTGATTTGATCCGGTGCAAGAAATAGAAAGAGAAGAAACTAAGGAAATCTGGAATAAAACTCTTTGAAAAGCGGGACACATGCACGAAACAACAAGCAACTAACTTGTATTTCCAAAATTTTCATCTAATCCGCGTTAGGATCATTCCTGTTTTTTTATCGTTTATTCTTAGATAATACCCTTTCAAGGCAATTTCAGCACAAGCTCACTGAAAGATCAAAAATCCCAAAAGGACCAGAACCAGTCCCAAAAGTCCGATCCTCACACCCACTTTAGCCATATCCTTGATCTCAAAACCTCCTACGGCATAGGCCACGGCATTCGGAGGAGTGGATACAGGTAACGACATTGCCAAAGACGCACCTAACGCAGATCCTAAAACTAATTGGATCGCATAAGATTCATTTCCAGGAAGTAATAATGCTGCGACGGGAAGGGCCAATGGAACTAAAAGATTTGCGGTGGCAGTATTGGATAAGAACGTAGAAAGAAAAAGTCCGATCGAAAAGAAGATACCAAGCACCCAAAGACTTTCTCCCGGGCCTGCTTGTTTGCCGATCAATTCTCCGAACCATATCCCTGCCCCGCTTTTTTCTATCCCTGTGCCTAGAGCGATCCCTCCTGCAACTAAGATCAAAACATCCCATTCCAAAGAACGTAAATCATTGGATTCTAATATTCCAAACGAAGTAAAAAGAAGAAGCGGAAATAAAGCCACAACTCCTGCAGGAATTCCATGAAATGATTCGGTCAACCATAGAAGTACCGTACACAAAAACCCAAACAAAACAAATCTGAGCTTTTTCTCCGAACCTTCTTCCGAAATAGTTTCATAACGAAGAGAAAGTGTTAAACCATCGCTTGCAGGAAATGCGCGTAGAAGCCAAAGCCAGGCTGCAAAAAGTAGAATGATCAAAAGTGGAACCGCAACAAACATCCAGCTCCCGAAAGAAATATAATCCCCATATCCCTGATTTTTCAAATTAGCGAATGCGATCACATTCGGCGGAGAACCGATCGGAGTTCCGATCCCCCCTAAATTCGCTGCAAATGGGATCCCGATCAGGACCGCTTTTCTAAATTTTTCATCCTTATCCAAGACCATCAGCAATGGGAACACTAAAGCGATCATCAAAGATGCTGTGGCGGTATTACTCATCCAAAGGGAAATTGTCGCAGTAATACACATGAGCCCTAGTAGAACGTATTTTGGGGAAGTCCCGAAATAAGGCAAAACCCGATTTGCCAACCAACGATCCACCCCTACTTTTACACAAGACTTAGCTAACGCAAAACTTCCTAAGAATAGGACGACCGCTGAATCGGCAAGCGACGCTAAGAACACAGCTGGTGGATTCGGTTTTCCAGGCCCTGCGTATTGTTTCAAAAATTCCCATTTACCCGGATTCGAAAAAAGGATGATCTCGGCAAATATGATCAGAATAGAAGTTGCGTGACCCGGAATAATCTCGAAGATCCATAATCCTGCAGCAATCAGGAATATAAAAAACATTGCCCCGACGGGCTGAGGAACATAACCGTAAAAGGAAAACACCGGAGGAATACAAGCTAACAGTAAGGAAAAAATAAAGCCTAAGTATTTCAATTTCATATATGTTCTAAAAACCTAATATTATAGTAGTATATAATCTATTCGAAAATGACCGTTCTATTTTGAAAGATCATCACTCTATCTTCCAAAAGTAGACGTAGAGCCTTAGACAAGACTACCTTCTCCAGATCTCTTCCGTATAAAACCAAACGTTCAGGAGAATAACCGTGGTCCACATGACAGACGTCCTGAACTAAAATAGGTCCTTCATCCAAATTTTCAGTCACGATATGAGCTGTCCCGCCTATGATCTTAACTCCGCGTTTATATGCTTGTTCGTACGGTTTCGCCCCGACGAACGCAGGTAAAAACGAATGATGGATATTTAATATACGATGTTCCCATTTTTTTACGAATTCGGGAGTGAGTATTCTCATATATTTTGCGAGAACTATCCAATCCGGTTGGAACATTTTCAAATAAGAATCCAGTCGATTCTCATGTTCTTCCCTACTCAATCCTTCACTAGAAATACAATGAAAAGGAAGTTTAAAATCCCGTACTAAGTCCCCTAAAACTTCGTGATTAGAGACTACACCCAAAAGTTCCATGGGCAATTCTCCATATCTCCAGCGAAGAAGAATATCACCCAAACAATGAGGCTCCTTGGTGGCGAGTAAAACCACTTTAGGAAGTCTTGGGTTCGATAAAGTAAGAACTGCGTCTTTCGGAAGGATTTTTGCAAGTTCGGAAATCAAACCTTCTTCTTTAGCGTCGTTCTCCAAAGAATATTCAGTTCTCATGAAGAATACTTTCTCCAGCGGTTCCACGAACTCCTGGTTCCCGACTATATTGGCACCGATATTCGCCAAAAAGCCGGTGATCCGATGGATCAGTCCTGCCTCATCTTTACAACGGATCAAAAGTATTCTGTTCTTTTTCAGATTGGGCTCCGGGTTCAAAATTTCTCCTTTCTGGTCTGAAAGAAATGCCTAAGAAGTCTAAAATTTCGGCTAATCTTACTTCCGAACCGGAAATGGAATATCTTCTTTTTTGCTTCCAAAAGCCTGTTTTGGGCAAGAATCGACCGGATTTGGGCCCTTCCCCCAATTAGCACTCTTTTTAAAAAAGTGCTAATTTTTTAAAAAATAGTTGAAACCTTTTTTTATATTTAGCACTCTATATACATGAGTGCTAAATATGCCCAGGAGGCGATAATGAGAACCCCAAATTTTTTTAGCGAAGTCAGAAGAATTCAAAATAGATTCCATAATTTATTCGATCCAGTCTCAGAAGGTGGACAGGTTTATCCTGCTCTAAATGTCTATACGGACCAAGACAAGATCTCAGTAACTGCCGAGGTTCCGGGCCTTTCTCCCGAGGATCTGGACATCACTGTGGCTCATAACCTTCTTACCATCTCAGGCGAGTGGAAGGAATACACACAAGATAGGCCGCGCAGAATAGAGAGAGCCAGAGGCAAATTCCAACGCAGACTAGAACTGCCGGTAGCAGTAGATTCTGAAAAGGTAGAAGCATCCGTAAAAGACGGAGTTTTGACCTTAGAGCTTCCAATTCTAGAGAGCGAAAAACCAAGAAAGATCCGTATCGAAGCAAAGGCATAAGGAGAAAAAAAATGAGCGTATCAGAATTACTAAAAACAGAAGATAAATCGGCAACAGAACAGGAGAAGATCCAAAGACCGAGACCGACTTATACTCCTTCTACAGACCTTTATTCCAATGAAGAAGAACATCTACTAATTCTGGATCTTCCGGGAGTAAAAGAGTCCGATCTGGAAATTTCTTTAGAGAAGGACGAGCTTAGGATCTCCGCAAAAACCAACATTTCCGAACCTAAAGGAAACTTAAGGTATTCGGAGTATGGGACCGGAGATTATAAAAGGACTTTCCTTGTATCTGAACCTGTGGATGAAGAAAAAATTTCCGCAGTTCTTAAAAACGGGGTCCTACAACTCAAACTCCCTAGAAAGAAACCTTTAAGCAAAAAGATAGAGGTAAAAACTAACTAATTGTTTTTCAGCAAATCCTTACTTGTAAACCGGGCTTTTGGTCCGGTTTTTTTTTGCCTCCATTCTTACTTTCGAATTTCCTGGATTTATGAGGACTTTTCTATTACTTACACTTTCCAATTTATTCATGACCTTTGCTTGGTACGGTCATTTGAAGTTTTGGAAGGATGTTCCGATCTGGAAGACTATTCTGATCTCTTGGGGAATTGCTTTTTTAGAATATTGCCTTATGGTCCCTGCTAATCGGATCGGTTATGCGGAAGATGGCTTAAGCGGTTTCCAACTCAAGATACTACAGGAAGTTATAACTATCACCATTTTTGTGGGATTTGCAATTTTAGTTTTAAAGGAAAAAATGAAATGGAATCACGCAGTAAGCTTCTTTCTGGTGATCCTCGCAGTTGTATTCGCTTTTTATGATAAAGAATAATATCGTGCAGAGCTCACGGTAAACGCAGAACGTTTTAAAAGATCATAAGAGCTCCTTGATCTCTTTTGCAAGTTCCTCTCCCTTGATCCCAGTCGGATAGGCTCTTAAGACATTTCCGGTTTTATCTACCAAATAAATGAAGAGAGTATGATCCATTCCATATTCTCCACTCGCTTGCGGATTTTGCGTCTTCTGAGAGAACACTCCGAATCCTTTCTGCAATTCTCCTATCTGGTCCTTTCCGCCGGTCAAAGCTACGAGCTCTTTTCCGGGAAAATGAGAGATATATTTTCTTAATACTTCCGGGGTGTCCCTTTCAGGATCGATAGTGATAAAGACGGGAGTGACATTTTTAGAATCTTCTTTTAAGGATGTAAATGCGTTCTCTATATCGTTCAATGCCATAGGACACATATCGGGACAATGAGAGAATCCGAAATAAACTACGAACAAATTCCCGGGCAGTTCCGCCGGGTGGACGGATCTTCCTTCCGTATCCTTTAGGATTGCCGTTTTCCATTCCGCTACCGGAGCTTCCGAGGCGAATTTAGAAGAAGGTTTTTTCTTCATATAATATCCGACACCGAAGCCGACCCCAAGGATCAAAAGAGAATAAATTATATTTTTATAATTCGATTTTAAAAAATTCATACTGCCACTATCCAACCCATTGCTCCTCGATCCGCCATATGTGTTTGGTGAGGATGGAACATGTATCTTCCTCGTTTGGTAAGAGTAAATTCCACAATCGCTCTTTCCGTCTGGCCGAGTGTGATCACGTCGGTATGTTCGTCAGGCACCAATTTGGTTCCAGTCCTATATACATCGAACGTTTGAGAATGAAGATGAAAAGAAGCTATCGGATCATGTTCAGTCATATTTGCGATATACAGTCTTACCTTTTTTCCTACAGGGACTTTGATCGGAAAACGATCGTAAAATCCTGCGATCCCATTCCAAGCATATATATCGTTTCTTCCAGACTCGTTTAGATCCCAACCTGCAAGTATTAACATAAACTCTAACGCAGGAGGTCTCCCACCGGGAGGATCCACTATGAATCCCCCATACAAACCTTTGGACATATGGCTTGCTAAAGGAGGAACATGGCAATGATAAGGATGAAAACCGATCGGACCTGCAGTGATCTTGTATATTTTTTCTGCACCCGGAGCGATAGGTTCCCAACCATCCTGCTGAGGATCATGAGTACCGTGAAAATGGACTGAGTGAGGATGATTGGAGTGATTTCTAAAAAGAAGTTCCATCTCCTGGCCAAGTCTTGCACGGATCACCTTGCCAGGAACAACACCGTCGAAGGTCCAGGCATCCACGACAGTATTATGAGCCACAGTTAATGGCATTTCTATAATATTAATCTCTGAGCTGAACTTAGAGCCGGAAGGAGCCTGAGGTATGTTAGAATGTAATTCCATCCTAGATAAGAACGCAGAGTCTGCGAACATAGGAGGATGGATCATACTTCCGTAGGAATTCCCACCTATAGATCCTGGTAGTCGGATAGAAGGATTCGGCGAAGAAGATGTCTGCCCAAGAACGGAAGATCCGGTCCTACAAAGCGGATCCTCTTTTTTGCCCGAGGTAATTCCGGCGATCCCGGTTCCGGCTGCGAGTCCGGCACCGCCTATTCCTAACCAACGAAGGAAATCCTTCCGATTCATATTACTTTTCCGTCTATTAGAATCTTGCGATAGTGGAGATCAAGAGTGTTAAAATCAAAAGACCGATCCCACCATACACAAGGCTGTTCTTTGCCCAAGAAGGTATTTTAGAACCGCCGACTATATGATAAGCTCCCGCCCCGAATAAAGGAACAAGAATGATGGCAGCAGTCCATAAACTTCCTTTCTTGGCGTCCACATCTTCCCTTTTAGACAAATCTATCAGAGCTAAAGGCGCCCATAGAGCGAATAAAATGTAGAAAATATAGTATCCGTAAAAGTTGAAAAGTAAGGTAAAAAATCCTGGATCGTAAAATTGAGTAGTTTCCATAAAAACTCCTTATAATATTCTAAAATTCTAATTTATCTAATTTCCCGAGATCAACCCTCTCCGACGTTCCCTACGATGGTAAATGCAAGGTAGAGAATGAAGGCTAAGGAAGCTCCGAACCCCGCAAATACAAGAGTGAATCTCAGGTATTTAGGATAAAAAGATTTGCCCGAAAGAAGGTAAGCCCCTCCTCCGATATACGGCACTAAGGAAACGAACGCCAACCAAACGTATTTGCCGATGCTTGTTCCTGATTTGGAAACCAGGTCATAAACACTCAAGCTGACCAAACATACGTAAAGAAGAAGCGGAAGTAAATATCCGAACCAACGGAATAACACGATCTGAATGTCCAAAGGTTTTGGAACCGAGAATCCGCCCAGAACGTCGCCGAATTTAGGCTTTCTTTCCGCGAGAATTTTAGCAGCTTCTTCCGGAAGTTTTACTTTGTCCAAATCCAAACCGAAATCTTCGAAAGGATGGATAGCAGGTTTTACCTGCGCTGCAACTCCGCCAGGCATATTCGTTTGAGGTGGAGGAACCGGCTGGTTCTTCCAATCCCCGCTCGGATAATTTCCGTGAGTAGCATCCACCATCAGAGAGAGTGCATTATACGCCGAAAAAAGTTCTCCACCCATAGGGAATCTGATCCCCGAAGCGCAAGAATTCGTTTTTTCTAATAAAGGCGGAATTGAGGTCTGGTATTTGTTATCGGAGAAACAGTTGCCGATGCTGATCGGTCCTGCAAGAGTCAAATCCCCAAAACCGGAAGAATGAACTATATTCCCTTCCACAACGTTCTTATGGGAGAACCAGAAATTTTCGTCCAGGTTAGGAAAGATCGCGATCCCGTAGTTATCATGTCCGATAACCACATTATTCTTGATAACGTTATGTAAACCTCCGGCGATCAATATCCCGGTTCCGTAGGTAGGATACTCCAATGGTTTGATCGGCGCGGTTAAGTTATTATTATCGTAGATTAAATTCCCGATGATATACGTTTCTCTTTCCGGAGGAAGAAGTTCCCTATCCAGGGAATTCGGCCCTAAACCTACTATGTTATTCCTCCAGATGGAACTGAGGATATATAATTCTCCCCCAGCATTCGTTCCGGAATAACCTAAGGCGCTATTCTCGGAGATAACGTCATAAAGGATCGATTTACAAGGATAACACTGTCCTACGTAGATCCCTGCGTCAGGAGATCCGGAAGCATAAGAATGTTCTAATACTCCGTTAATTGAATCGAAGGCATAGATCCCATAGTCTCCGTTATTGTAAGCGGTGATGTAAGAACCTCTATACCCTTTTACACCCGTCCAAAAGAAACCGTTTAAGGTGGCGTTTCTTGCGGTCATGTTCTCTACCGCAACACCGTTTGCGCCCACTACGATCACACCGTTCGCTCTTTGGAACTGACCGTCTAAGATTACTTTGTTCCTATCCGTTCCTCTTAAGGTAATAGAAGGAGTAGTTACCACGACTTCTTCGTAGTATACGCCTTCGTCGATGAGTATAAGATCGCCAGGAGCGGCTGCATCCACTGCGTTTTGGATAGTCGGATACATTTGTGGGACCTTACGAGTGGTTCCGGAAAATTTTTCAGCGACTTTCCAATCCTTACCTGCTCTTGCTGCAGGATTATAAGCAGCATTACCTACTACGATATCTCCTACCATTCCGCTTTTGCCGTCGGGAGAAGCGTGAAAGCTGCAATAATAGGGAAAAACACCTTCCTTAGGATAAGTGATCTTTACCTTTGCGCCCCTTGGCATCACGATATTACCGTAACTTTTTTCGGTAGACCAAGACTTATCTACTGCGATCGCATTATGAGGGTTGGCCCCTGAATTTATAAATTCGATCTGACCGCCGATTGGAATCTTTTGCATAGGGGGAGAAAATGCATTATCCACCATTACCACATGAGCAAAACCTTCCGTCGTCTCCCCTTCTTTGCTACTGCAAGAAGAAGCGAAGGCTCCCATCAAAATCCCCAGGACCAATAGTCCTATAAGGGAAACATACCTATCTTTTAAATGGAATTTAGGCATCGGAACTCCTCTCTTCATATTCGAAGTATCTCGGAATTTCAGCCGAGACATGCCCTTTTTAAAATGTGAGCTTTTGCTCACTTTTTATTATTTTCGCATATCGCTGTGATGACACAAGCATTTTTCTATGATTTATAATCGAGCAAATGTTATAGAAACCTGGTTCTTCTTAAAAGCTAAAAAGAGTTTAGGATAACTCTTTTTTAGATTCCAGCTCTTTTCCAGCCAACCCCCAACCTGTCCATCCGGTGAGTAAGGAAAGCAAAGGAGAAAGTAAATTTAAAAATGCGTAAGGAAGATACACTAGTGTAGGAACTCCCAATGCTGTCGCCATAAAGGAGCCGCAGGAATTCCAAGGAACTAATGCAGATGTCATTGTCCCCGAATCCTCCAGACAACGGGACAGGTTTCTAGGATCCAATCCTTTTCTGGAATACGCCTCTTTGAACATTTTGCCTGGGACTACAATCGCAAGATACTGGTCCGCACAGAATAGATTTGTCCCTATACAGGTAAAAACCGTAGCTGCAAACAGTGAACCTCTTGCCTTGGCCCAGTTTAAAACTTTCTCCGCTAAAACTTGGGTCATCCCGCCTCCTTCCATGATCCCCGCGTAAAACATAGCGGAGATAATGAGCCAAACTGTGGAAAGCATAGAGGACATTCCGCCCCTCGACAATAATCCATCTACGATTGTATGCCCTGTTTTGACCTTTGTACCTTCGGAGGCGGCGGAGACCAAATTTCGGAAAACCGAGGAAGCTGCATCTTGGAAGTTTAAAGAATTTGCATATATATTGGACTGGGTCAATACGAAACAAACCCCTCCGCTTAAGACGCCTATAAAAATGGAAGGAATTGCAGAAATTCTAAAGTAGATCAGAAAAAAAGTAAGTAATGGTGGAAAAAGTAAAACCCAGGAAATATGAAATTCGGCCTTGAGCGCGGCGATAACTGGTCCCGTTGCGGTTTCTGTCTGCCCTTGGTTGGTTCCCCAACCCAAAAGTCCGAACGCCAAAAGACAAATCCCGAACGCCGGTAAAGTAGTCCTGGCCATATTACGGATATGTGATAAAAGTGAAACTCCGGTAATAGAAGATGCGAGATTCGTAGTCTCCGAAAAGGGAGAAAGTTTATCCCCGAAGTAAGCTCCTGAAACAACTGCCCCAGCCACCATTCCCAATGGTTTTCCAAGTCCCGCTCCTACTCCAATCAAAGCGACTCCGATAGTCCCGACAGTGGACCAAGAACTTCCAGTTGCTAAGGAAACGATTGAAGATAAGATGAGTGCGGAAGGTAAAAATATCTCCGGCTTTAATAGTTCCAATCCCCATACGATGAGCGCAGGAACAATACCGGAGCGGATCCAAATCCCAATTAAAGCGCCGATTAAAAGTAAAATGAGTATTGGCTGAAGAACGTTTCGCAGAGAATCTAAAACTGTATCTTCTATCCTTTCCCAAGAAATTCCTCTAAGTCTGGAAATTCCTGCAGAGATCGCACCGGCACTGAATAATAAAATTTGGGCAGGTCCTTCTGCAATTCCGCTTCCGAATAAATACCCCGCGGTGCTTAAAGAGAGGATCAAAAATCCGAGAGGAAAAAAAGAGATCCAAAATCCCGGTTTATCGTTCATTCCGGAAAATCCTTCGGCAAATCGGATCTGATCTTAATCTTTTTCCCGGTAAACGGATGAATGAATTTAAGTGAACTGGAATGTAAGGCTTGTCGATCCATCCCAAGTTTCGAAGCCAAATCCGGATCTTTTCCTTCTATAAATTCCAGAAATACACTTTCGTCCTTGCCGTAAATTTTATCCCCAAGTAAAGGAAATCCCAAAGAATACAATGTAGCCCTGATTTGGTGAAGTCTTCCTGTCTTCGGGAAACAATATATTTTGGAAAATGGAATTCCATGAAGCTTACCCTCTCCGATTTTTCTAAAATTGGTTTCGCTTGTTTCGGAATTCTCGTCCGGAGTTTCTAATTTTTGAAAAGAGCCTTCAGCTAGAAATTTTCTTTTTTTACGGATCAAAGAAGAAGTATCCGATACCAAAAACCCTTTCGCACTAAGACGGGTAGGAAAATTTCCCCAAACATAAGAGATGTATGTTTTATTTACTTTTCTTTTAGAAAATAGATCGGCCATTCTGGAAGCGGCCTCCGAATCCTTCCCAAAGACCACCACTCCGGAAGTTTCTCTATCTAATCTGTGAATGGTATAAATTTTTTCAAAACGGGGATCTTCCTCTAATAGATCCGTAAGATTATTCTTTCTATATCTTCCTGCGCTGTGAATTGGAATGTCTCCCGGTTTTTCTACTGCGATATAACGAGAGTCTTCGTATAAAATTTTAAAGTCGGTTTGAACGGGTGGCTCGAAACTTTCTCCGGGAAGATATAGTATCTCATCCCCTTCTTTGATCGGATAAGAAGGTTTTACAGGTTTTCCTTGTACAAGTATTTTACCTTCTTCTAATATTTTTCTCCAATTGGACCTGGATTGATATGTAAATCTGGAAGCGAGAAACACATCCAGCCTGGAACCGGCGTCTTCCTTTCCGATCTTAGTTTTGAGGCCTTCCTGTGTAGGAGAATTAGACAGACTCTTCTTCTCCTTCGAAACCCATATCCGGAACTTCTTCCGAAACAGTTTCCATTTCCGGAGCAGATCCCTCGATAGCTCCGACCGTTTCTTCGGATGGTGGACCCGATCCTTGCACACTCGATTCCGGAGCTTGGGAACCTTCCCCCGGTCCTAATCTAGAATCCACGAATTGATTCAACATCTCTTCTTCTTTAGAATTTAAGTTAAAGAATTGTAAACCGATACGGAACATCTTGTCGGTGTTCGTAATATTTCGGATAACGGCGCGATATGTTCCTCTCAACTCTTGGTTCATCTGCAGATCGAATAACAATATCTCTCCCACGGCAAAACTTCTGGAAAAGAAAATGGATTGTGGATGGAAGAACCCAAGTCCGCTTCTGCTTATATCTTCTGCGATACATCTTTCCTTGGATTCTTGGAAGAATCCGGAAGCGATCACATCTCTGGAGATAGCAGCTGCGAATAAAGTGATCTTATTATAATCTTCCGTATCTAATGGCCTGTCCGATAAAACCTGAACATATCCGAGAGGAGTATAATTTTTATAACGTATTAAAACTGAAATTTCGGAAATAAATCTGGATTCTATCTTATTCAATGCGAGAAGTTTTAGATATTCTTCGATCGGCACAAAATTTTGCCCCGCTCCGCCGGAACTTCTTTCCGTACGATTGGTAACAAAGATAGACTGTTCGAAGTTGTACATGATCCTAAGACGGTTATCCATTCGATCGGAAAAATAGATCAAAGAATCAGGATAAGTTTCCTTCATTTTTTTGGAATGTTTCTGAAGGATGTTCTCAACTATTTTATCAATAAAACCTAATGAACGCCTTAAGTGGAGTTGATTGATAATATTGGTGAGTATAATCGGTTCACCTCCATTCTCCAGCTCCACCCTGCCCTGGGCACGCTTCGCCTCGCTGACCTTTACGGCCTGGATCCTAAGCAGTTCTAAACCGTTTCCCTCGTTTCTTTGGACAACGGTAAAAACACCATGGAAAAAGTGATTATTATGTGTAAGAAATAATATCCTGGTTTTCTCCCCATCCGATTTTCCGGGTAGAGAAGCCAGAAGATAGAGACCGTCTTTGATCCCTACGATTTTTGCCGGATAGGACCTGTTCTTTATTTCCACGGAAACAGGCAGTCTCGCAAACAATGTTTGGAGGATTTTAGTCAGAGCCTCTGTTTCTTTGACTGTCCTGTCCAAACTTTCCTCCTAAAGGAATCCCTCGGCCTTTAACAAGGAATCCGAGTTTAACGGCTCCCTTGTTTAGGGAAAGGAATTTACTAGTTCCGAGGAATTTTCCAGATCATTCCTTTTACTTTTGTGGGAATTCCAACCAGGAATATAAATCTACATTTTGCATTATATTCTACTAATACGTTAAGGGGATGGCCGGACACCTTTATCGGAATTATATCAAAAGTCGGGCAAAAAGAAAAATCCAAGCGAGATTTTAAGAGGAAGTTTCCTCTTTTTTTCTGAAAATAAATTCTTTCCTAATCTCGGAAATTTTAGAAACGCCTACAGTGTTCATTGCTTGTGCCAAACCTTCCGTATATTGGCCCACTAAAAAACGGACTCCTGCCACTCCTCCACCCACCGCGGAGATCGCCAAAGGTCTTCCGATCAGAACATTGTTTGCACCTAATGCATGCATTTTGAAAACATCCGCTCCGCTTCTCACTCCACCATCCACAGAGATCGGGAAATCGGGACCCAATGCCTCTCGGATCATAGGAAGAACTCTTGCTGTCCCTGGCATATCGTCCAACACTCTGCCTCCATGGTTGGAAACAACGATCGCATCCGCTCCCGATTCTCTAGCAAGGATCGCATCTTCCGGACTCATTACACCTTTTAAGATAAAAGGAAGTTTTGTATAAGAGCGTATTTTAGAAAGAGCATCGACTCCTCTTGTTATAGATGGGATCTTTTTCTGGACCAGAGTTTTGAAATTCACCGCATCTATATCCATTCCAAGCGCAAGAACTCCCTGAGCCTCCGCTTCTTGAAATCTTTCCTTAATGAGTCCTTCATCTTCCCGAGGTTTGCAGATCAGTATACCTTTGCCGTTGAATTTTTTTAGAGCTTCCAAAATGATCAGATATTTTTCGGGGCTTGCACCATCGCCTAACCATGCTAAGGTGCCGGAAGCCAAACACCCTTCCAATAATACGGCGGCCAAAGTATACTCATCCATGGCCCCGCTCATATTTGTGATCGCACCCGTCATAGGCGCACACATAAAAGAAGTGGATAATTTCTGTCCTAAAAATTGGCTCTCAGTATTTGCCTGCACATTGTCTCGGATATATCTGGGGAGAATGGAATATTCTTCTAATGCCTTGGTATTGTCTTGGAAGCTGAGCATTCTTCCGACGCCGCCCATTCCAGGCACACCGGAGGCACAATCCGTTCCATCACAAACCTTACAGACCCAACAGATCTCTTTTCCGAAACGAGCCCTTGCATTCGCGGCAATTTCTTTTTCGGAAATGGAATATAACTCGTCGCAAGTGAATTTGATCGTTTTTAATACTTTGGAGAATATACTCTCTGCTTGGCTTAAATTTTCCGCAGAGATGATTACATGTCCCGTTTTTTCAATATTGTTCGTGGGCTCCGGAATGATATCTCCAACTTTGTGCAATAAATAAATATCCGTTACACCTTCTATCTTTTTCGCTTCTTCCAACCCATCGATTGAAAGAAGTTTTCCTTTAGGAGCGAGTAATGCTCTCTCGATAGAGACTCTATGAAATAACGGCTCTAAATTATCAGGCTCTTCTCCGAGCGCGATGAGTATTGCTGCTCGATTCAGATTGATCCCACTGGATAAAGGAAAAGTGAATGCTGACATGAAACCGCCGGACAGTCTTGCAGCTATCTCTCCCACTTTCACGCCGGTAGGGGTCACTTTGATATCTCCCTTACCTGCACCCCTTCTGATCCCGAGCGCTTGCATACCTCGGAACATCACATCTTCTATTTCTTTTTGTATCTCAGAGGAAAGAGCAGAAGGCATATTATGGCCCATCTCTATAAAATAAGGTTCTCTTTCTATGATACGATCCGCAAGGCCGGTGATCATAAATTTACCGTCCCATGCAAGAGCATCCACGGAAACTTCAGGACCAGGCATATATTCTTCTAAGATCATCTCGCCAGTAGGAGAATATTTTTTGGCATGTTTAAATGCGGCCTGTAGTTCTTCCCTATTATTTACTTTTACTACCCCGCGAGCGCCCATATTGTCCGCAGGTTTCATTACCAAAGGGAATTGTAGGAATTCCAACGCGTCACGTGTATCTTGGATACTCCATACGGGAGCAAACCCTGGAATAGGAACGCCTGCTTTTTTCAGGCGCTCTCTCATTTTTACTTTATTCGAAGCGGCTTCCGCATCGACGAAACGGATCCCCGGAAGATCTAATGCGTTAGCCACTGCGGCAACCGTCATACTCGCATCCGTTCCTGCTGTGATGACCCCGTCTATCTTAGTGGTAGTGGATAATTTTTTGGCTTCTCTCACCATTCCTTCTATGTCCTTAGTGGACATGACGAGAGGAAGGTCGCAAATTTTCAGACCGGGCGCTTCCGGATTCATATCCGCCACCACAGTCCTAAGAAGCATTGTTTTTGCCGTTTGGATGATCGGGACTTGTAAAAGTCCTCCGCCAATGATCAGGATCGTTTTTCCTGCGATTTTTTTACTCACGGAAGAACGCTTACTCCTAGTTCCGATTTTTCTAATATAGTAAGATCCGATTTCTCGTAGGTGGTTACACTTCCTTTTCGGATGATCCCTCCTGCGAGTAAATAATCCGAATCGTTCGGATAGAATACTGCTGATTGACCGGGGGCCACTCCTTTTACTTCTTCCAAAGGAAATACTTGTATAAAGTTTTCGTTACGTATTACTTTTGCTTTGATCGGACGAGAACGATATCTAACTTGCACTCTACATTCAGAACTTTCCGTTCCTAAAACGGGAGCCCAGGCTTGCAAATTTAGATCTTCTACGATAAAAGATTCCACAAAGGTTTGTCTCTCTTCGGCTAAAACAACTGTTCCATCGTCTTGTATGGAGATCACATAGAGTGGCGCCTTCCAAGCTATACCTAAACCTTTTCTTTGCCCTATGGTGAAGTTCTCTTTTCCGGAATGTTCTCCTACTACCTGCCCATTCTGTAATTTGAAAAATCCTGGAGTAAAGTTAATATTTTTCTTAGCCAAAAACTTTCTGTAATCGTTTTCAGGAATAAAACAGATTTCTTGGGATTCCGCTTTTTCAGCGACAGGCAATCCCATCTTACGCGCGATCTCTCTCACCTCAGGTTTGGTCATTCCGCCCAAAGGAAAAACCGTATTTTTCAGATTTTCTTGGGACAATCCGTATAGATAATATGCCTGGTTTTTATTCATGTCCTGGGCGTTAGATACTGCATATCTTCCGTCTATCTCGACGATATTCGCATAATGCCCGGTTGCTATTTTATCAATTCCTAATGCTTTCGCCTTTTCGAATAATGCTCCGAATTTCACGAAAGTATTGCATTCCACACAAGGATTCGGGGTCTTTCCTTCCTTGTAGTCGTTTACAAATCTGTCTATGACCTTCTCTTGGAAAAGTTTCTCCATCTTGATCACATAAAAAGGGATATTCAAAGAAAGACCGACGTCTCTCGCGTCCCTTATATCTTCTGGAGAACAGCAGGATTTTTTAGTGGTATCGCAGGCAGGGGCTTCATATTCCCAGGTACGCAGGTTGACACCGATCACTTCGTAACCTTGTTCCATGAGTAGGCCTGCGGTGACTGCACTGTCCACCCCTCCACTCATTGCTACTATGATCTTACCTTTACTCATTTCCTGGGACCAATTCCTTTCCTACTATACCAATAAGACTCCTTTTTGTGTCCAAAAGAATTCGATAGTTTTCCATCCAATTCCGACCAAGTATCCCGACGATTCCTCTTCGGTGGTCGGAATGTAAAGCGTCCGGCGGTATACCTCCCGGAAATACCTCTAATTCAGGAGTGCAGAAGCCAATCCCTTCGGAATCGTTTTTTACGAAAACAGGACAAAAAGGCCGAAGTGTTCTGATCTTAGCCTGAAGTCTTCCTCCGCCAAAGTTGAATACTGTGGCTTCCTTTCCTTCCACATATTCCGTAGGATGATCCGACTTGATCGTATCCCAATCTAAAACGCTGTATTCCGCTCCTGTGTCCAAGATCCAAGATTCTTTTCTGGTCCCTGGCGGACGAAGAAGTACCGCAGAAGGTTGGCCAGACTTCAAAAACATCGGAAATAAATTTTCTTCCAAAAAACCCGGAGCTGGACTGGAGGTAGAAGATCTCCAAAGAGAAATTCTATCCGGCAAATCCAGAACAACGACTGAACCTAAGAATGCATTCATTCCTAAAATGCCGTCCACCCTCAGTTCTTTAGGGAAGACATGAGAATAAAATTCCACGGATTCGAATGGACGGATCCCTCCGATGAATAGATCGTTTTTGATGGTTCTTCGAACTGACTGGACGGAGCCTCCTGGAAAACTTGCGCTCAAAACTCTTTTAGGAGAATTTTCAGGGATATGATCTTCCGAAAGAAAAGAAACAAACGCGCCGGTATCAATCAAGAACCTAAGAGGTTCCCTATCCTTATCCAAAGAAAGGTAAATTACGGGAAGATGGTCCACTTCCTTTAAAGGAAGTCTGATCCAGATCCCTCCTGCTTCTTTTTCATAGCGGATATAACCTGAGAATAAATTCCGAAAATCGAAAGTAGTACATCCAGCTACGTAAAAGAAGAATGTCCCAAGGATGATCCTGGAAAGAATAGTTCTTTTTTTGAATGTACGATTCGGAAGAAAAAACATCGAGAATGTTCTAAAACCCGATTAGGATTTCAAATTTGAGGAAAAAATCGATTCTTTTTTAATGGGAAAAAATTTGGAAGAGCGAACTCTAAAGAGTTCGCTCTTTGGATTATAGTAGCTTTTTGATACAACGGGAATTTGGACAACGAGTATAATCGATCACACAGTCCCTATATTCTATTCCAGTTTGGGCATCCTTTGCCTTATACTCTATAAAGCAGGAATACGGAGAAAAATCGAACTCTTCTCTTCCTAAAGCACGGTTACGGATACGTTTTCCGAGCTCCGCCTCTTCGATCTGGCTGATATAATAATGGTCCAGCTCAAGTTGTTTTTCCATGCTAGAGATTTCGGTCGAATTTTAGAATTCGATAAGCCAGAAATACCCAAGAAAATTAGAAAAAACTAGTTCTGGACCGGGATTTGGAAGGAAACAGTCCTGTTTTTACCTGAGTGTTTTGCCTCGTAAAGTGCCTTATCCGCCCTTTCTATCAGATCCTTATTGTTTCGATCGCTTGACCAAAACTCGGAAACTCCTATAGAAAGAGTGACCTGAAAATCAGGACCTCCGTTCGGATTCGGGATAGAAGCAGCTTCTACCGCTTTTCTCAAACGTTCTCCCATTTCAAAGCCTCGCTTTAAGTCGGCTCCAGGCATTACTAAACAGAATTCCTCTCCACCATATCTGGCAGCAATATCATGTTTGCCCGCACATTGGATCAGTCTCGCAGCAACTTCGATCAATACCTGGTCCCCTGCTTGGTGCCCATGAGTATCGTTGAACTTTTTAAAGTTGTCCACATCGGTGAACAGAAGAGCAAGATTCGTTCTTTTTTTACGACAACGTTCCATCTCTTCTTTCAATTTGGTTTGGAAGTAGTGATGCACTTTCAAACCGGTCATCATATCGACGGTAGCCAGCTCGTAAAGACGGGAGTTCTCCACTGCAATTCCTGCAAGCGTAGAGAGAGTGGTGAGGAAGTCTCTGTCCTCTTCCATCCATTCTCCCATGGTGATCTTTTCACCCAAAAGAAGTAGCCCGTTCACTTTTCCTTTTGCGTTCAAAGGAATGATCAGGTCTCCGCCTATCCTTCTTAAAAATTCTAGCTCAGGACTTAAGCCCATGGACTCTTCGATCTGATCCGGAGTCATTGCTTTTAGTTTGGTCTCTAAAAAAGTAACCAAAGGTGCATCCGTTTTGATCTTGAAGCCCGCATCGTCTTCTGCAAGATCGAATCCTTTAAAGCTAGGTTCTAATTCGAAATAATTGGAGTCGGCTTCCGGTGCTAAAAAGATAGCCGCGCTCAATGTTTGCAATTGAGCTAAACAAATATTTAAAATAGCATCAATTAGATACTTATAATCCAGTGTGGAATTAAGAGCCTTACTGATCTCGAGAAGTTGTTTCTGATCATAGATCTTCTTCTCATAATATTCGATCATCAATGGATCATTGTCTTTTCCGATCAACTGTGGAATCTCCCAATACAAAATTGAAAAGATAATTTATTTCGCTAATCCGTTTCTTCGCCTACGGACTTTGAACATTTTCCGTGAAGTCGATCCGCAAGAGGTAGTAGCATCAAAAAGCTTTCCTCGGGGAAATCAAACTCTTTTTGGTTTTTCATTTGACTTTCAGCCTGGGTTAAGGAAACATGGTTTTAGACGCCGCGCGGTGGAGCAGCCGGTAGCTCGTTGGGCTCATAACCCAAAGGTCACAGGTTCGAATCCTGTCCGCGCTAGAGCGTTTTACATCAAATCATTATCCTCAAAAGTAGACAAAGAGACGTTTAATTTCTACCTTTTCTACTCTTTCCTGATAAAAAAGAAACAAATCTCTTATTTGCTAATCCTTTCTATTTAGTTTCCAAGCTCTTTAGAACGTTCCGTTGCTCTTTTCACTGCCGAGATAACTGCATACGGGAACTTATTCTTCTCCAACTCTTCCAAACCCGCTATCGTTGTTCCGCCTGGAGACGTTACTTTATTTTTCAAAACTTCCGGATGAGTATCAGGATCCTTTTCCAATTCTTTTGCAAGTAATTCGGCACCGCCTATCACGGTTTGTATGGAGAGCTGTAATGCTTGAGAGTATGTCAAACCGGAGGCAACTCCACCTTCTGCCAAACTTTGGATAAACCTAAGTACATAGGCAGGCCCCGAACCGGAGAGTCCAGTAACCGCATCGACTAGTTCTTCTTTAGAAAGTTCCAAACAGTAAGAGATAGGAGAGAAGATTTCTTTCAGACTTTCGTATAATTCCTTATCTCCGTAGTAACCCAAAGCGCCCTTTCCAACAAGAATGGGGAGATTCGGCATGATACGGACCACCTTAGACCCTGCAGGCGCGGAAGAAGATAGTATCTTTGTGTCTATACCTGCCGCAACGGAAAGGATTGCTTTCGGTGCCTCTAAGGATCTAAGTGTTTTAGAAACCTCTGCCGGTTTTACCGCTAAGATGAGAATGTCCGCTTTCTTTTGGAATTGCGACCAATCGTTTTCCAAAACCATTCCTTCCGCTTTTTTTGGATCTAGATAAGGATCGTAACCGATCACATCCATTTTTCTAGATAAGAGAGAACGAAATATCGCTCCTCCCATATTACCGCAGCCTATAATACCTATTTTATTGTATTTCATGTTCTTTCTCCGAATATTGCGGTCCCAATCCTAAGATAATCGCTGCCTTCTTCCAACGCAATCCTGTAGTCGCCTGACATTCCCATGGATAGTTTTCCTTGCGGGTAAAATTCTTTTCGCAAGTTTGCAATCTCTCTAAACACTTTGCGAGTTCCTTCCGGATCTCCCGAACTTGGACCCATTGTCATAAATCCTTCCAGCAAACAAAACTCAGAGCTGAGACTTTCTTTTTTGCGAAGAAGTTCCAAAACTTCTTCTTTCGAAAATCCCGATTTTGAATCTTCTTTTGTTAAGTTGACTTGCAGGAAGTAGCGTATTAGCCATCGATCCTGGTCCATTCTTCTTTTCAATTCTTCTAAAACTTTTTGGGAACCTACTCCATGCACGAAAGAATAAAGTCCTGCATACTTTCGGATATGAGAGGATTGAACGGGACCTATATGATGTAGTATAAAATCTTTTTCCGGTTTTCCCAAGTCGGAAAATTTTTCTATCCCTTCTTGGACTCTATTTTCTCCGAAATGGATCACTCCGCCGGAAATCGCTTCTTGTACTTTTTCTTTAGGCTGGAATTTCGAAACTGCGATCAATGTTGGAGTTCCCACCGGTTTCAGGGACTCCAATTCATGTACTATGGATCTATAATTCTCTGAGACACCCACGCCTACTCGGCCTTGGACTTATTTTTCAGACCGGAAACTTCTTGTTCTAGGATTTCCACTCTTTTGCGTAAAGAGATCTTACTCTTTTTTTTAGGAGATCCGTTTTTCATTCCTAACTTTTTTTCTAGACGGCCTACTCTTTTTTCCAAAGAACTGATCTTAGCATTTACGGAGGAATGTGCCGTTCTTCTTTTCTTGTACTTTTTAGAATGACGTTTTTCTTTTTTCGGTTTAGGGCCGTCGTCGTATTCAACTAAACTTTCGTCTCTTTGTTTCGTTCTTGGGCGATCCATTTCTTCTCTTTTGGGAAGATCAGCGCTTTCAGTAACCTTTGTCTCCGGCTTATCGTCAGTTTTGGCGGAGAGTGATTCTTTCTTCTCCTTTCCTAAACCTGGAACCTCATAGTCCTTAGGCAAAGGTTGGGAAGAAGGTTCGGTAACTGAATCTTTAGGTTTGGAAAAATCGGAGTCGAAGTTTTGGCTGGGAGAAGATAGATCTTTTCCGTCTGGTACTTCTTCCGGAGTTAGAATAGTCCTCTCTGGCTGGGACTTCTCCTCTACTTGGAGATTTTTGTCCTTGTACCAAGCGGCAATCCGATCCCTCTCCACATATAAATAAAATGCGAGAGATCCAAGTAATAGGATGAGAAGTCCGCTGAGTAGGATCTTGAGAATATCCCGGTTCATAAAATACCTTTTAGAATTATCGGTCCGGAAAACACCGGAATTCGGCAAAAAACCGGGGTTCTTATTAGGAGATCTATAAAATCTACCGAAAGATCTAGAGTGATCCGGACCGTTCTATTCTGTTTTTGCCTAAGTTTATGGATCCTTCCAAAACCGACCTGGGCGCCTCCAGTCAAAAGAGACCAAGACGAGGCAAGCAGAGTCCTTCAATTAGAAAAAGTACTAACCGATTGGAAGCATTACAATCTTTTTCTAGTAGATTCGTTCGAAGGAGAAAGGCCTTGGGAAGTGTATAGAGGAGTTTCTTTCTTAAACAGGATAGATTACGTGGCACAAGTGCCGGACTCCCAAGCATTCTCCAAAGAAAGAGAATTATATAAGGCATCTCCTAAAGAAGAATACAGATCCATGATGGTCCAAACATTCTTCGAAAATCCGAAACATGAACATTTAGAGATCAGACCAAAGGAACCGATCCGACTGCCTATTGGAATTCCAACAAGAGTGTTTTTCTGGGCATATTCCAATAATCATAACGTGGTTTTGGAGTTGGTATTTCATCAGAAAAAATCCAAAGAGATCGTTCTGGAGTTAGGAGATCTGAAATTCGACGGTTGGAAAAGAATAGAGACCCAAATTGCGGTTCCTGCAAAAAATATCAGGCTGAACCAATCTCTTCGTTTTCCTTTGGAGCTTGTTTCCATCCGGATCAAACCGAACCCTTTTCAACCCAAAGGTGAATTTTATTTTTATATGGACCGCTTGGGAATATTGATCGATAGCAGAGAAGAATCTTATCCCGGTGCGGAAGTCAAAGACAATTGGGGTACTGCTCTGTAAGGAATTCTTTTAGCTCTCCCGGTTTTTTAGGATTAAACTTAAAGGCATTCCAATTCATATAACCGGCAACTTCCACATTGGTCGGATTATCGTCGATGAATACATAATCTTTTCCAGGGAAATCAGTCTCTATCCATTGGTAATATTCTTGGGCGGGTTTTCTAACGCCCATTTCACAGGAAAAATACAAAGCATCCAGAGAATGTAAAATTTCTCCTATCTCTGGGAATTTCATAACTTCTTTATACCAAATCGAATAATTGCTCGCGAGGATTACTGAAAAACCTTTGGATCTTAAACTTTTTACGATCTCTAAAGTTTCTGGAATAGGATTGATCTTGGAAAACATCTTTTCCTTTAGATCTTTTGGATGTGGAAGTCCCTTATCCCTATGAGAATCCAAATAAAATCTCCGGAAAAAATCCTCTTCTTCGATTCTTCCCATTTCGAAATCTAAGAAGGCTTGCTTTTCCCGACCGTTCTTAAAATCTTCCCAATGTTCTCTGGGCAAAAGTTCTTTTAAGGCCAAATGGAACGGGTCCTGGATCAGGGTATCCATTAGGTCGAATACAAAAAGAGGAGATCTCATACCACTATGCTAATAACGTATCGGATTTTGACGATCCTTCTTTGGCCCTGGATTTTCGTTTTCTCACTGATCGTTCCAGGTGCAAAAAATTTTATCCGGTCCAGAAACGAAGATAAAAAAAGAATACTCTCTTACCCTTTTGCTCCCAAGGCACAAAAAGTTATCTGGCTGCACGCAGCGTCGGTGGGAGAACTGGACCAATGTAAGGCGCTTGCTCAAGTATATAAGAAGAAGGAACCGGAAACTTTTATTCTCCAAAGCGTATTTTCCGATTCAGTCAGAGATTCAAGTCTTGAGGCATTTCCGGCGGATCTTAAATTTCGTCTCCCTTTGGACTTTCCTTGGAGTTACGATTTTATCTTAGATAAATTTTCCCCTCAAGTTATAGTATGTTTGGCTTGGGATCGTTGGCCTAATTTACTTTTAGCGGCTAAAAAAAGAAGGATCCAAACTGTCCTCGCTTCCGCAGTCATCACTTCCCCAAAAGGATTTTTAAAAAGGAAATTTTATAAGGCGGCTTTTTCTCTATTCGATAAAATTCTCACTTCTCATTCTTCCGGAGAAGATAAGTTTAAAGAATTACTGGGAGAGGACAAATTTATCAAAACACTTGGAGATTCCAGATTTGATTCGGTAATCCAAAAAATAGAAACAAGCCAAAGAGAATTTAAAAGACCCCAAAATTATCCATTCTCTCAGGTGTTTTTACTCGCCTCTACTTATGAGCCTTGCGAAAAATTGCTTCTTCCACTTTTGCAAGAAACTTCTCTTCAAAACACTGCATTTTGGATTTTCCCTCATAAGACTGACCCGGCAAGGATCACTCAGTTAGAATCCGAAATCAAAAGATTTACGTCGGATTACACTTTGTATTCTAGGACAGAGTTCGATTCCATTTCTTCCAGAGTCATCTTATTCGATGTTCTTGGGATCTTAGCCCATGCATATCGTGCCGCCGATTTTGCTTATGTAGGAGGAGCATTACACAATAGAGTGCATAATGTATTAGAGCCTGCCTACTTTGGACTCCCACTTTTGAGTGGACCAAAAATTACACACGCTCCGGAAGCGATCGAACTGAATCATAGAGGCGGATTGTTCATTATCCAGAACAAAGAAGATGTTTTAGAAATATTGCAACTAAACTCCGAAAGAAAAGAGGCCATCCGTTTTTCCAATCGCCAATTTGTAGAAACAGGCAGAGGGGCGGCAGAAAGGATTTATTGGGAGATCGGAAGAAAGGGTTAGGCACACAGAGGCAAAAAGTCACGGAGAGTTTTAGTGTTGTAGGAGCTCCTACAATTAATACTATCCCTTGTTGGAATTCCAACAATCTTACAAATCTACCCTTATTCAAACTTTCCCCCTCTGCGGCTCCGTGTCTCTGCGTGAAAATGTGAGCTATATAAATTTTTAGGCACGCGGAGACGCGAAGACACAGAGGTTTTTGTAATAGAGTTCCAACATCCGCTACTCTCCACAATAACCCTACCCTAATTACCTTTCCCTTTGTGCCTCCGTGACTCTGTGTGAAAATTAACCCTGCGTCTCTACTTACTCTGTGACTCCAAAACAAAAAATCCTTTTCTATAACTCCCGATATTAGGATACTAGGAAGGAAATGTCCTTCTACCGTTGCACCGCAGTAAGTTTAAAAACGACCGCCTTGGATTTTAAGGGAAATAGAGAAAAGATCCTGGCCGCCATTCAAGCCAACGAAAATTCTTCTTTGATCCTTTTTCCGGAACTCTGCATTTCCGGCTACGGTTGTGAGGACACTTTTTATTTTCCTTGGGTCTGGGAACAATCCTGGAAAAGCCTTTTAGAGATCGCAAAAGTAACCTCGGGCAAAACGGTCATTGTAGGCCTTCCATTTTTCCAGAGCCCTTATTTATTCAATGTGTCTGCAGTTTTGCAGAACGGCAAAATCCTTGGCCTTGTCCCAAAACAAAACCTAGCACAAACAGGCGTCCATTACGAAAACAGATGGTTCACAAAGGGAGAAGAATCCAGAAATTATACGATCACCCCTGACGGATCTGAACTTCCTTTCGGTTCCTTACTTTTTGAAAGCCCCGATTTCAATTTTGGAATAGAGATTTGTGAGGATTCCTGGGTCCAAACAAGACCTGGACAATACCTGGTAGAAGCGGGAGCCGATCTAATTCTTTCCCCGGGAGCTTCTCACTTCGCTCTGGGAAAACAAGAAATCCGTAAAAAAATGTTCTCCGAATCTTCCCGTAGTTCTTCCACTGCAATTCTTTATGCAAACTTGAACGGGAACGAGTCAGGCCGTTTGATCTTTGAAGGCGGATGTATGGGCATCCTGGATGGGAGCGTAAAACAAGAAGGCCCGAGACTTCACTTTACAGATTTCGAAAGTAGCCATTTGGATCTGAATTCGTCCGAACTCAGATCCAATCGAGCAAGAAATTTTAGATCCTCCGGCACAAAAGAATTCAGATCCAGAGGAAAAGGCCTACAAAGAATTGAGATACTTCCTCTAAAGGTCCAAAAGAATTCTGACACTTCCGTCCGAGTCTCAGAGTCGGATCTATTCCAAGATTTTACCAGGGCGACCTCTCTCGGTTTATTCGATTATCTGATCAAATCCAAAACAAAAGGATATACGTTATCTCTTTCAGGAGGAGCGGACAGCGCCACTTGTGCGCTTCTTGTAAAAGCAGCAATCCTATTCTCCGAAAAGGAACTTGGTCCTAAATTTTTAGGATCCTTAGGTCTCGATCCTAAAAATCTATTATACACACTTTTTCAGGGAACGGAAAACAATTCGGAACAAACCAAAAATTCCGCCAAACAACTTTCGGAAGAATTAGGTTTTACTCACGCAGAGATTACTGTTGATTCAGAAGTAAGATCGATGTTAGACAAAATTTCCTCTGTGAAAGGTATTGTCCCGAATTGGAAAGATCATAATCTTGCACTTCAAAATATACAGGCTAGGGTCAGATCTCCTCTCGTCTGGTTGCTTGCAAACCTAAATGGACATCTTCTTCTTTCCACAGGAAATAGAAGTGAGGCAAGCGTAGGATATACTACGATGGATGGGGACTCTTCCGGTTCCGTTGCTCCTCTCACCGGTGTGAGTAAGGAATTCATACTTTCTTGGCTAAAGAATGTTCACGAAGGAAAGGATATTATTCTGCCTAAAATAAACGCTTTGGAAGATATCGTTCATTCTAAACCAACCGCCGAACTAAAACCGCTTTCCGAAAAACAAGAGGATGAGAAAGATCTAATGCCTTACCCTCTCCTCCAAAAATTAGAAAGGAATTTTGTATATCTCGGAAAATCCCCTGACAATCTTTTAGAGTCCCAGGAATGGCCTAACGCACAAGAAGCGGAAGAAGGTAAAAAGAAATTTTTAAAATTATTCTCAGCAAGCCAATGGAAAAGAGAAAGGCTCCCACCTTCTTTCCATTTGGATGAATACGGCTTAGACCCTAAATCCAGTTTCCGTTTTCCGATCCTGAGTGAAATTTCGTTCTAGGATTTTTTCACATTCCGCGTCTTTGTGCCTCTGTGTGAAAATAACCCTGAGACTCTCCCCCACTCTGTGTCTTACAATCCGGCTTGTTCGTAAGCCCTTTGCTTATCCTTTTGCACCTGCTCCAATTGTTGGATCATTGTCTGCTGGATGGTCTCTAACTTCTTCTCTTGTTCCGGATCTCCGGATCCTTTTTGGAGATCGACCAAGTATTTTACGATCTCCAATCTATCCTTGGATTGTTTTTCCATATAATCATAATATGTTACTGTTTGTTCCTTGGATGCTGTCCGACTTAAGACGGCACGGGTTGCTTCGGAAACTCTTTGTTCGAAAACTTTTCTCTGCTCTTTTTCCGCAGGGGTCATCTTACTTGGAAGAAGTGAGTTATTCGGAAACTTTTCCTTAAGTTGAGCGAATCTTTCCATCTCCTCATTTGTATAAGGTTTTCCAGTTTGAGGGTTTACCGGGTTATCCGAATCGGCAGCGGGAGCTCCAGGTTTATTTTCGGACGAAGGTTCCCCTACTTCCGGTTCGCGATACTCCGCTTTTCCCGCCTTGTAAAAATCGGAATTGGAATCGAATAAGGAAGGATCTGCACCCGTTTTTCCGTAACCGGAGCGTCCCGAATTAGCTCCCATTCCTCCGCCGAAAACGCTTGCAAGTGCTTCCGCTTCGCTTTGTTTATTTCTGGAGTCTGATTTGTCGTCGTCGGTCCAAAATAAGATCACTAGTAAGAAAATGAATACTACGATAAAAACTACGGAAATTAATAATGTTCGAACTCTAGTCACGATGAGGAAGCCCCAGTTTTTTAGTTGTAAGACCACTCCAAGGTCGAATTCTATCCTTGTGGGTTGTAAATTTAGAATCCAACATACCCTAAAGACGGGCAACCTAAAAACCCCTGCCGTTCAGGCGGTTTTATTCTCGTTTTTTTTGTTTTTCGCCTCTTGTGGAACGAATACTGAGGTGACCCAATCTCCCTTTGTGTTCCTAACTCCAGTCGGAGTTCCCCAAATCTTTTCCATCACGGCTAAATATGATAATATAGATACTCATAAGCCTGAGTATGACCTGAAGTATTATATCACCAATATGGAACCTCAGTTCGTAGGTTATAATCTTTATATTACTTTCGCCATCCCATCTGCAGGTGAAACGACTAATAACGCAAATCTGTATTTAGAAAATGGGGTCCAACCTTCTTTTCCTCAATTGGCGATCCAAGCTTCTACTTCTAATGTAGTAACCCAAGGAATCGAAAATTTTCAGCCGTTCTCTCCAGTACAGATGTTCCAAAAATGTGAGGTATACACTTTCACATTAAGAGCGTTACTGAATACAGGCATCACCTCTAATATGTCCACTCCGGTCACAAGGTGTAGTTCCATTTATCCGGATCATTGTGGAACCAATACAAGTTGTAATCCAACTGCGTGCACAACGGCGAGCTGCTCTACTTCTACACAATCTCTTTGTCCTGTCGGAACCGTATGTAATCCTTGCACCAAAGGAAACGCGGCCACAGGTTGCGCCTGCCCTGCGGGAGAATCTCCGCCGGGTTGCAATCTATGATCGAAGCTCCTAATTCTAAATTTATTGTCCAACCAGGAGCAGCTTACGTAGTCGCCACTCCCATTGGAAATTTAGAAGATATCACTTTCAGAGCGGTGCAAGTACTCAAGCAGGTGGATGTAATCTATTGCGAAAATTCTTCTCATAGCAGAAGGCTTTTGCAAACCTACGAAATTTCCACCCAGGCTAGGACATTATATAAAGACCAAGGCGCTGAACCTTATAAAGGTATTATAGAAGATCTAAAATCGGGAAAAACTTTGGCCTTGGTCTCGGATGCAGGAACTCCCGGAGTCTCAGATCCAGGCTCCCAGCTAGTTCGGATCTTAAGAGAAGAGAAGCTCCCAATTATTCCAATACCAGGAGCAAGCGCACTCACCTCTATGCTTTCCGTTTCAGGATGGCAGGTGCAACCTTCTCTCTTTTTAGGCTTCTTATCCGAGAAGAAGGGTAAAAAAAGGAACCAACTCAAGGAATGGGAAAACTTCGAAGGTGTGCTTACCATCTTCGAATCCGTTCATAGGATTAGGGATACATTGTCGGCGATCCGGGAAATTTTTCCGAATTCTCCTATTCTTTTAGGGAGGGAATTGACCAAAATCCATGAGGAAATCCTGAAAATAGAGCCGACGGAGGCCCTCGAATCCCTGAAATTCCCTGAAAAGGGCGAATTTGTAGTATTAATCTATACAAATCCTAAAAAAATGCTTAACGGACGTGTCGGAGATGCCGATACTTAGGAGTGAGAGGGAAAACCCATGACTATCGATAAAATAGGCGGCATTGGCGGAGGATCTTACGAGCCACGTAAGTCGACTCCTGTTCGCAAATCAGAATCTAAGGAATCATTCGACAATATTTCCATTTCCGACACTGCTAAACAAAAAGCTTCGGAAGCTCGTATCCAAGCGGAAGTGCAAACGATCGCTCAAAAGATCGTAGCAAGTCCTGTTGATTCAGAGCGTTCTACTAAGCTTAAAGAAGTGAAGGAAAAACTTAAGAACGGAGATTATGATAATCTCAGCCCTGAGATCTTAAACGCAGTAGCTGATCGTATCGCAGAATCTTTTTTAGGCCGTTAACCAATAATTAAATCCGGAATTGTTTCCCTTGGATTCCGGATTTTACATACTTCCTCTCAATTAAAAGGGAGAACGACACACAATGCCGATACTCCCCGACTGGATCAATTTTAGTTTTCCCACCAAAATCCATTTTGAAGTCGATTGCGGCTTTAAAATGGGTAACTTCATCAAGAACATCGGCAATCGTGCAGTCATTCTTTCCACTCAAAGCGAGTTGGAGAATATGGACGAGTTCTCCATCATCAAAACTTCTTTAGAGAAACATATAGACGGCGTTATTCTTTACGACAATATAGAGAAGGAACCTACATTAAAAG
Source organism: Leptospira licerasiae serovar Varillal str. VAR 010 (assembly GCF_000244755.1). NCBI lineage: Bacteria > Pseudomonadati > Spirochaetota > Leptospiria > Leptospirales > Leptospiraceae > Leptospira > Leptospira licerasiae. The sequence continues at coordinate 211,113 of NZ_AHOO02000013.1, read as the reverse complement.
AACTGGATACTGCCGCCTACTTCGCTAGGATCTCCAACGCTAACTGTATTATAGGTTACGGCTCTTACGAAAGTCTGAACACTGCAAAATTAGTCGCACTTCTCGCCAATAACGATGCGTTTGCAGAAGACGTTTTTATCCTTAAAAAAAATCTTAGGCTTAAAAGACCGATCCCACTCATTCTAATTCCTACTCATCCTGTGATGGGACTGGAATGTTCACCTACCGCAACGGTATATATGGACGACGATAGGACTGTTCGTTATTTTGCGAACGAGTTCCTTTTTCCAGAGATGGTGATCGCAGACGCCAAGATCAGCAGCTTCATGACTTCTGCGGACGTTGCAAAAGTTGGGGTGGGAATTTTAGCCGCTGCGGTAGATAGTATTCTTTCCAAATACTCAAACGAACTTACTAACTCGTCCGCACTTCGTGCGATTGAGATCATTTATAAAAACCTGGTGCCAGCGATTAGAGACCCGAAAAACTTGCAGTATAAAAACGCGATCTTCGGCGCGAGTTTACTTGTTGGAATGTCGCATTCTTCTAGTTCATTAGGACTTTGTTATGCACTTTCATTGGCCGCATCTAACCTTACGAATCTGGACGTTTTCCAGGCGATGTCCATTCTTCTTCCCCATGTGATGGAATATAACCTGACCTCCTCCGCAGGTAAATATGTGATGATCGCAAAAGCTTTGGACGAGGATATCACTAATATTTCAGTGATCGAGGCAGCAATCAAAGCGGTAGAAGGTATTCGGAAAATTTATATAGAACTCAAGATCCCTCAAAGGCTTTCCGAATACGAGGTTCGTAAAATAGATTTACCTGGGATCGCAAGTCTTGCTTCTTCTTTTCCTTTCTTGGATTCTCTCCCTAGAGAACTTCCTAAAAACGAGATCGAAACGATTCTGGTCGCTGCGTTCTAGCTATTTTCACGCAGAGGCGCGAAGTCGCAGAGAAGTCGCAGAGAAGTCGGTTAGTTTGTTTGGAAGTGGGTTGTTGCGCAGGAGTTCCTGCGTATGATCAATCGGTCATCCTATTGGAATTCTAATGTTTCTGAATCTGAATTTTGGAAACTCCAAAAGACAAATAACGAAATACTGATCGCCGACAAGCCAATCCCTCCCTGCGTCTTTGGGGCTCCGCTGGAGAAAAAATCTTCTTATGTCGGGAAAAACATTTGAAAGGTCCGATCGGGGTCCGAGAATGGAGACTCATGAGCGAAGAATCCATAGACACGATTATCGGGGAAGACATCCAATTCCGAGGCAAACTACGTTTCAACAACGCACTGAAGATCAAGGGCCAATTTAAAGGCACAATTGAGACCACAGGCTCTTTAATCGTAGGAGAAACCGGAAGAGTCGAGGCCGATATCGAAACCGGAACCCTGGAAATCGAGGGAGACCTAAAAGGGAATATCAGCGCTGCCTCCAAAGTTTCCGTCCGCAAGACAGGAAAGTTAGTAGGAGACGTTCGCACCCCGGATCTTGAAATCGAATCAGGAGCAAAATTCAGCGGGAATTGCATCATGTAATTATGCCCCAACATGGACCGGATTTTCATACTCTACCAAATTCTTCCATCCAAGGCCTAACTCCCCTCCAGTCCCATGTGTTCGAGACAAAATTCGGAGGGGTTTCCGATCCTTCTAAAATACTTTCCCAAAATATTTCGGATCTTCCTTCTCCGTTTTTATTACCGGACATGGATGAATCTATCCGCATTCTTCAATCGGCTGTTAAAGAAAACAGATCCATCTTGCTCTACGGAGATAGGGACAGCGACGGAGTCTGTTCCACAAGCTTACTTGCCAATTTTTTAAAAGGAATACATCCAGGAAAACTTAACGTAAAAACTTCTAGCGAAGAAGATTACGGACTATGCGAACCTGCAATGAAATATGTAAGGGAAGTGAGGCCGGACATACTAGTTACCCTGGACTTCGGAACAAGTAACAGTCAAGAAATAGAGGAATTAAACAAAGAAGGGATACAAGTAGTGGTATTGGACCACCATGAGATCCCGGAAAGGATACCTTCTTCTTGTAAATTGATCTCTCCCAAAAGAGGAGATTCTCTTTATCCGACGGAAAAGATCTGCACTTCCGTTATTTCATGGAAGCTGATCACCGCTTGGCTTTACACTACATTAGAACATTATAATTCATTAGTTTGGATCAGAGATGGAGAAACGTTCTTCAGCGGCGCCCTCGTAAAAAATGGGATCAAACTTTTTCAAGGAGATAGATCCGAGGCCGAAAAACGTTTTTCCGGGAATTTTGTAGATTGGCCTAGAACCTCCAAAACCCAGTATCCAGAAAGAGAAGTTTTCTATTCTCAAATCCATTCTTCTCCTGCGGTATGGGAACAGGTCCTGAAAAATCTGGACCTTGCTTCCATCGGCACGATCACAGACATGATGCCTCTTGTAGGAGAAAATAGGATCATCGTAAAAGAAGGTTGTTCCACACTTCAAAAGATCAAAACGGGAGAATTTTCACATCGTCCCGGTTTGGAAAAACTTTTATCCCAATTAGACCTAGATAAAAAAAAGGTGCTCTCCAGAGATTTAGGCTGGAGCATAGGTCCTGCATTAAACGCCGCAGGTAGAATGCAAAAGACGGAAGCAGCGCTCGGACTTCTTCTTTCCAACTCGGATAAGGAAGCGGAAACACTCGCAACCGACCTTCTCAAACTAAACGAAGAAAGAAGAGAAAGAACTAAAAGAAATTTATTCCGGGTAGAAGGTTTCCTAAAAAGAAAAAGGGAAAGAACGGAAAGACCGATCCTTTTCTGCTACGAACCTGATTTCGAACCTGGCGTTTCCGGGATCGTTGCCACAAAATTAGTGGAACAATACAAAAGGCCCGTCGTATTCATAGCGCCCGACCATGGACATGCTAAAGGAAGTGTTAGAGCATACGGACGAGAGAATGTTCTAAACCTTCTCAAAAAAGCGGAGAATATTTTTCATCAATTCGGCGGCCACAAAGAAGCAGGAGGATTTTCTCTTTCTATAGATCAGATTCCTAGGCTTGCAGAAATTCTTTTCCAAGAAGCAGGAAGTTGGTTGGAATCGGAAAAAGTTTCGGGCCTACAAGAAGAGACCAGAAGTTTGGTGAGTCTGCGTCCCCAAGAGTTAAGAGAAAATTTATACACTGAGCTTGGATTATTCGAACCGTTCGGAATGGAAAATCCGACTCCGCTACTTTCCGTGAAAGGTGCAAGGATACTATCTTACCGTCCTTTATCCAACGGTAAACATGCAAGATTCAAAATTTTATCTTCTTCCGAATCCATCCAAGCAATCATATGGAATAAGGCGGAAGAATTCTCCCGAGTATTAAGAGAAAAAGGTGAGTTAGATCTTTGGGGTTGTTTAGAAGAGAACACTTTCAGAGGCAAAACAAACCTTCAGTTCGTGATCCAATCCTTTGAATAGTTACTAATCTTCCGATTCGGAAAAGTCAGATTCTTCGGAACTCGATTCGGATTGCTGTTTTGAGCTTTCTCCGTTTTGACGTCCGCCTTTTCTGTTACGATCTTTAAATCGACCACCGTCTTTTTCTTTACGGTTTCGATTCGGGCGTCCGCCCTGCCCCTGTCCGCCTTCCTTTCTTCCTACGCCACCGATACTGTTCGGTAGAACGGGTCTTTTGCGAAGAGAGATTTCCCAGAAGAATGCAGACTGCAGAGCTTTATCATTATTGTCCGCAATCGCATTGATCTTAAAGACGTAAAATGCATCATAGAAGAAGTCTTTCTTACGGAAAAAGTTATTCTGAGAGGCCTTGTCGTCCTCAATATGAGTGAATCTTTCTTGAGAAGCAAATACCTTGATCAGTCTTTCCTTATCTTTTTTAGGAGTTCCTAATCTCTGGAAAATAGGCTCTAAAGCTTGTTTTAAGGAAGCAACCAAGTGCCCCCCACTCTTCTTAGTTAAGGATTCTTCTGCAAGATCGGAAAATAAAAGTGCATAAAAAATCTGAGGAGTAAGTTCCTCTCTTTCAGAAAGAAGTTTGTCCGCAATCGCCAAACGTTTTCCGACTCTAGTCTCCAGAAACTTGTCCCCAAAATCCGGATTTTTACGGCGTTCTCTTTCGAAAGCTTCTTTAAACAGAACTTCTAAAAGAGAATTTTGAGCCATCCCTTGGAAAATAAGAGAAGTTCTCCAGGTGCGGAAAATTTTATTATATTCTTCCAACATACGGGAAGAAGAAGCTTTTTCCAACTCGTGGACATTCTTCTTAATGGACCTGGAAGTTCCTTTGTCTATCTTGAGACCTAGTAAAACTGCAAACTTTACTGCACGCAACATTCTGACAGGATCTTCCCTGAAAGAAATATCCGGATTGCCGATCACTCGGAGTTGTCTGCCTTGGATGTCCTCGTATCCGCCCACATAATCCACGATGGAATCGTTGCGGATATCATAGTATAACGCGTTGATTGTGAAGTCTCTTCTGGCGGCATCTTCTTGCGGAGTTCCGAATTTGTTGTCCCGTTTGATCAGATAATCCTGATCTTCTACAGGTTTTCCAAAGCGATGTTCCGGAAGAGAACGAAAAGTGCTGACCTCGATCACCTTTCCCTTGAAGAGAATATGAACGATCTTAAATCTGCGACCGATGATCCGACAGTTATTAAAGATTTTCTTAATTTGATTCGGAGTCGCGTTGGTAACTACGTCGAAATCTTTAGGCTTGCGCCCTAAAAGAAGATCTCGTACACCTCCGCCCACAATATAGGCTTTGTATCCGAATTTGTGGAGACGATGGATGATCTTTACCGCATCCTCGTCGATCATAGTCTTGCGAACCGGATGCGAATCCCGATAAAACCTCCGTCCCTCCGGATAAATAAGAATGTCGTCGACGGATCCTATTTTTTTCTTGAAGAGATTGGACAGAAATTTCATATGATGGGATAGTTAAGTCCTATAATCCCCGTCGGACCCCTACCTGCAAGTAAAAATCTATGAACAATGAGGCAAAGTTCGAAGACCGCCCCAGAGCCGCAGAAAGGCTGAAGATCAAATATCTTCGCTTTCGTTCTTCCTGGCTAAAAATCAAAGAAAAAGGGTCTCGCAAAATTTCTTTCTTACTCGTGCCTCACGATCACGAAGCAGTTCTGAATGTTGAGCTGAGCGTTTTTATGGCGGCGTTCTTAGGAGCGCTTTCGGTCCTACTTTTTCTACTCGCGAGCGCATTCGTGGTCTACATGAACTTCTTTTTTGTACCGAATCGGGAGTTGATCCGGGAAACTGACAATAATGTGGGCCTATTTCTTTATTATAACTCTCTTCTCAAAGACGCTAAGAAAGAAATTTCCGGATTAGAAAAGAAGACGGAACAATTAAACTTAGTCGCGTGGGAAGAAGTTCCTTGGAAAAGGATTCTTACCTTCGATTATGTACCCGAATTCAGTTTAAAGAAGAATGTTCCCGAATCATCGACTAACATGGATCTATACTCCGACACTGTCGAAGGTTTCGCGGAAAGAAATATAGAATTATATAAGATCAAACATGCCTTCCAAAACGCATTCGATTACTTGGAAGAAAGAGAGTCCATTCTATACGCGATGCCAAGAGGAAGACCTTTGAAACCTGGAGTAGGATTTGTTACTTCCACTTTTGGAGGAAGGGTGGACCCATTCGGTCTAGTAGAGATGGGAGAATTTCATTCCGGTATCGACTTTGCCGCGGGTGAAGGAACTCCAATATACGCGACAGCTCCGGGTGTGATAGAAGATAATGGACAATCTGCGGGGGGACTTGGAAAAAGTATCCGTATAAATCATCTGAATGGATTTTATACGGTCTATGGTCACTGCTCTGTAGTCTTAGTAGAAAAAGGACAGGTTGTTACCAGAGGCCAACATATAGGCAATGTAGGCTCCACAGGAAAAGCAACAGGACCTCACGTACATTATGAGGTCCATATAGGTTACGATCCTCCTATGGACCCGGCAGAATTCGTAAATATGGAATAAATTTTAATCTCCCCGAAACTTTCCCGATTCGGGGAACGAATATTAGGGAAAAAAGATCCAACAGAAGGAACCATGTATAAAGTCATAGATATTCCCGGACTAGTACCATTCGTCCAGAAATACATCAGCAGCGGTTGGGAAGGAATTTCCACATTCAGTATTTTAGTAGTGATCGCCTTTTTGGCGGCTTCTTATTTTTTACCTAAGGAATTAGAAAGAAAACATTTAGATCCATCCCATGCGGATTGGCTTTTGATCTTAGGGGTTTTCGGAACGTTCGTAGGCGCTAAGGTATTTTTTATCTTTGAAATCTGGGACCAAATATTCGTAGATACACCGGGTTTTGACGGAAAATATCTTTACCCACTCACCCACTTAGATGGATTTCCTGGTCGCCCAGGACTTTGGTCCAGTTTATTCTCCGGAAGCGGTTTGGTATTTTACGGAGGATTCCTTTTTGGGATCTTATTCATCAGCTTATATATGATCCAAAACAAATTGGACGTGAAATCTTATTTGGATGCGGCAGTTCCAAGTATGGCATTGGGTTATGCAATCGGTAGATTAGGATGTTTTGTTTCAGGAGACGGTTGTTACGGATTTGCAACTCATGCGGACATTCCGCTTTTAACATTCACTTATTGGCCGACGAGCGCAGTCCCAAGTGGAGTTCCTGTGTGGAATACTCCGGTCATGGAATCCGCTATATCATTTCTATTCTTCATTTACTTTCAGAAATGGGCAAGATTCCAGAACTTCAAAAGATTTAGTTTGGGAGCTCAGTATCTAGTATTGCACGGACTTGCAAGATTAGGAATAGAGTTCTTGAGAGTAAACAAGGCAGTGATCCCTTTCTTCGAACCTCCGGTACAATCAAATATTCCCGGGGCTAGCGGAGAAACAACCACCTTCTTGAACGGCTACTACTGGCATGGATTCTCTCAATCCCAATACGTATCCATTGCGATCATATTGGTCGGAATATACTTCTTAGTAAAATGGAAACTCTGGGAGAAGGAACCGGTCCCAGCTTGAGAGACACAGAGTTATAAGGGGCGCATTTTTTCACGCAGAGTCGCAAAGACGCAGAGAGTTAACAAGATAGGTTTGTTGGAGTTCCAACACAGTCTTTGGTGCTCAGCTATATAACCTTGTAGGAGTTCCTACAAGGTTATAACCAAGAATCCTTCGCGTGATAAAAACTCGCCGGCTTTGCGCCTCTGCGTGGGATAAAAAACCCTGCGACTCTTACCGTGCCTCACTCCCCTGAGGCGTGGATATTCTCTCCTCGGATCGTTCGGATCATATCCGCAGTATTCAAATAATTCGTAGTTTTAAAAAGAACCTTTCCGTCAGGAGAGAAGATCACGAAGAATGGAAGACCTATCTTAAGTTCGGGAAATCTTGGATCATTCTCATATATTAGAAAATCCTTATCGTCGTCTCTGATCTTAAGGAGGACCGTTTTACCCAGCGCTTGGTTTAAATTCGTATCGGATAAGGTCAGATCTTCGAAAGCTTTGCAGTTAGAACACCAATCCGCATAAAAATCCGCGAATACTAAACGATCTTCAGTTCGAGCAGTCTCGAATGCAGTGTCGGAAATTCTATGCCATTCAAGATTTCCATGCTCTTCTACTACGTCCTTCTTGATCCCGCCGGGAGCAGTTCCCCAACCCGCAAGCCGAATCAGGATCGCACTAGAACAAATCAATCCGGTAAGAAGTAATGCTCTCTTCATTCTTTCCGTGCGAAGAAGAGATGTCGGTTGGTAAAAATAAGCAGTGATCAAAACCGCGAGAGCGGCAGCTAAGATGCCAAAACTCAGTTCAAATGGAATGGACCATAACTGCATTGCTTTATTGTAATAAGACCAGGCAAAGTAAAAGACCACAAATCCTAAAACGATCTGTATCCATCTGGTCCATCTTCCACCACGAGGAAGAGAAAGTCCGAACACTCCTAAAAATAAAAACGGCAATCCTAAACCAAGTCCGAACAACGCCATCTTGAAAGCGGAAACCGCCAGGGAATAAGCACTGATACTTTGGACTCCGGCTGTCACTTGGATCAAAATCGCGACTACAATCGGCCCGACGCAAGGAGAAGAAAGGAAACCTGCTCCCATTCCCAAAAGGAAAGTCCCTTTCCAACCTTGGCAACCTTTCCATTCTTTTACGGGAAAAATCGGTAGATGCAAAATCCCTAATGAAGCAAGTCCCAATAAGAAGATAATTACGGCTAAAAATAAATTGGTTCCCGGATACCTAAGAACTGTATTGAACGCACCACCTGAAATTCCCGCCACGAGTCCGAAACAAAAATACATCGATGCCAACCCGGCGTAATACACCAGAGGATGGAACATTTTGTTCGCGGCAGTCTCTCCTCTTGCCTGGATAATTCCTACAGTGATCGGATACAAAGGATAAACGCAGGGAAGAAGGCTTGCACAAAGCCCTCCCAAAACTAAAAAGATCGCAGAGTTAAATCCAAATTCTGGACCGGAAATCCCGGTCTCCAACCATCTATTGAGAGAAGAAATCCAAGACTCGGAGACTACCTGGGATTCGGCTTGTAACGAGCCAGTTAAAAAAAAGAAGAATATTAGAAGTGCGGCTCTTAGGCCAAACATTGAGGAGAGAAGGATCCGAATTTTCTTCATGAGATGGACGATTAGACCCAAATAGGATTTCTCTTTCTCCTAAGATTCATTATCGGCTCCATAACTTCGAAACCAAGTTGCGATTTCTAAAAGTATGGTCAATCCTGAATTCCCGGATCGGTGACACTCCTAGATTTGGTCCGTACATGTTTGGACGACGCGGAAAGGGGGAAAGTAGAGAAAAAGCCCGATCCTTTTCTAAAAAAAGACCGGGCCTGGGCCTGGAGATTATCTCAAATGGCAAACTGAAGAGTAAGCGAGAAATAGGTGCTATTTCTATCCAGATTGAATTGTTTTTGGTTTTTGATCGCATCTCCCGCGTAAAGAACGGTCGCTCCCACCCAAATCGAGAAGTAATCATTGATCTTCTTGATATAAATCAGATCATATTCCAACAAAAGTCTGTGTCCAGGTTGCCAATTTTTCAGGAAAGGATTGTTAGCATAGTTTTCCGTACTTCCTGTAACAGTCTTGTTCGCGAGGAAATCTCCGTTCGAATCGTATCCAGTCGATCCTGTAACTGCGTTCCTGTTACCGTCGTACCAAGCGTCTTGGACTTTATCTTTTCGAATATCGTAAACTGCGAAAATGAATCTACCCCAAGTATCATCATAATATTGGATATGGACGGAAGAAGTCCTTACGTTTGCCCAAAAGGCAGCGTTTGCAATACCGTTCCCAGAATCGAAATAAGGGAATCCACCCGATCTTGTAGCAAACAATGGGTCCCAAGTTGCGGATTTTCCGTCGGTTCTATTTGGATCACCGGAAGCTCTCGCGAATTGAACTCCCACACGGAAACCTTTATAATTGTAACCTGTTTGCGCCAAGAAAAAGGAAGCATCATGCTGGACTGTTTCCTTGTAGGCAGCATGTTTGTTCGTCCCACTTCCAATGGTAGTATTCAGAGTATCCCAAGAAGCGTCGATCGTCTGTCCGGTACTTCCTGTCTGGGCGGCATATTCAACTCCCCAGTCCCAAGATTTTCCTGCAGGAAGACTTCTGCCCGAAGCAGTTCTGTTACTTAAACGAATACCCGTAGTGAAAAGATTATCTCTACCGTTCGTTCTTTCATTCGGATCCACAAGAGCGCCCGTTGCGGTAGTAGTATTGTATTTTTTGATAACGCCGATCTCATATAGATCCACCACTAATTCTTCGGATGGTTTCCAAGTATTGTATAAGAATGCGAGATAAGTATCGTTAAGCGCCTTTGCTCCACCGACCTTCTGGCTGTTAGCAGTTACGAATCCGTTCGGACCGTTACTTTCTTCTGCAAGAACAGTATAACCTGCATGAGTTGACCAAGTTTTGGTATCGAATGCAACTCTTACCCCGTCGAAAGAGTTACCGATCTGGCTATCATTACGAGCACCAATGATCCTGGAATCTCCATAAGAGAAAACCTGACGACCTAAATACAATTTTGTATAAGGAAGAAAATCCTTCCAGATCATATAAGCTTCTCGGATATCCGTATTATTTTTTACCGGGATCGTACTTCCGGGAGCATATGCAGTCCCGATAGAGTTCGTAAAAGAAGTAGGACCGTATCCAGTCCCGCTCGGGTCTTTGTACTGTCCATACAGACGAGTATCTTGGATGGTCAATTTTACCGCAAAGGATTCGTTGATATCCAAAAGAGTCCAGAACTGGCTGTTTTGAGTAACGTAGTTTTTAGAGTCGCTTGTAGATTTATCAAAATCTTGGTTATTAAAATTTTCGAATCTAGGACGGATCTGTATACCGAAACGAAGGTTGTCTGTGATCCAAAGATTGGGATTTTTTCTAACCGTATCTTGGTGTTCCGGAGTTAAGAGTAAAGTGCCGAGTAATTCCCCATCTAATTTACCTTTCCAAGGACTTTTGTACGGAGCGGCAGGAACTTTTTCTTTATCCTTCTCCTTATCTTTGTCCTTAGCATCCGCATTTGTAGCAGGAGCTTGGGGAGAAGGAGCGGAAACTTTCTCTTCTGTAGGCGCAGGTTGTTTGACTTGTGTATTCTCCGCCTGAGTAACCGTTTCTTGTTTAGGCGGCTCAACACCTTGGGCCCAAAGGGATCCCAAGCCCAGAAATCCGAAAGAGAGAAGGAGTCGGACTGGTAAGAATGTATATTTTTTGTTCCGACTCGGTCGGCTCATAATTGTATTTTTTAACATATGGGGAGTCCCTTATTTTGGATTAAAATCCAATATAGCGGATATAAATTAGAGTTTAACAGATTTTGTAAACAATTTATTTGATATTTTCTTAGATTTTTCGACCCAAGGTCGCTTTTTTAAATAAAAACACCCTATTTAGCCTGACAGATCGGCATCCCCTCTGCTAAAGTAGAATTTTCCGAAACTTCTTTTCCATCCAGGATTACACGGAAAGACCGATAGAATAAGATAGAATGTTTCGAAAGACAAAATATATAGCCAGAGCTATCATACTAGTCTTTCTGGTGCTCTCTCCTACATTACAAAAATTGAATCCTATTCCTGTTTCCATCAGCACGGAACCGGACCTGGATTATAATTACGAATACGAAAAAAATGGCGTATATACCAAGTTTTCCGACTGGGTTCCTTATAAACTACATAAATGGGAACCTAAGTTTTTAGAAGACTATTATGAGATGTATGGGCTTAAACTTCATTATAAAGAGAACGAACTCAGAAGGAATATATTCTTCTTAAAAGCAGGATTACAAAAAAGGTTCCGCCATCCGAGGAATGCTCTTTGCCGGGTAACGAATGAAGAGGAATATCATAAATATAGACTTCTGATCTTCATGCATATGAACCTGCAGATCATGAGATCGTATATGAGGATCGCTTCTCAATTCGATAAAAGGCATTTATATTTTTATAATTTAGATTTCGCTCACGAACTAAAACAGTCCTTCGAGGTGGCGGACTCATTCTACAAAGAAGCTATTCCTTACTGGGAAGCTTCCAGAAAATACGCGGACCAGGCTTCCGAGATCGATTACGATCTGGATCTAGGTACCATGGAAACGGAAAGATACGAGATTATCACTGGCAAACTGGACTTTGGGCAGATCATCTCAGATCATAGAGAAAGGCTGACTAAAAAAAGAGAAACTGTGGGCGCGTATCTTGCAAAATATCCGGAAGCGGATAAACCGAACTTAGATCAGATCCCATAAAAAAACCCCGAGAAATTCTCGGGGTTTTTAAATCCATACTGTATCTTACGATTAGCAAGAATAAGTAGTAAGGAACTCGAATGGGTGAGGACGTCCTTCCCAAGGCCAAATTTCGGTTTCGAATTTGTAAGCTTTGTAGGTTTGGATGAACTCTTCTGTAAATACGTTTCCTTTTTTGAAAATTTCTTTACCAGCCAACATATGCTCAACCGCTTCTCTAAGAGTGTGTGGCATTTGTTGGATTCCCTTCTCGCGGATCTCATCCAGAGAAAGTTCGAATAAGTCTTCTTCCCGAGGTGGTCCCGGATCGATCTTATTCTGGATACCGTCGATTCCTGCCATAAGCAATGCAGCAAATGCAAGATAAGGGTTCGCGGAAGAATCTGGGAAGCGGAACTCAACACGTTTCGCTTTTTCGCCGCTTACGAACGGAATTCTCGCACAAGCGGAACGGTTCTGAGCGGAGTAAGCTAAGATCGCAGGAGCTTCGAATCCTGGAAGAAGTCTCTTATAAGAGTTAGTGGATGCGTTAGTGAAAGCAGCTACGGTCTTTCCGTGCTTCAATACACCACCGGTATAGTTTAGAGCAAGCTCGCTCAAACCTTGGTATCCGTTTCCTGCAAATAGGTTTTTGCCGTCTTTCCAAATGGATTGGTGGCAGTGCATACCGTTACCGTTGTCTCCGTAAAGAGGTTTAGGCATGAAGGTTGCGGTTTTTCCCCATTTATGGGCAACGTTCTTAACAACATATTTCAGTTTTTGAACGTTATCTGCTGCTTCAATAAGAGTTCCGAATTTAACTCCGATCTCTCCTTGAGCCTGAGCAACCTCGTGGTGAACCACGAAAGTTTCCATTCCAATCTTGTGAAGTGTCTTAACGATATCTGCACGAAGATCTACTTGAGAATCCACAGGAGCTACCGGGAAGTAACCACCTTTGGTTCCGGGACGGTGTCCAGTATTGATGGAACCAGGCATATCGGTGTGAGAGTTCCAAATACCTTCGGAAGAATCTAATTCATAATACTGAATATTGATCGCGTCTCTTACTTTTAAGCCGTCGAAAAGGAAGAATTCGTTCTCCGGTCCGAAATATACGGTGTCACCGATCCCGGAATCTTTCAGGTATTTCACCGCATTTTTAGCGATGGAACGAGGGCATTTTTCGTAAGCTTGGTTCTTATAAATGTCCCATACATCACAGAATACTACAAGAGTAGGATCTGCAGTGAACGGATCCAAAAAGATGGAACTCGCGTCAGGGATCAACTGCATGTCCGATTTGTGGATCGGCTGCCAAGCAGGGATGGAAGAACCGTCGAAAGGAAGTCCTTTAAGAGTAGTTTCGTCTACGGAATCTACGTGGTAAGAAACGTGGTGCCAAGCTCCTTTAATGTCCGTAAAACGGAAATCGTAGAAAAGAACCTTGTTCGCTTTTGCGAAAGCGATCACTTCTGCGGCATTTTTCGCCATTGATACTTATCTCCTATATGTTTGTACTAAGGGTCTCTAATTCGCACGCGAAAAGCGTGTCCTGCTTATGTTATGCAAGAGATGTGCCAAATCCTAATACCCATCCTGCAAGTATCTTCCCTTCTTTCAAAAAAAGAAGAGGCCCCTTGAAAAGCAGTCCATGCTCAGGCTAAAAATCCTTGAACCTGAGGCAATCAGTAAAAAACTCCGATTGAATGGATTCGATAGAATTTTCACCCCCAAGGTTTTGGATCTATCGGCCCTTTGCCTTGCGCTAGTTTGGTACACTACGCTCAAAATATAATCATGGGAGAAACCATGCAGACCCTTGCCAAATGGCCTAGTCCATCCGAACTTTCTTTTTCAGACGGGAGAGATGCCCAGATCGGAATTCCAGACTCCATAGAATATTTTCAATCCGTGTTGGCATGGGCAAAGGAGAATGGAGCAGAAGAATTCTATTTAGTTCCCTTGGAAGATTGGATACCTTCTTCTCAAATTCTCTCTACCCTTCCTTCCTATCCTGTCCGCGCGCAAACAGAGATTCCGGATCAGATTACCTTCTCTTATTTGCTCCCTCCTGTATTATTCGGGAATAAACTATGTTTCTGGACTTCGGATGGAAATAGTTTAACGGACTCTTATATTCGTGTTTTAGGAAAGATCGAAAGATCCGAAGAACAGCTTAGTAAAATATTCGAAACAAATATCCATTCGATCCCGGAGATTATTTGGAAAGAAGAAGAGAAACATTCAACGTCTCTACTTCTAGAAAGAAAATTATGGGGAAAAAAAGAGAACGGAAAAAGATATTCTTCTTCCTTCTCCTTTGCAAAGGCGTTTTTCGTAGGATCTTTGACGGATATTAAAGAGATCTATGAATACGAATTAGTCTACGGATCTTCTTCCGAGTTAGAGGCCGCGATCCAAAAGTTCTTATACAAAAGAGCCGATTCTAAATACTCCTCCCTTTTGTCCGCATTGGGGAAAATTGAATCTGAGAATGGATTCGTTTTCAGACCCAAAATCTATTTTTCCTTCGGACTACAACTTTTGATACTCGCATGCGTTCTTGCAGAAGCTTACGAAGAATTAGTTTCCCGTTGGATACAAGAAAGACCCCAACACAAAGACGCTTTGCACAAACTAGAAGAATGGACTGCAAAAGAATTTCATCCGAAAGCAGAAGCCGGAATGGAAGCGATCTTTGAAGAAAGGGTCGTCCATTTATTGGATAAATATTCTGACCGAACTGATAGATTCTTGCTCAAAAGATTAGAAAAAGAATATTCTCATTCTCAAAAAGACTTACTAGAACATTTCCAACTTCGGAAGAAGGAGATTGAAGAAAAGCTGATCCCCGACCTTCTCTCTCAAGTAGAATCCCATTCTAAACTTTCCTTCCCGGAAGAATTAAAAACGGAGTGGGAAAATTTAGGAAAAACATTACAGGTCCGTCTTGAAAATCTTCTCTTAGAAAGAAAAAATTTACCAAATCCGGAACAGAAAGGGAATGGAAAAACGCCTGAAAGCTGGAACATTCTAATCGGACAAGGGTCTGATTAGAGAATATAGGGCCAGTTTGTCCTAGGAAAGGTTTCGAATCACCCGGAGAGAAATCTTTGACAAGGCCGGTATTTCAAAAAAAATGACCGGTAAATACCTTTGATAGGTATTTCCTAGGAATAACGGCGACGTAGCTCAGCTGGTTAGAGCAACGGAATCATAATCCGCAGGTCCGGGGTTCGAATCCCTGCGTCGCTAGGTCCTTTGGAGAAAACACACCCATGAAAAAAACAATCCTCGCAACCCTAATCTTGCTAGCTACGGTTTTCACCGGATTCTCCTCCGTTTCCGCTCAAAGCCAAGCATGCAACCAGATCTGTGATTTTTACACAAACTGCGTAGAAGGGCAAAAAAAGCTTAGTGCTGCAGATAGACAAAAAGTGGGAGCAGGGTGTTTAAACACCTGCCGCAAAAATTATTCAGCGGTTACTTCTTGTTACGAAACTCATTCAGGTCAATGTACTGCTTTTAATAGCTGCTTGATGGAAAGTTATAAAGGTAAAAAATAATCCTTATACTCCTCCGAACCTTAGATTACGGATATTTATGGTCCTAATCTTCAAGAGCCTGGACTTTCGGGACGGGCTCCTAACTCATTCGATCGGGTACTTGGAAAAATGCCCGGTCGAAATCCTTAAAGACAGGATCCAGTCCCTTCTTCCTTAACATCTCGGTAAATTCTTCGATCTTTCTAGTATCTTCGATCTCGAATTGTTTTAATTCTTCTCCGCCCGAGTATCCACCTGGATCTGTCCTGGATTCCACTGACATATGAGTAATAGGCATTCCTGCTAAATGGTTTCTCATTCGTGTGGATTCTCTTGTGGACTGAACAAGCCCGCTATCCGGCAAAAAAAGACGAAGCGCAAATAAGAACCGGACATACTCTCTGTCCGACACAAAGATCGTCTTATCAAACTCTCCTTCTGCAGGTCTCATACGAGGAAGAGAGACTTGTATAGTAGTTCTCCAATATTTTTTAGAAAGATAATGTGCATGTTCTCCTAAGCGGAACATTTCTCCGTAAGGATCGGAAAGTCCAAGGAGTGCGCCTATTCCGATTCGCCTAAATCCAGCAAGACCTCCTCTGTCGGGAGCATCTAACCTGTATCTCATATTCTTTTTCATTCCACGAAGATGATATTTGGAGTACGTCTCCGGATCATAGGTTTCTTGGTAAACCGCCAGACCTTCCACTCCCTCTCCAATCAATACTTCGTATTTTTCCCGGTCCATCGGATAAATTTCGATAGAGATAGAATCGAAATAGGACTTTAAGATACGGACCGCAAATCTCAAATATTCCAAATTTGTGATGGAATAATCTTCTCCGGTCAATATGAGAACGTGTCGTATTCCTTTGGAATAAAGGATTTTAGACTCAGCATGTATCTCGGACTCGTTCAAAGTTTTTCTGGGGATCTTATTTTCAAAACTGAATCCACAATAAACGCAGGAAGACCTACATTCGTTGGAGAGATACATCGGCATATAAAGAGAAATCGTATTTCCAAACCTTTTTTTGGTCCAATTTAAAGAGTAATTAGCCATTTCTTCCAGATAAGGGTCAGCGACCGGGCTTAATAAAGAGAGATACTCTTCGAAATGTAGCGGTTTTCCGAAATGGGAAGAATGGAGTGCAGACTCTATATCTAATTTAGATTTAGATAATACTCTTTCCTTCGCTTCTGAGAAGGAGATTTTATCAAATAACTCCGTGTACATTTCTGGATTCTTCTTCTAAAAATCCCGTCAACGGGCTGGAGGCTGCCGCTTTTTTGGATGTGGAAATTCCGGAATTGGAATATAACCTGGAGAGCCTACCCGCTTCCGTGGCAAGTTTGAATGCATAAGCGGTTTTTGCGGGATCTTTAGCGATCGCGATTGCAGTATTGACTAAGACCGCATCCGCTCCCAGCTCCATTGCTTGCGCGGCATGAGACGGTAATCCGAGCCCTGCATCCACTACGACCGGCACATTAGATTGTTCTATAATAATTTCTAAGTTTGCCAAGGTGCGGATCCCTTGGTTAGTCCCGATCGGAGAACCTAAGGGCATGACTGTGGCACAACCTGCTTCTTCTAAATGTTTACAAAGGATCGGATCTGCATTGATATAAGGTAGAACGTTAAATCCTTCTTTTACTAGGATCTCGGCCGCCTTTAAGGTCTCAATCGGGTCAGGTAAAAGGTAAACTGGATCAGGAGTAACTTCTAGTTTTACCCAATTTCCTCCACCCAGTTCCCTGGACAATCTTGCGAGGCGGACTGCTTCTTCTGCATCTCTTGCGCCGCTTGTATTAGGTAAAAGCAATATTCTTTCCCTGTCAATTCTCGTAAGAATATCGTCTTCTTGCGAAGACAGATCCACTCTGCGTAGAGCTACAGTCACCACTTCCGTCCCGGAAGATCGAATCGCCTGCTCCAAAGAGGCCCCTGAAGAAAACTTGCCTGTCCCTAAAAACAGCCTGGATTTGAACCTTCTGCCTGCGATGATTAGATCGTCTGATTCCGCCACAATTCCAGATTATACTGCTTCGGTCGCTCTTCCAGCAAAATCTCTAGCTTCGTCCAGTCTCAAGCTGATAATTTTGGATATTCCAGGCTCTTCGTTCGTAACCCCAAAAATGGAATTCGCCCTGTGTATCGTAGACTGAGCATGAGTGATCACTACAAACTGGGACTTATCCTTGAACTTGTCTAAGATCTGGCAGAAACGAAGTTTATTCGCTTCGTCTAAGGCAGCATCTATCTCATCCAAGAAACAGAATGGAGAAGGTTTTACCATATAGATTGCAAATAGCAACGCGATTGCAGTGAGGGATTTCTCTCCTCCGGAAAGAAGTCTCAGATTTTGGACATGTTTGCCGGGAGGTTCCGCCATGATCTCGATACCTGCGTTTAAGCTATCCTCTCCATCCACGAGTTCGAGCATAGCTCTTCCCCCGTTGAACAATGTGGAGAATGTTTCTTGGAAATTTTCTCTGATCCTTTCGAATGTTTCTCTGAAAAGTTTTTCGGACTCTTCGTTGATGTTTTTCAAGATCTCAGTGATATCGTTTTTAGATCTTTCGATATCTTCTTTTTGAGTGCGGTGATGTTCGTAGATCTCTTTTACGTTTCTATATTCTTCGATAGAAAGTGGGTTAATCGAACCTAACATCTGGATATCAGACTTCAAACGTTTGAGCTTGGTCTCGCTCTCCCCTTTTTCAGGTTTCTTGTCCTTAAATTCGTCCGCAAGTTCCTGCTCGGAAATGGAGTAATCATTATATAATTCTTCGGAAAAAGATTCCAATTGGACCTTATAAACGGAGACCGCCTTTTCCTTTTCAGTTAAAATAGGGAATAGGTTCTTGTAATCTTCTTGGTTTTTCTGGATCTCGTTTTTAAGACCTTGGATCTCTTTTACGATATTTCGAAGAGCTTCTTTTTCGGAATCTAAAGCGCGGCTCATTTCCAAAAATTCGTTATATCTGTTCTCGATCTGTTGTTCCAGTTCGATCACTTCTTTTTCGAATTCGGTCTTTTTAGCGCCTAAAGTTTTGATGGATTCTTGGGCAGCCAAAATCCTTTTTTGGGTCTCTTCTATCCTTTCGGAAAGGGACTTTGCGGATTCTAATTTAGAGTTCTTTTCGGAATTTAATTCTAAGATCCGTTTTTCTAAATAAACGATCTTTTCGCGGATATTCTCCGCTTCTTCTCGGAGAGACTCGATTGTTAATCCGGATTCTTTGATCGATCTGGTCAGATTTTCGTTTTCCAAGATCAAATCTTCTATCTCTTGGTCTAATCCTTCTTTCTGGGATAAAAATCCGTCTCTATCGAATAATAAACTGCGGATGCTGTCTTCTAAGGAGAAATATTCTCCCAACTGAGACCTGAACTTTTCCGTTTCCAGCTTTCCTGCAAGATAAGTGATCTTGTTTTTAGTCTCTTCTCCTGCATATGAATCCAATGCGCTTTTGAGTTCTGTTTCCACGGAATGGATACGATCCGCTTCTCCAAGTAAGAGTTCCTTGAGACGGTTTCTTTCCTCTTCAGTGGATTGGGCTTCTTTTTTGCGGGACTCTAATTGGGAGATCAGATCAAAGATGACTTCTTTTAGTCTTTCTCTCAGATCTACATGCCGTTTGTCATTGGACTGGATCCTGGTTTCCTTCTCTTGGATGGAAGTATTTTCGGCTTCAATCTTAGCTTCGATCTCGGTTTTGTTCTTACGAAGATCTTCGATCCCTAATTCTAGAGATTTACTTTCTCCTTCTAGATCGATCGCTTCTTTTTCCAGTTTTTCTTTCTCGATCTGTAGAATGCTTTGAGCGGATTCTTCCTTAGTTAAGGACTCTCTAATATCGGAAATACGATCCGAATAATCTAGAATGATACCTTTGTTGCTCTCGACTTTATCTTTTTGGATCTGGGTTTGGGTGAGATGGTCCAAAAGTTTTTTGTCAATCTCTGCGACCTTCTTTTCCAGATCGGATTTATGATGATCCAACTCTTCGATCCGACCTGTTTCCACGGATATTCTTTCGAGTAAGACCTGGTTCTTTTCTTTAATTTCTTTTAATTCGTTTTCGGAGGTTTCGAATTTTCTGGTGAGAGTAGAGAACTTGACATAACGAATGATCTTATCCGTTTCGTCCAACTCTTGTTTGAGTTTAAAATATTCCTCCGCCTTCTCCGCTTGTTTTTCCTTAACTTCCATTTCCTTCTTCATGGTATTCATGATGTCTTGGATACGAAGAAGGTTCTGGTTGGTGTCGGAAAGTTTTTTGAGAGCCTCTTGCCTTTCCATCTTGAATCTGGAAATACCTGCTGCCTCTTCGAAGATCAGTCTTCTTTCTTCCGGTTTGGAATGGAGGATCCGATCCACCTTTCCCTGTTCCATAATGGAATAACTGGATTTTCCGATACCCGTATCGAGTAAGATCTTTTCGATCTCCTTTCGTTGTACGCGAGAATCGTTTATTAGATATTCGTTATTTCCATCCGCGTATAATCTGCGGGTCAATTTGATGGTTGGATAATCCATCTTGATCAGTTTGGAAGAATTATCGAAAACTACGCTGACTTCCGCAAAGCCGGCAGGCTTACGAGCCTCCGAACCGTGAAAGATGACATCGTCCATCTTATCACCGCGAAGACCCTTGGCGGATTTTTCGCCGAAGACCCATTTTAAAGCGTCGACTATATTCGATTTTCCGGAACCGTTAGGTCCTACAACTGCGGTAAATCCCGGATCGAGAAGAACTTCTGTCTCGTCCGCAAAGGTCTTGAATCCAACAATATTCAGGCTTTTGAGATACATATGTATTTTTGTGTTTCTTTGGGAAATTGATTGCAAGTGACCAGAATCGGGCGGACTCTGGAATGCTTAGGAGTATTATGTCTCACGATCTCCCGGAAAAAACAAGAGAAATATTCGGGAAAAAACCCTATCTCAGCCTGTATTTCCAAAATCCTCCTACAGAAATGTTGGAGTTCCGACTGGAAGCGGCCAAAAACCTAAATGAGTTCTTTCTTTCTAAAAAAGGAAGAGCATTGGCAAGTTCGGTATCTCCTTTTACCCAAGCAAAACGCCAAGTGGATTCCGTCTCAATACAATCCACGGATCTGGTCGCAATCTTAGGGCTCGGAAATCCACATTTAATCCGAGAAGTTGAATCTAAGTTAGAACCGGGACAAATTTTATTACTCATAGACAAAGACAGAGATCTACTTTTTCCATTATGGGAAGAATGGTTAGAACCGGTGATGGAAGTCCCTGGAAGACATTTGTTCTTGGGAGAAAATTCTCTCTCTCTTCTTTGGAATTATTTAGAATCGCTTCCTGTAGAAAGAGTTTCAGGCATCAGAATACTTAGGAACGCAGCGAGTGTTTCTTTGGAAGAAATGTTCTACGCGGAAACGGATATAAGACTTCGAAAAATCCTATCCTCGAAGATGAGCGATCTTCTGACTAAATTCGAATTCGAAAGGATTTGGGTGAGAAATTCTCTCGTAAACACCGCAAACTTTCTATCGACTCCGAGTCCTAGGACCAAAATAGAATCCTTAAAGGAAAAATTCAACGGAACACCTTCCCTACTCGTATCCGCAGGACCGAACTTACGAAGACAATGTGAATGGATCAAAAGTATACGAGATAAGGTTTTTGTAATGTCTTGCGATACTTCTCTAAAGGTGCTTCTCAAATACGGGATCATACCTGACGGCGTAATGACATTAGATGCACAAACGCATTCCGTATTCCATTTTTTGGGAGAAGATACGACCGAAATCCCGTTATTTGCGGACCTTGTTAGCTCCCCTCCTATATTAAGAAATTTGAAATTTAAGTCGGTGGTCCACAGTATCACAGCAAAATATTTAGTGGATGCCTCCGGAGAATTAAAAAGAGAAGCAACCGCAGGAAGTTCCAGCGCAGAATCTTTGCTTGGCCCCATCGGAGACGTTCAATCCGGAGGAAGTGTCGCTACAACCGCTTTCGATCTACTCAGAAGTCTTGGATGTAAACCATGCTTCTTAGTAGGCCAAGACCTGGCTTATTCGGGTAGAGAGATCCATTCTACCGGAACTCATCATAACGAAAAATGGCTTACCTTACTTACTAGAAAAACCAGTTTAGAAAAAATCAATGAAGCAGTGGTCCGAAAAAGAGATACACGTTACGTTCCCTCCGTCCAAGGCGGAGAAGTTTTAACAGATTATGTTTTGGACTTATACAGACATTGGTTTGAAGAATCTTCCAAATCCTTGGACTTTCCCGTCTATAATGTGAACACACAAGGCGCAAAAATAGAGAACGCTGAAAATATAGGACCGGAAGAAGCAAGCCTGATACTAAACGAATTCCAAAACCACCAATACTTCTGGCATAAATTTCCCGCATGGAAACCGGAGTTAATCCAGGAGACATTGGTAGGTTCTCCTGCAATTTTTAAAAAAGAATTATTAGAAACAATCGATACGATCAAAAACGAATTTTCCAAACAGGAAACAAAAGACAAAGCCTACACTGACCTGCTTTCTCTTTTTAGAAACAAATTGGGCAAATGGGAAGATCTGAGATATTTGATCCGAAAAACGGAAGTGTATATTCTTCGCCATAAAGATAAACTGGACGAGCCACGTAAGAGAGAACTATTCTTGGGTGCGATCCTGAAAGAGTTTACCGGTTTAAGAAGAAAGTTACTCGCTGGAGACTAAAAGTTATGGAAATCCCAGGCAAAGAATTCTACAACAGACTCGATATTGATTCCGTTCTATCTGCGGTAGAAGACGCAGGATTTTCAGTTTCCGGACATTGCCTCGCTTTAAATAGTTTAGAGAATAGGGTTTACGATGTCGGCTTAGAAGAAGGCGGAAGGCTAGTAGTAAAATTTTATCGGCCAGGGCGCTGGACACTTGATCAGATATTAGAAGAACATTCTTTTCTAAAGGAGTTAGAAGAAGGAGAGATACCGGTGGTAGCTCCCCTACCTTTGGAAAACGGCATCACTGTCAGAGAAACAAAAGGAATTTATTATACGATCTGGCCTCTCCAAAAAGGAAGACTGGTAGAAGAACTAGGCGAACAAAATTTAGTCCAAACGGGAAGATTACTCGCCAGAATCCATAATATTGGCGCCTCTAAACCGGCAAAATATAGGATACATTATAATCTGAAAAATTTCGGAGAGGAGCCCTTACGTTTTTTGAAAGAGAAGGAGTTCCTACCCACTCATCTCCGGAAAAGATACGAAGACGCTGCTAACCGGATTTTTAACTCTTTCTCCGAAACTTCCAAGGACATGCCGTTCCATCGTATCCACGGGGACTGCCATAAAGGAAATTTGATACAAACTACGGATGGACTCTGCTTTATAGATTTCGACGATTTTGTGACCGGACCGGCAGTCCAAGATTTTTGGATGCTTCTACCTTTTGGCGACTCTGCTTCCGAATACGAAAGGGAGATATTTTTGGCTGGCTACAGAGAGTTCAGGGAATTCCGCGCTTCTTGGTTCGATCTGGTGGAACCTTTGCGCGGCTTACGTTATATTCATTATTCTGCATGGATTGCAAAACGTTGGGAAGATCCCTCTTTTCCGAATGCGTTTCCTCATTTCGGAACGGAAGAATACTGGGAAAGAGAAACCCAGGACCTGGAACGACTTGGTTCGGACCTTCCTTTTTCTTCCGAACCGGATGGAAGGAACTCCTTTCAAAAAATAGAGGAGCCAGAGCTTACCAATAAGGACTTTTTCTGGGATATGGAGGATTAGCCAGGCCTTCGAATCTGGCAATCTCCCCTCCTTCCTCACTTCGTCGAAGATACTACAAGATTCAGAACCAGTCGATTTCGTCAGAATTCATATTTTGAGATTGACTCTCAAACCTAAAATTAGAGATTTGTCACAGTATTGTCAGGAGAAGCCCCATGAGCCTAGCCCAAGCATTAAGAGACGGAACCTCTGAATCTCATACCATTGCGGAAAACAACGCATTCATTCGCTGCTTTATGAAAGGAGTATTAGAACCCAAAAGTTACGCCAAACATTTGGAATCTTTTTATTTCGTGTATGCCGCAATGGAGGAAGAGTTGGAAAATAAAAAAGACCATCCAATCGTAGGAAAGATCAGATTCCCGGAATTATATAGAAAAGGGATGATCGAAAAAGACCTGGGACATTTTTTCCAACCGGGACATTCTCCAAAAGCCACCCCTGCAACCGAAGCATACGTAAAACATATTAGAGAAACTGCAAATACTTCTCCGGAGTTATTAGTAGCACATAGTTATGTTCGCTATTTAGGAGATCTTTCAGGCGGACAGATCCTAAAAAGAGTAGCCGCAAAAGCTTTAGGGATAGAAGGAACATCAGGTCTGGACTTTTACGAGTTCCCTGAAATTTCCAGTCCAAAAGATTTTAAGGATAAATATAGAAACACCTTAGATTCTCTTTCTCTCTCCGACTCTGAAAAAGAAAAAATAGTACACGAGGCAAACGAAGTCTTTAAACTGAACGGAAAAATTTTCGATGAGCTGGAAGAAACTTTGATCTCTTCCATAGGCAAGGCCAAATTCGAAGAAGTTTTAGCAAGTCCTGCGAGGCACTGATTTTTGTTAAAAGTATCTGCCAAAAAAGAATCCTCTTCCTTGGGGGCGGATTCTTTTCCCTGGATCACATTATCCTTCGTTTTTTTAGCAATGCTTCCGGTCACGATGATTGTGCCGGTATATAAAGAAATTGTAAAAGATAGATTGGGTGGGACCGGTTATGGAGTAGCTTGGTTCCAAAGTTCTGCGATGCTTGGTTCTTTTATATTTTCCCCTTTAGCAGGATGGCTATCGGATAAATTAGGGACCAGAAAAAAAATAATCGGAACTTTTGCTATATTGGATGCGCTCTTATTAGTTCTTCTCCCTTTTATGCCGAATATCTCTTCTCTTTTTGTTTTGAGATTTTTGGAGGGAGGAGCGCATATTTTTGTGATCGGTCTTCTTCTCACTTGTATTTCAGATAAGGAGAAGGACCAAACATCCAGTTTTTATAATAAAGGAATTTTATTCGGATTAGCCGGAACACTGCTCACTTTAGGTGGGGGTGTAGGCCAATCCCTTGGATTTTTAGGGAATAAAAATCCTATTCTTCCATTCTTCGTGGGTGGTCTCTTTCTTTTTATTTTGGGAATTTTATCTTTTTTCCTTTTGGAAGAAGGTAATCTAAAAAAACTAGAATGGGAGGGATGGCAAAAAACCAGAACGGCATTGTCACTTTCTCCTTTGTTACTCGTTCCGATCGCTTTTCATTTTGTAGATCGATTTACTGTAGGTTATTTCCTGAGTTCCTTAAATTTACACTTGAGAGAAGATCTTGAATTTTCTCCGGGCCAGGTAGGCGGACTTTTTGGAGTCATGTTCCTTCTGATGAGCGTCTTATCCCTGCCTGCTGCACTTCTATCCAAAAGATGGAATTCCATTTCCTTAGTTTGGATCGGTTCTTTCATATATGGAATTGCACAAGCTAGCACCGGGTTCTTGAATACTTCTTCCGGATTATATTTATCCATGATCGCATGTGGAATTGGAGCCGGGATTATGTACGTCCCTGCAATGAGACTTGCTTCCTCTCTCGCACCAAGCGGTTTTAATGCTGTGGTTATGACCGTATTTACCGGTCTCGGTTCATTAGGATTTCTTTTAGGCCCCTTAGTCTCTATCTCCGTTCAAGAGTCATTTAGTAATATATATGATAGGACTTCCGGTCTGGAATTTACGGGAATACTGTTCGGAGCTCTAGAAGTCTTATTGGTATTAGGCACTCTTCCCCTATTATCTAAAATTTTAGAAAAAGAAAAAAGACTAGATTAATACAACAAATCAGTTGTATTAATTTGTTTGAGGATTAGTGCAGAATCCGCAAAAGAAAAAACGTCTCGCGAAATTTTAGAAAATTCTTTCTACGATTTAAAGAAATTGGAAGAATATGAGACACTCGCATAAATTTGCGAATGGCGAAATTGATTTTAAACTATATTAAACTAATTTAATAATATTAACGTATTTCTCTCCAAAACAACTATGGTTAGGGATTTCTATTTGCTATAGCGACAAAGACATCCGATATAACGAACAATGATCCTCCAAGTCCAGAAAGCGGAAATCATACCGTACTTCCAACCTATCCTATCCGTTGAAGACGGTCAAATTTTCGCGCATGAGGTTTTGGCGCGTAAAAAAACGGAGGATGGAGTCGTTTCTGCGGGATATCTTTTCTCTTCTGAAGCCGGTCTAACCGATTCTGAATTGGGAGAATTGGAAGAAAATATTTGGAGAAAAGCATTAGAAAAGCTTAAAGTTCACCAGGACCAGTCCAAACTATTTCTAAATATTTCTCCCAATCGGCTTTACAGGGAATTGGAGAATGAACGGATTGATTCTTTTCGATTATTGCGTCTAACTAGGGAATACGGAATAGAACCGAATCGGATCATATTAGAAGTCACAGAAGAAGAATTTTCCGGAAGTTTGGATTCATTAAGGATCGCTGTCGACCTTCTCCGAGCATATGGATTCAAGATCGCTTTGGACGATTTAGGATCGGAGGCTTCCGGTATCGAAAGAGTGGGACTTCTCCGACCTGATTTTTTAAAATTAGACCTCAGATTGATACGAGCATCTTCTCGCTCTCCGTCGGTAAGGAAAGTGTTAGAGCATATACGTGACCTTGCCTTCTCTTTAGGAGCTTCCGTTTTGTATGAAGGATTAGAGACCCAAGAAGAATTGTATTTTGCATTAGAAGGTGGAGCCAGATTCTTACAGGGCTTTTTACTTTTGAGACCAGGGGCTGAACTTTCCACGGGGAAAGAACCTTCTCTATCCATCAAAGAAATGGTGAAATTTTTCCACCAGAAAAAGATGGAAGCACTTAAACAGGAATTAAATTTTGAAAATAAGATACGATTAACTTTAGGAGAATTTCTAAATCCTTTTCCCGTATTAAAAATAGCTAATAGATATTTAATAGACGCTTATACTGTTTTTCAATCTTCCAAAGAGATCCATAGGGTGTATATTACGGATTCTAAAGGAACCCAATTATCTCCTTATTATATGAGGACTGGAGAAGATTCTTTTAGGGAAACAAGTCATGGGATCGGCAAAAATTGGTCATATCTCCCTTACTTTTATAGGCAGCTTAGAGATTCGATGAGAAAACCTGATGATTGGGGAATGAGCGAGCGTTACTTTGATAGCGACGCGGTCAAAGATCTGATCGTTTTTAGTAGAGAAGTGGAATCGGGGGCTTATGTATTTTTGGACGTGACCGCTCCTCGACCGTATTAAAAAACGGTTTTAATGAGCGATGTTGAAAATCAAATCCTACAAGATATTTATAGGGCGTCTTCCGAAGGAGGATTCCTTACTATGAGGGATTTGGAACTGAACACTTCCCTTACCGAATGGAAGTTGAGACCTCATTTAGAAGATTTGAAAGAAGCAAGTCTGATAGTGGAGCACCCGGAAGGTTTCCAGGTGGCTCCTAAAGGCAAACATTTTTATAAAAGTAATTGGGGTTAATTCGGAACTTCTAGTTCTTCTTCCACCGCTAAAACTTCCTCTTTTTTTCCCTGAGTTCTGTTCAATATGATCACCGAAGAGATTGCGAACAAACCGCCAAGTAATGTGCTCAATTTGGGCTCTTCTCCCAGAAAAATCCAACTCCCAAAAAGCGCAGTAACAGGAACTAAGAATATAAAGGAACTCGCCGTTCTGGATCCCAATCTACTGGACGCGTAAAAATATACCGTCGTCCCGAAAGTCGTAGATATTACGGAAAGATAAAGTAATTGGACCCAAAAATTCCAACCATTATCCAATACTCCGCTTAGATCGTATGGAAGTGCAAGAAATAGATCTAGAACTGTTCCTATGCTAAACACGTAGAAGCTGTATACCATAGGGGAAATTCTTTGTCCAGTGCTATGGCTGTTCATGCTTAGAATAGCCCAACTGAACGCGCAGAGTAAAAAGTAAACATTCCCTGACTGGAACAGTTGCGTCCAATCTCCTTCCCAAATTTTTAAGAGTAAGAAGCCGCCGGTTAGTCCGATGAACAAACCTATAAGTTCTTTTCCGGAAGGAAGTTTTTTTTGGAAAGTGTGGACTAAGATATAGGTAAAGATCGGATTCATTGTGGTTACTAATACCCCGCCTGCTCCCGCTAATCCTTGGCTAAGCCCTAATAGGAAGAATTGATTGTATATTGTGTATAAGACGGCGCCTATCGCTACCTGTAGTAATCCTTTTTTGTCAGGCAACGCGATGGATTCTTTCCTAACGATCAATATAGGAACTAAAGAAAGCGCCGTTGCTAAAAATCTCCAGAATACGATCACGATCGGCGGTTCCGTACCTACGATAGATTTTGCGGAAGGCCAAGCGAATCCCCAACTCACCATAGCGATCACGAGAAGGATAAAGAATTTTATAGATTGATTTTGGAACATCCCTAGTTCTGCCTCATTACCAGTGTTTTTGTTCTCTCCTTGAAGAGGAGTATAATAAAAAACCCGGCCTTAGTTGCCGGGTTTTCCTTTCGACTTTAGTCTGTATCTGAAAGATCATGCATTTAGATCGATTAGATAACCCCTGCGAGTAATTTGATCGTCGGTATTTACGCCTACCTTGGCGAGACTCTTCGGCGCTGTTACAACCGTGTCCATGTTGCTGAGCGGATGAAGACGATCCGGCATATTACGGATAGTGAATTCGGATTGGGAGAATTGTTGGGCTGCTCGGTTATTGCTTCCGGCTGCGTTGATTTCTTGTAACATAACTGCGAATCCTATTTTTACAAAATTTAGACTATTCGGGAAGTTCTGTAAAGAAATAAATTTCGATTATGAGGCGCAGAGTTTGGAAGAGCCGCGAAGAGATTACCACGCAGAGGCACAGAGACACAGAGGTTTATTATTTTATCCGCTCCGAAACTCGGCGGCTTAGCGTCTCCGCGTGTCCAAAAAACTCCGCGTCTCCCTATAAAGCCTCGCCTTCCCAGCGAGGGTAAACCATCTCTTCTTCCTCTTCCGGAATGGAAGAACCAGCCTCGTCTTCAAGCAAGGTGAATCCCCTTGGCTCTCCTATAAATTCCGGAAAATATTCGAAGAACAATTTGGCGGCAATAATCCTTTTTGCGGCAGGATAATTTTTTTTGAATGTATCGGAAAAATCCAACTCAGGCAATTGGTGGAATTGGATCCTATCCTCAAAATTGATAAAGTCTTGTTTGGAAAATCCTATATTTCGGGAAACGATCTCATCCTTGAGTAAGATCCAATCCAGTTTGAATCTCATTCGATATCCTTGGAATGCGGATGATCTTTGGATCAGATTGACCACCCTCATCAGAGGATATTCCATATTATAATATGGTGTAAGATAGACCATCAGGTATCTTTGAGAAAAACCGAGAGGTTCCCAAACATTCTCGGGAGAAATATTATTATCCGCATCAAATCTTAACTCTTCTAACATAGAATGAAGAGCAGGAGCATTCTTTTTTTCCGTATAAAATTCCTGGATGGCGATCTCTCCGAATTCTCCGTAATAGAGCCATTTGTAAAGATCTTGGATCTCCGCCAATGGATGAGCTTGCAAGAATCGGTTCAGACTCTCGATCTTCTCTTCCCTAGTACGGTTTTCGTCTATCTCCTTATGAATCATAAAAACCTGATGATCGATTTTTAGATCGGATTCACTTTTAGTTCAAGCGTAAAACCGGTCTTAGGAAATTTTAGAAAAAGTTTATTCTTGGGCTTTATACTTCTCTTTATCAGAAGCGAATTCTTGTCCTTTGATCAATCGGATCAAATTTGTTCGGTGGAGGACCAAGATCGTCAAACTGATACTTACAATCGCCCAAAAGATTGGAGTATTAAAATTTCTTCCGTCGATCAAAGAAAGTAGATAATATGAAATAGGTAGAGTGACTGCTCCTCCAATGGAACCGATGGACACAAATCCGAAGATCTTTTTCAAACTCAGGAATACGATCAATGTGATAAGAGTCGGCCCTGGGGCAAGAACTGCAAATACTCCGAAGCTAGTCGCCACCCCCTTCCCACCTTTTAACTTTAAGAAGGGAGAAAACATATGACCAAGCACTGCGGCAACCCCGCAAAAAAGGGAAAGTAGTTCCTGGGATTCTCCGTATAACAATCTGATCGTAAGTGGGAAGACAGCACCTTTCAAGATATCTAAGAGTAAAACGGGAAGCCCGATCTTCCATCCAAGCAAACGAGTTACGTTGGTGGCGCCGATATTCCCGCTTCCTTTTTGTCTGATATCAATCCCTTTCAATTTGGCGGCCAAAAATCCGAAAGGAATAGAACCGAGTAGAAAAGATACAGGTAAGAAGAATATATACAACTCGTTCATTTTCGATCAGATCTCAATTCCAAACGGATTGGGATCCCTTTCAGGTTATACTTTTCAGTCAGCTTTTTCTTAATGAATGTTAATAGATTAGATTTAAAATAATCCACATGGTTTACGAATAAGATGAGGTGAAATGGAGAAACTGAAACTTGTGTACAATACAACATCTTCGGAGGTTTGTTTGCAGAGAAAGACCTACCGGCTTCTGCCATCCAAGCCCTAAGCGACTGATTCAATTCTGAAGTAGAGATCTTTTTTTTGGAGCGGGATGCAAGGTCGATTGTCATCTCCATCATCTTATGGATCCGCTGCTTTTCCTTGGCGCTTAAAGTGATGATCTGTATTTCTTTTAGAAGAGGAAATCTAGAATACAAACGTTCTTGGTAGTTCTTAAAAGAATCGTTATCCTTATCTTCTATTGCGTCCCATTTATTTACCGCGAGTAGGAACGGTTTTCCTTCTTCCTGCAACATTCCGACGATCTTTTTATCGAATTCTCCGAAACCTTTGAGTGCATCCAAAAGATGAATGACTACGTCCGAATTCTGGATGGTCCTTTTGGTTCTTTGGTAAGAATAAAATTCCAAGGCTTCGGCCTTATCCGATTTTTTTCGGATACCTGCTGTGTCGGTGATTCGGATCTTTTTGCCATCGAAGGTAACGGTCGTATCCACCGAGTCTCTAGTTGTTCCGGCAACTTCGCTCACAACCGCTCTATCATATCCGCAAAGCGCATTTAATAAACTGGATTTTCCTGCATTCGGTTTGCCTACGATTGCAAGACTGAAGTCTTCGTTGGTGGTAGGAGTTTCACCTTCTTCCGAGGTTTGGGCTCTTCTTTTTGCGTTCGGAAGCAAGAATGCGATTTTTTCCAAAAGAAGAGGAAGATTCCTTCTTCCTATAGCGGAAATCGGTAGGATCTCCGACAGACCCATCTTATAAAAAGAATCCAGATCCTCTTCGTCCTCAGGATGATCCACTTTGTTTACGCAGTATAAGACCGGGATCTGATTTAGCTCCGGATCTTTTCTGAATTTGTCTATCAGTCTGGAATCGTAAGAAGTGACTTCGTGTAGATCTAAAAGAAAAACTACAAGGTCGGACTCCGCAACTTGCCTGAAGGCATTTTCAAGAACTGCTTCTTCTAAACTTTCAGGTCTTTCTATATCCAGACCTGGTGTATCGCATAGAATAAAGTCCAGACCCTTCTCCGGATTTAAAACGCGCGCACGAAGAACGTCACGTGTCACACCAGGATAATCCTCGGTAATCGCTAATTTTTTCTTAAGAAGTGCATTGAATAATGTGGACTTGCCAACGTTCTGGCGCCCTACGATGCTTATAATCGGAACTCTTTTTTTAGAGGACATTTAGGAGTAATTCTTGGTCTTCATCGCTCTTGCGATTTCCAGTTTTGCGTCGCTTTTTTTCATATCTTCCCGTTTATCGTAGAGTTTTTTAGGTTTTGCTAACGCTAATTCAACCTTAGCCCAACGATTGTCTTTGAAATATACTTTCGTAGCGACGAGCACCAATCCCTTTTCTTTGATCTGTTTATCTAACTTATCTATCTCTTTTCTATTCAGTAAAAGTTTACGCGGGCGGATATCCGGATGGTTAGAATATCCTCCATTCTTATAAGGAGTGATGGAAAAACTATCCAGGTAAACTTCTCCGTTCTTTATCTTGGCGAACGCGTCGGTGAGGTTCGCTTTTTTTTCTCGAAGACTTTTGACTTCCGATCCGGACAAAACAATGCCTGCTTCGATGAACGAGATCAATTCGAAGTTAAACTTGGCTTTTTTATTTACCAGTGGCGTGTGGCTATTGTCTTTTTCTTTCTTCGTTGCCATAGTTCGAAAGGCGCGGAAATTTACCGCGCACTTGCCTTTATCGGGAAGAATGGTGAGTCAGGATCAATCTTCCCAGTTCCGCTCCGATTAAATTCGGCATATTATAAAAGTTTTCGGAAGTGATTTGGATGGAATCAGGAAATAAATGCTCAGCAATATATCTGCGACCCAATCCCACACCCAAAAACACGTAATTTTTATTCGAATGTTTTAGGATCTCTGCTTTTAGACGTTTATTATCCCGGGATTGGATCTCCTGTTCGATCTCCGTTTTTCCCCTTTGTCCCCTAAAGTCCGAAATCATAACCAGTATTTTCGTCTGGGCCTCCGGGGAAAAGTAGGATTCTATCTGTTCTAAGAGCTGGTATTCTTCGATCGAATCCCCTTGCCAGTCGGAACGGAGAGAATCGAACATCTCTTCTTCCTTCTTAGCATCGAAGTATTCGTCCATTCGTTTCACTTGGACTAGGTCGATCCTATCTTTTCGGTTCATTCTATCCGAATACGCCGTTACGGAGAAGTTTACGTCGTGTTCATCCAAGATGTGAGCGCTGGAAAGCATGGCGGATAATGTAGCCACAGAATATTCGAAGTTGAAGATCCTACGCGATTTGGAAACCAAGAAGGCAACTTCCACACCTTTTAGTTTTTCTTCGTCCTTATCGATAGTGGTCTTATCGAATACCTTAGAGTCTCCTTTGCCTGAGAGAAAGGATATATATTTTCGAGTGTCTATGCGGGAACCTTCGCTTCTATACATCCGGTTGATATCTATCTCCGGATCAAAAAGCCTTTCCAGATTCAGTTCCACTTCTTCCAAGCTGCGTCCGAAAACTTCCTTAAATTCTTTGATGCTTGTTTGGATGGTATATTCCCAAAGTATCCTGCGCTTTGCTAAGAATGCTTTGTATAATTCCTCGGTGCGATAACCCCAGGCTCCGCCTCCGCCTGCGGGTTCTCCTTGGCCCATGTTCCCCCTGGTCTCTTGTCCGTACCAGGCATCAGGTCCTTCTTTTCTTTGACCACCTGTTTCAGGAGTGTTGATCTCCAGACCTTCTCTTAGTTCTCTTCCTGAGTTTTTAAGTTCTGCTTTTCCGGTAAGAGGTTCTCTCTTATGTAGTTCCGGATCCCACCAACGTTTCTTTTCTATTTCGGTGGAAGGAGTCAGAGTTTTTTTTTTCTTATCCTCCAAAGTTTGGAAGAAGTCCGATACGATCTCGATCCCTGATAAGGAGAATTCCAAAATTCTTTCCAATTCTTTTCTTTCTCCGGGATCGGACACCTGGTTGGAATAAGCGATCTTTCCACCTCTGAGAGCGATCTCCCTCAGTCCTTCTTTACCGAGAGACTCGTCCGCATAACGAAGGATATGGTCCTTCCATTGTAGAAGATTAGAAAGTCCGAATGTATAAGGCATCAAATTTGCGGAACCGATCGTTCTCTTTTTAGCAAGATCCTTAATCTTAGTATGGAACTCCGCCATTTTAGAAACAAGATCACCTTCCGGCAGATAAAAATTCAGGATCTCTTTGAGCGTCGCATTATCTTCCAGTTCTGGGAATAGAACGGAGGTAAACCTGTTACGGAACGCTCTTGAAATGGTTGGAGTAGATTTAGTCTTTCTGAATAATTTAAGCGCAAAAATTCGGGAATCTTCCTTTAAAGAAAGAGGCTTATCTTCCGAACTTTCCGGAGGAAGAACAAGCGCTCTTGCATCGTCCGTAAGCATATTCAATTTTTCTACTAGTTCCGCGCCTGCCGCTTCCAGATTTGTAATGAGAATATTCCCGCCTTCTCTAATCCCCTTTGTAAGAGGGCCGTCTACCCATCCTACTTGGGAACCTGCGATCGGTTTTAAAGCGCCTATGATATCCGCGGTATGGATCCCTTTGCAAAGATGGACCGCTTCCAATGGAACACCGCTAATCTCGGTAAACAAAGGTAGAATGAGCTGAGGATCCTGCTCTTCGGAATATTCTATTAGAACGTTTTCTTTAAATTGAACGGCAGAGTAAACCTTCTCCGCGAACTCTCTTAGTTTTAAAGGCATCGGAACGGAAGATAGAATTTCTTTTGCGGTATTTTCGTTGGTTACATGGATTTCCTTATCATTGCAAAATAAGGAACCCTTATGTATTTCGAACTTAGGCTCCGGAAGATTCGGCTTTGTTTTTAATCCGGTTTCCTTGAGCAGAAGTTCTATTTGGGAATTTCGGTCTTCTTCTTTACGGAACGGTTCCACATAAAAATTCCAAAGCTCCCTGAATCTAAGCTCGGGTTGGTCCGCTTTTAATGCCAGGATACGATTACAAAGTTTTTTTAGGTTTCGGATATTGAAGTGATATTTTTCTAAATCACCTTTTCCTAATGTTCCAGAGACCACTTTAGACTCGGTTTCTAAAGAAATTCGGATACAGGATTTCAGAATATCCGTATTCATGTTCGGATATAATTTCCCCAATATGAATAAGATCTCATCCGGGGTATGAGAATCGATGAATACAGTAGAATAATATCTGGTGATATCGAAAGGAAGAGGTTTACGTCCCTCAAATCCTTCGGAAGGATTTTGGGTCCCAATAAAATTGAAACCGTCTGCACCGTGGATACGACTTCCGTCTCCTTCGATCAGTTCCAGATAATTGGATTCATAAACGGTGGAAAAACGTTTGATGATATGGGGAGGACAAAGATTCATTTCGTCCGCAACGAAGCTAGCACCGCTTCGGACTGCAGAAGTCAAAGGTCCGTCTCCCCAAGCAAAACCTTTTCCATCCAAAAGTAAACGGTAAGAACCGATCAGATCTTCGGGAAGTGTGTCCTCGTTAAAACTGAATCTTGCAGTAGGATGATTTCTCTTAAAGTTGATATAATAGATAAGTGCGTTTTTCCCTACACCTGCGTCTCCGACTAGGAGCACGGGCCTAGATTCTAAAAGAGGATACAGAATATTTTGCAAATTCCTGACCGTGGAATCTGTCTCCACCAGATCGGAACCTAAAGAGCCGGAGTTATTTCCTAATTTAGACTTAGGTACTTTGATGCCGGCGATTGAAATTGAATCCATGTCCCCAAGATCCGGAAAGTGGAATTCCGAGGCAATCTCATTTCGGTATTTCTGAAAACGATTGGTTGGGAACTCCAACTAGATCACACGGAGGCACAGCGTTAAGGATCTCACGCAGAGACGCCGAGTCGCGGAGGTATAAAAATTTGAACCAATGTAGGAACTCCAACATCACACCTCTCTGCGCCTCTGCGTGCCGTAATCCTCTGCGGCTCTTTTGACCTTGCTACTCTGCGTGCCATGCGCCTCTGTGTGAAAATTTTCTACTCCTCATCCAATTTCCGTTTGTTCGCCATAAGGCTTCCACATTAGCGTATTTATATGAGCCAAAGTACCCTTGATTATGTACTAGCGCAAAGAATCCAAGGTTTGGATTCCTCAGCCATACGAAAAGCATTCGAACTTGCCGGGACCTTAAAAGACCCGATCAATCTTTCCATTGGACAACCCCATTTCCCTTGTCCTCCAAATATAATAGAAGCGGGGGTTAAAGCGCTGCGCGACGGTAAAACCGCTTATACATTAACTGCAGGAATTCCTGAACTGAAAGAGGCACTTTCCCAAAAATACAAACAGGAAAACCAGATCGATTATGCGAGTCCCGATCGTATATTGGTTACTTCAGGGATCAGTTCCGCGTTTTTACTACTATTCAATTCTCTTTTGAACGAAGGAGATGAGTGCTTAGTAGTAACTCCTCACTTCTTAATGTATCCTGCTTATATAAAAATTTACGGCGGGAAAATGCATACGGTTTCGGAAGATTTCCAACCGGAAGACCTGAATGTATTCAAGGATAAAAAGTTAAAGATCATCATCTTCTCTACCCCATCCAATCCGACAGGAACAGTTTTAACTAAAAAACAACTGACGGCGCTTGCAGAGCTCGCGGAAAAAACGGGAGCTTATCTGATCTCCGACGAGATCTACGAGAAATTCGATTACGATAAGTCTTTTCTGTCCGTAGGATCTTTTTATGAAAGAGCGATCACTCTTTCCGGGTTTTCTAAAACGTATAGTATGACAGGACTAAGACTTGCCTCGATAGTGGCGCCGGCCCCTATCATAAAAACGTTAACTACCTTACAACAATACACTTTGGTTTGCGCACCTTCTGTCACCCAATGGATGGGAATAGAAGCACTCAAAACCGAAATGCAACCTTATATAGACGATTATAAGGAAAAAAGGGATTATGTTTACGAAAATCTAAAGGACCATTACCAGCTTAAAAAAAGCGGCGGTGCGTTCTACTTCTTCTTAAAAATAAAGGAGAAGGACGACGACTTTATCGTAAGAGCAGTAAAAGAAAAAAGCCTGATCTTAGTGCCTGGTTATATATTCGTAGATTCCAAAGAATATATTCGGATCAGTTTCGCTTCCGAATGGGAGAATCTGAAACGAGGCATAACAGCGCTAAAAGAACTGGCGTCTTAAGAGGAAATTTTGGCGGAGTACTATTCCGAATTTCCCAGTTTGATCTTCTTTATATGGATTGGAGGCGTTTTAGTCTCCTTTTCCATAGGAAGTTTTTATTCCACTTTAGCCTATAGAATACTTAGATTCTATTATGGAAAAGAGAGAAAGGTCGGCTCCAAACTTTTCAGGCTTAAAAAGATCTTACTAGAACCTTCCGCCTGCGAATCCTGCGGAAAACAAATCAAAGGAAGAGCGATCATTCCTGTATTAGGATACTGGATCTCCAAAAAAGAATGTACGAACTGTAAGGCTCCCATTAATCCGTTATATTCTCTTTGTGAGGCGATGTTCGGATTATTGTTCGTAGTCAGCTTTCTTCTCTCCGGAAAATTACTCGGAAGTTTTGTATTCCTCGCCTTATGCGGACATTTGCTTGTAGCGGCGAGCACCGACTTCAAAAAGTTTTCTTTAGATTACGAAAATTTGCCGTTCATTCTTTTGTTTGGAGGATTGGCAAATTATCTATTATTCGATTCTATCCCCGGCAAAGCCGAGTTGATCGTGTATGTTTCATTCTCCGCCGTATTTTTCTTAATTTATTTTATATTCCCTGCAAGTATGGGATTTGCCGATGCAATATTCGCTCCTGCATTCGCTTTCTTAAGTATACATCCATGGTGGATATTCTTCTTAAATTCTTCGTATGGGATAGCGATCATAGTCACTGTCTTAAAGAGGAAAAAAGGAGAAAGTTTGAGACATGTTCCGATCCCAATGGGAGTCTATTTTTCGATCGGTCTGGCATTGACATTTATAAGTAGAATGCTCTCAAATTCGGGTTTACTTCCCAATTGGGCTGATCTCATTTTATAAGAAATATGAAAAACAATATCTCCGATATCCGAAACGAATACAGTAAAGCTTCTCTGGACGAAAAAGATATCGGAGATTCTCCCATCGATTTTTTCAAAACTTGGTTCGATCAGGCGGTCCATTCGGAAGTATTGGAACCGACTGCAATGACATTGGCGACTGTTCGAAAAGACGGAATGCCGGACGCAAGGATCGTTCTACTCAAGGGAATCGAAAATGAAGGATTCCAATTTTATACGAATTACACAAGCGCCAAAGGAAAAGAATTAGAATCCAATCCGAATGCTTGTTTGGTATTTTTTTGGGCAGAACTGGAAAGACAGGTCAGGATCAGAGGAAAGATCTCCAAGGTTTCCAGAGAAAATTCAGAAAACTATTTTCATTCCAGACCTTTCGCAAGCCAAATAGGAGCGCTTGCATCTTCTCAAAGCGATCCTGTGGCAGATAGATCTATTTTAGATAAACATTATGAAGAGCTAAAACTAAAATACGAAGGTAAAACCGTACCTTTACCCGAAAACTGGGGAGGATATGTATTAGAACCTTCTGAAATAGAATTTTGGCAGGGACGAAGAAGCCGCTTACATGATCGGATCCTATTCCGAAAAGAAAGCGGCTCTTGGGCAAAAACCAGACTACAACCTTAGTTCAGTCCGAGTAAATGCCCCATTCTCATTTTTTTAGTGAATAGGTAGTGGTGGTTGTTTCCAGTAGGTTTGATCTCTATTGGAATTCGATCCGTAACTTCCAAACCATAACCCTCTAGTCCGACGATCTTGCGAGGATTGTTTGTGAGAAGTTTCATCTTACCTACGCCTATATCTTTTAAGATCTGAGCGCCCACACCGTATTC
The DNA here is from genome assembly GCF_000244755.1 of Leptospira licerasiae serovar Varillal str. VAR 010. Taxonomy (NCBI): domain Bacteria; kingdom Pseudomonadati; phylum Spirochaetota; class Leptospiria; order Leptospirales; family Leptospiraceae; genus Leptospira; species Leptospira licerasiae. Next base: position 173,259 of record NZ_AHOO02000013.1, on the reverse strand, counting down.
TCGGAGGTCTGGAGCAAATCCTAACTTCTCATTAGCTTCTACAGTATCCAAACCTTGGTCCTGCATATTATAAGCCTTGAGCTTATTGATCAGACCGATCCCCCTACCTTCTTGTCTCATATAGAGAAGAATACCCTTCCCTTCCTGAGCGATCATAGAAAGAGCAGAATGGAGCTGAGGCCCACAATCGCATCGACCACTTCCGAAAATATCTCCGGTAAAACATTCTGAATGTACACGGACCATCACCGGCTCGTCTTTATCAATTTTACCTTTTACTAATGCAACATGAACCTTATCGTCGATGATAGTAGAATATGCTCTGACCGTAAAATCACCATACTCCGTAGGGAGTGTGGTTTCTACTTCTAAATGGATCAGATTTTCTTTTTTCCTTCTGTAGCGGATCAGATCTTCGATCGTATAAATATTGAGTCCGTGTTTTTCCGCGAATTTTTCCAGGTCAGGAAGACGAGACATGGTTCCGTCATCATTCATGATCTCGCAGATCACAGCAGCAGGATAAAGTCCCGCAAGCTTGGAAAGATCTACAGATGCTTCCGTATGTCCCGCTCTTCTGAGAACTCCACCCGATACCGCTTGCAAAGGAAATAAATGGCCCGGTTTCATTAGGTCGCTTGGAGTAGTCTTTGGATCTATAAGTACTTGGATGGTTGTAGCCCTGTCTTGGGCGGAAATCCCGGTGGTAGTCCCGTTTTTTGCGTCAACGGAAACTGTAAACGCGGTCCCATGCTTGTCGCCCAAACTCAGGTCGTCCACCATTCTGTTCAGACCGAGTTGTCGGAGCCTGTCTCCCTCCATCGGAAAACAGATTAAGCCCCTTCCATAGGTGGCCATAAAATTCACTTTTTCTTTGTCAGTGAATTGGGCGGCACAAACAAGATCCCCCTCGTTTTCCCGATCTTCGGAATCCACGAGAATGATCATCTTCCCCGCTTTTATATCTTCGATTGCCTGTTCAATGGAGCCGATCATGATTCCACCTCATTTCTTGGACTGTTTTTTTTCCATGATAAATCGGAGCTACCTCGGAAAAGTGAGACTGATAGTTGGTAATTCGAACCAAGGATATGGTTTCGGGTATGAGACGCAGCGGAATTTAGAGACACAAAGATTTTGGCACGCAGAGCCACAGAGACTCGGAGAGGGTTAAGATAGGTTTCAAATGCAGTGTAGGAACTCCAACATTACGTCCTCTCAGCGACTTTGCGCCTCTGAGTGAAAATTCCTTAGCTGTATTTACCTAGCTGTTCGAGATAGCGAGCGATCAGGTCTACCTCTAGGTTTACCTTGGCTCCGACTTTCCATGCTTCGGATGCGTTGGTGACAATAAGAGTTTCCGGGATCAAAACCAATTCGAATTCACCCGGTTTGGAATCTACGATAGTGAGAGAAATTCCGTCCACAGTAACGCTACCCCGGACCGCAAAATATTTGGTAAACGTTGGATCGTGAGAAATTATGAACCTTCTCACTTTGCCGGAATCTTTTTCTTCGGAAAGAAGAATGGTGCCAGTTAGATCCACATGGCCGGTCACAAAATGACCTCCCATTCTGGTATGGGGTTGGACAGATCTTTCTAAATTGATCTTAGTTCCAACTTCAAAACTTCCAAAATTAGTGAGTTCTAAAGTTTTGTAAGAAGAATAAAATTCAAATTTGTTTCCTTTATCCTGGAAGGAAGTGACAGTGTGACAAGCACCGTTGACTGAAATGGAGTCCCCGTTTTTTAAGTCGGGATCTTTCCAAGAGGTGGCTACCTTAAAAATTTTACCGTCGCCAGTGTCTTGGATAGACTCGATTTTTCCGGTGCATTCTATCAATCCTGTGAACATCTTCCCAACTCCCAAAGATCCGAACCTAGTTCTGCCTTCCATTCCATAGAAAATTTTCCCTTCCATTCAGGCAAGATCCCTTTTGGAAAAGAAACTACATTCGATCTGATTTGTAAGATAGCATCATCTTCGCTAAGGATAGGTAAAAATAGTTTGTATAGAAAATTTCCACCTTCTATCAATGCAGTGTTGATCTCCCATGAATTCAAAACTTCTAAAATTCTGGAAATATCCGAAAAGTCGATCTTCTCCAATGGAAACTTAGAAAGGTTTTCTAATTTACCTATAAAATTCGGCTCATAAGATTTTTTCCTATCTAAAAAGAATGCTGCATTCTTCTTTCCGATTCTCTCATTGATCCGATTTTGTTTTTCTAAAAAATTATCACTGATCGAATCTTGATCCGGTAAAAAGAAAATCCGGATCGGTTGGTAGTCCTTCTCTTTTTCTTTATGGATCTCTAATATATCCGAACGGGAAGAATATTCCAAGGTAGAAGCGATCAACCCCGAAAATCCTTTGTAAGAGTTCCTGCCGATATTTTGATTTGCACCGACAGTCACTATTCTGGGAAAGATTTGAGGAGCAAGTTTCGGCAAAGAAGAAGGTATTCTAAAATCCAAGCCTGGATCATCGACTCGGACCGTATTTGGCCCGACCAGGATCGCATCCACCTTAGCTCTTAGTATGGAGAGAAATGTATCGGATTCGGAAGAAGAGATTTTTTCCCTACGACCTTCTCCCGAACTGAAATAACCTTCTTTGCTGAGAGAAGACTTAAGTAATAGTGCCGGTCTTTTTCTTTCTATCCTGGATCTGAAGCCGAACAAGAATTGAGAAGAGATTTCGGCTAACTTAGGATTCTCAACTACTTTCACTCCTATCTCCGATAATCTGCTTAATCCGGCTTGAGAATGGACCAAAGGATTCGGGTCCCTCCAACCGTATTCTAAACGAATCGGCTTTTCGGTTAAAAACAGATCGATACAAGGTGGGGTTTTGCCGTAATGAGAACAAGGTTCTAAGGTTACGTAAGCATTATGAGATGGAAATTTTCCGCTTGGAAATTTTTCCAGAAGCAAACGATACGCTTCTCTTTCTGCGTGATTTTGCCCTGACTTCTGTGTGGATGCGGAGATTAATATCTCACCTGTATCTGCGTCTTCTAAAACGCAAGCCACCGGAGGATTCGGGCTGGAATATCCGGTGGAGACAAAGGAATAGCGGGTCAGTTCCTCCCGAATATTTTCCGGGAGGACAAAACTCAAGAGCGTTTCCACCTCTTACTTAAGGTGTCGTAGATGTCCACGAGCGGAGCCGCAATGAATACGGAGGAGAATGTTCCAAGAATGATCCCGAAGGTAAGAACATAAGCGAAATCATACAACTCCACTGCTCCACCTATAATGATCGCAACCACAGAGATCAATGTCGCCACGGAAGTATTGAAAGTCCGTGCAAGCGTTTGGTTGATCGAAAGATTGATCACTTGGGAAAATGCATCTCTTAAGTTTCCTGCATTTTCACGAATCCTATCGAATACCACGATAGTATCGTTGATGGAATATCCAAGCAATGTGAGAAGAGCCGCAATGATAGGAACGCTCGGTTTAATCTGGAAAAATCCGATAAACGCGATTGTAATCACCAAGTCATGAATAAGAGCCAAAATCGCTCCCAATGCAAACTTGAATTGAAAACGGAAACTCAGATACAACATGATAAAGAAAAGAGTTAAACTCAAAAGGGAGATCCCTGTAGAAGTCAACTCGGCTCCTACCACCGAACCTACTTGGTTTGCGGATAGGATTTTCTTTTTTTCTAATTTAAAGTCTTCTTGTAAAAGGCCGATCAGGGCGTCGATCGCGGATGCTTGCTTCGCTTCTACGCTGTCTTTCCCTTTTCTTTCTATATAAAGTTGTTTGATCTGGTCAACGGAACCGAGGCCTATATCGATTTGGTAATCGTTTTTGTCCTTATCCATTAGTACCAGAACAGCTTCTAAGTTTTTAGAGGAAAAATATTCCTCCAAGTTTTTGCGCTCTACATTCTCCGGAAATTCGACAACGGCTCTTAAACCTCCGTCAAAATCCAAAGAAGTGGCAAACCCGCCGTATTTTCCGAAGGTAACTCCAAACCCGACTAAGATCAGGATAGAAGAGAAAGTAATGGAAATGTATTTATATTTTATAAAATCAAACATTTTTGGACTCCAGTTTTTTGAATCCTATCTGGAGTTTGCGAACTCCAAGTTTGTTTACCAATAAATCCATGATCATTCTGCTCAAGAACAAGGAGGTAAACAGGGAAGTGATGATACCCCAACAAAGAGTGATCGCAAATCCTTTGATCGGTCCGTTTCCTAGTTTGATCATCAAGATTCCTGAGATCAAAGTGGTTACGTTACTATCCATGATCGTCCAGAAAGCGTTCTCAAAACCTTGGGCAACCGCTGCAGAAACATGTTTTCCTGCGACAAGTTCTTCTTTGATCCTCTCGTAGATAATCACGTTAGCGTCCACAGCCATACCCACTGTGAGGATGATCCCCGCAAAACCGGGTAAGGTCAGAGTAAATCCCATCAAGGAAAGAAGTGCCATAAGCACGATCACGTTCACAAGAAGTGCAATATCCGCAACCAGGCCGGACAATCTATAGATCACCAGCATAAATACGATCACGAGTGCGAATCCTAAAAGGACCGCTTTTAATCCTACTTCGATGGATTCGATCCCTAAAGTAGGACCGATAAATCTCATTTCTAAAACGTTCAACGGGATAGGAAGTGCACCTTCGCTGATCACATTTGCAAGATCGGTAGCTTCTTTTTGTCCGAATTCTCCATCGATCTGAGCGTTACCGCCTGCGATCGGACTACGAATTACCGGATCGGAGATAACTTTGTCTCCCCAAACGATTGCGAGTTGTCTTCCTACGTTTTTAGAGGTGATATCGAAAAATTTCTCTGCGCCTTGAGAAGTTAAGGAGAAGGAAACGTAATAGGTGAGTCGATTTTGATCGTAGCTCTCACGAGCGTTTCTCATGTCCTTTCCGTCCAGAGAGATCGCTCTTTCCAGAACCACGAATTCTCTTGGAAGAAGTGAGGCCTTAGGGTTATTTGCCCGGGACCATTTTACGTACAATTTATATTTTTCAGGAATATTGTACTTCTTCTCCATAGCTTCCAGAAATTTATCCTGCTCGTCTTTTCCCAGTTTCTGTTTTACGATATTCTGGAATTTTACGATCTCGGTTTCTTCCCTCTTACCTTGGTTCATGAGTTTCATCTCTTCCAACTCGATGGCGTCGTGGTAAGTACCTCTGGAATTCTGATTATTAGGATCGGAAGGTTCTCTCAATCTGTATTCCACAGTTTCTGTGTTTCGGATAATATCTAAGATCTGAGAAGAGTTGCTGACCCCAGGCAAAGAAACCTCGATGGAATCTTGGTCTTTCTGGATACGCACCTGAGGTTCGGTCAGGTTTTGGTTGGTCAAACGGTTGTCTATGATGAGCTTTGCTTTTTCCAACTCTGCGAGTTTTCTGCTCGGAGTTAATTCGAAATAACTATCGATCTCTTTAAGTTTATCTGTGGCTTCCTTTCTTTCTTTTTCGGAAAGGCTAGCATCGCTTTTTTTACGAGTAAGTTCTTCGATCTCTTTTGTGTAAGAATCTTTTAATTTAGAAGTATAATCGTCGAAATCACCTTTTAGAACGACTCTCATACCGCCCTGTAAGTCCAATCCCAATCGGATCGCCAAAGGTCTTCCGCCGAAAATATACTCTTCTACCCAAGTAGGTCTAAGTTTGTTTTTAGGTTCTAAGATCAGCTCTTGGTTTTCTTGGGAAAGCTGGTTAATCTTTGCGGAAGTGATAAATCTTCCTTTGACTAAATAATAGTCCTGCTCCGGAAAAACGCCCGGATCAGGCTCTATCTGCCAATCTCCTTTCGGGTTATAATCGGTTTTCCATCTTTCCGCAAAACTAGAAAGTAAATCTTTGCGGGTTTCTTCTGGTAACTGTTTAAATTCTTTTCTTACTGCGAGTTCCAATTCCCTTTCGGCGAAGTTCGGGTAAAGAAGCGTCAATGACGCCGCTACAACCAATATTGGAACAAAAATCCATTGGACAGATTTCAAATTCGGACTCCTAGTCTCTTCTCACTTTGTTGATGGTCACAGGGGAACGCCGAGTGACGCGTGCGCCTTTGGCTCTGAATTGGTATAAAGCAAAAGCAAGTATGATTGCGATGATGATGATCGCTTTTTTATGTTCGGAGAAAAATCCAGCAATGGCTCCCTGCTCTTTTTGTTCCGCAGCCTTTCTTTTCTCTTCTTCTTTTTTCTTATCGTCGCCGAGTTTTAGGATCTCTCCCAACTTCTCTCGGATAGAGATATCTTCTTTAGGTAGGGAAGAAGCGGTCGCATCGTAACCGGGCAAATTTCTCGGACTTAAATTCGTTTCTTCATTCAACCAGTACGGCTTTTGGATCTCGGCAGTAACCTCAGGATTCGAAACTTCTTTGTTCAGGTTCCTTTCGGTAGTTTCGGTCTGTCCGTTACCGTTAGGATCTCCTGAATTTTTTCCCTGAGTTGGATCTTCCGGTGCGATTTCCGGATCCACTTTTTTCTTAGTTTCAGATTCTTTCTGCTCAGTCTCTTTGGACTCGACTACCTTCTTCTTTTTACCTGCATTCTTCTTTACTTTTTTCTTTCTAGAAGCTTTTGCAAGAGGGGTCTTTTTGGAAGAAGTGGTTGTCTTCTTAGGTTCGGAAACCTTATCCAAAAAATCGATTTCTTCTCCGTCCTGTCCGAAAATCGGAAGGGCTAAGGAAATGGATAGAAGGAGGCATAGGATCTTATTCATGAGTCGCACCGGTTATTACTTACTATACCTATCGGAAAAAGGGAATTACGCCTCTTTCTCTTTTTCCTTCTTTCTTAAAATCGTGCTGGAATTGAAGGTAACGTTCGTGTCCTTAGCGATTGCTAAAACCACGGATTCGTTATTGTCCTTAAATTCTACAACCTTTCCATGGATCCCGGAAGAAGTGATGACAACATCCCCTTTTTGTAGGCTCTCTATCATCGATTTTCTTTTCTTTTCCTCGTTTCTTTGAGGACGGATCACGATAAAATACAGAATGATGAATAGGATCGGAATGAATAATAGGGTATTAAATCCCCCACCTTGCGCTCCAGCCGGATCCGCTTGGGCTAATAAAAATAGATTTTGAAAATTGCTAAGCATGATGAAACCTGTGTTTCCTTTTTTGGTCCTTTTTGAGACCAGTATTTTCCTTTATTATCCCTTGGTAATTAAATTTTGAAAGAAGGCGCCTGTTTTTCCAGAAGCCAACTGTTCTAATGCGATTTTGTATCCATCTAGGATAGAAGGGGCTTTTCCCAAGGTGAAAAGTCCAGCTCCCGCGTTCAAGGCAACCGCGTGGGCACCCGCAATCTTTTCCCCTGCAAGGATCTTTCTAGCTAAGGATTCCGCTTGGTCGGGACCGTTTGTAAATACTTCCGCAGGATCCGGATCCTTTAGACCTAAATCTTTAGGATCGAAGTCCTTTCTGGAGATGATCCCGTCTTCTAAAAGAGTATAATCCGTTTTTTCAAAAATGGAGAATTCGTCCAGTCCGTCTCGAGAATGACATACTAGGGCTCTTCTCAAACCCAAACCTTGCAATACCCGGATAAATGTTTCAGTCAACTCAGGTTCATACACTCCAATGATCTGGTACTGAGGAGAGAATGGATTACTTAGAGGTCCGATCATATTGAATAAGGTCCTAAAGCCCAATTCTTTACGGACCGGCGCTGCAAACTTCATAGATGGATGCCACATCGGAGCGAATAAGAAAGCAAATCCGTTATCAACCAGATGGGACTCCACTTCTTCTTGGGTCTTCTCCGTATTATAACCGAGTCTTCCTAGAATATCGCTGGAACCTGTATGAGAAGAAACGGAACGGTTTCCATGTTTTGCGACTTTGATCCCTAAGGAAGAAAGAACAATTGCGGAAAGTGTGGAGATGTTTACCGTACCCTTCCCGTCTCCTCCCGTTCCGCAAGTGTCCAGCATATCGAAAGGAAAAGCTGTTTTAGGTTTAAGCGCGTTACGGCGAAGAGCCAGACAAAAACCCAACAGTTCGTCTACGGTTTCTCCTTTTGCTCTCATTGCGGTCAAAAAAGAAGAAAGTAGTATCTCGGATACTTCTCCTTTCATTACAGAATTGATCGCGGCCTCTGCCTCCGCAACGGTAAGGTTTTTCTTTTCTAAAACTTTGATGATAGCTTGTCTAATTTCCATTTTTACCGAAGGCCCTCCGTATGGAGCTGTAACGAATCACTTCCCTGTTCGAGATCAGATAACGTATTCCGGAAAGTACAGTGATCAAAGTAGTCAAAAGCATTCCGAAGTACGGAACAAAACCGCCCAATCCGAATACAAGTTCGTTCCAGCCGGGGGCACCGTTTTCCTGCCAAACCTTGACGAATGCAACTGCGTTTTCGGAAGCGATCCCAAAAACGGTCATACCTGCAAGTTTCCCGCTTTGGTAGACTTCGTTGATCAAAATTCTTTTATTCGAAGAAACTAATATAAAGAAGATCAGAATTAGAATAATAGCTCCCATCTGAAAGGCGGTCTTTACCTTTCCAAGCATGGTGGTTCGGATGGATTTTCCCAAACGGATCGCGAGATAACGTAAAGTTGTGATCAGCATATCCCTTCCGATAATCAGTACGACCATCCAAAGTTCAATTTGCTCGTGCAGAAATATGAATGTGGTAAAACAACCTACTACGATGATCTTATCAGCGAGTGGATCTAAAAATTTTCCGAACTCGGTCTCTTGTTTCCATTTTCTGGCCAGGTAACCGTCTATAAAATCTGTAATAGATGCCAAAGAGAATAAAACCAGAGCGGCAATATGATACGCCTGTTCCTTCTGGTATAAAAACCAGATAAAAAAGGGAAGAGAAGCCACTCTCAGTACTGTAAGAGCGTTGGGTAAGTTTATATTCGGATTCAAGATGCCAACCAAGTTCCCATCATGTCGTATTCGTAAAAAGATTCGATTTTCACTTTTCCGATCGTTCCAGGCTTTAAAGAAGGATCTTCCACATAAACCACTTCGTCTATTTCCGGAGCGTCTTGCAAACGTCTTACAATAGCAGTGTTCCCTTCCAGTCCATCCACGATCGCTGTATAAGTCTGACCTATCCTGGATTCATGGATCTCTTGCAGGATTTTCAAATGGGCATCTCGGATCAGGTTGATCCTTTTTGCCTTCTCCTTATCCGAAACTGTTTGGGTTAGATCCGCACCTTTGGTTCCTTCTTGGGGAGAATAAGAGAATAAATTCAGTTTTTCCGGGCGAGTCTCTTCCACAAAACGTAAGATCTCATCTACATCTTCTCCGGTTTCACCGGGGAAACCTAGAATAAAGGAAGTTCTGATCTCTAAATCGGGTCTCACTTCCCTCGCGAGTGAATATAGATCCTTAAATTGGGAATATCCTCCGCTTCGATTCATGCTCTTTAATACTCTTTCGGAAACATGCTGGAGTGGAGATTCCAGATAAGGAGCGATCTTAGGAATTTCTCCCATAAGCCTCAGGATCTTTTCGGTCTTCTTGTCCGGATATAAATACAATAATCTTAATATTTCAAGTTTCTCAACTTCCGAGACCGCTTTGATCATATCCAAAAGTTTATCGGAATCTTTTCCGTAATACACAGTATCTTGGGAAACTAGACAGATCTCTTTTGCACCTGCTGCAATCGCTCTTTTAGTATCTCTTAAGATCTCTTCCAGAGGAGAATCCACGAATTTTCCACGAAGAGAAGGAATAATACAGAATGCACATCCTCTATTACAGCCGTCCGAAACTTTTACATACGCATAAGGTTTGGAATAGTTCTCTATCTCGGGAGAAAGTTTCATTCTTTCCACTATATCCGAGTTAAATTCGGTTTTTGCAGGAGAAGAAATTTCCCTACGGAAAGCTTCTTTAATGATCCGTCCTGCTTGGGAATATTTGCCGGTCCCAAAAACAAGATCCACTTCGGGAATCTCTGCAGAGATATCCTTAGGATATCTTTCTGCAAAACATCCTACAACGACTAACTTCTGCCCTTCTTGCTTTTTAGCGTGAGCAGCACCCAAAATAGTCTGGATAGTCTCTTCCGTAGCGGAGCGGATAAAAGTACAGGTATTGATCAGATGGAAATCGGACTCTTCCGGCTTAGTCGCCGGAAGAAAACCTTCTTCCAAAAGGGAATGGTGCATGCTCATGGAGTCCACGGTATTTTTGGGACATCCAAGAGTGGTGATGTAGAACTTTTTATCCAAACGAAGCCTTACTCGCCCAACTCCTTAATGATAAACTGAGTGCTATCGTAAGGGTTTGGTGTTTTTATATAAACTTTCTTCACTAATTTTCCAGGACGGCCTAAGACCACTTTCGGTTTTCCGTTTTGGATCATCTCCACCGCGGAACCGTCTCCTACTTTGATCTCTAGACGATCTTTCGCTTCTAAAGCTTTATTCTCTCCACCTTGTACAAGACCTCTGAATCCCATCTGACCATCTATGATAAACTCAGCATAGCTTGGTTTAGAGAAAAATAATGTAACTTGGATCGGAACGTCGCCTAAAGTTTTGGTGGAATCCTCCCCTTGAGGGTTAGGCTGAACGGTAGTCCCTTGCTTTTCTTCCTCACTTAAGGAAACCAAAACTTTTGCGGAACTTCCGGTCACACTTTGAGCGGATATTCGGATACTTCTACGTAAGGAAGAAATTTCCGGAATAGAATAGCTGAGAACTTTTTCCTGTCCTTCGGACAATCTAAACTTATAAACGGTCAGTTCAGGATACACATTGAATGCAAGGACAGCAGTGTTCGTATCGGATCCTTGCTCTACGGAAGAGATGAAAAGTTTGCACTGTTGGTTAGACGCGCTGAAACTCACACCCTGGTTCGCAGTTAAGATAAAACTTTCAGGTCTTGTTTCCGGAACGGAACGATTGATAAAATCTATATTTTCGGGGATCTCCAACCTTCTTCCGCTTTCTTCCGCGACATCGTCGTCGGAAGAAGTCCCATCAACGAAGGTATAAAGAAGGACTGCTGCAATCGCAACCATCAGAACGGAGATCGCGGTGATCAGTTTGTTTTTATCGAAATTTAGATCATAATAAAAGTTAGAAGTAGGTTTAGTGAGTTCTTCCAAAGGAGCTTGGGACTCTTCAATCTTCTCCCCTCTGTATAAATTGATCAGCATCCCCGTGTCTAATTTTAAGTAACTACCGTAGTTTTTTAGGAAACCTATGGTAAAAGTCTCTCCGGGAAACTGAGCATAGTCCTCTGTCTCCAATGCAAGAATGTACTTAACGGAAATATTCGTATCCTTGGATACGTCCTTTACAGTGAGCTTTTTTTCTTCCCTAGCCTCTCTAAGGATTTGCCCTACTCGTTTCTGATTCAATTTCGCTCTCCTTTCCTAGGAAGATTTATTCTTCCGAAACCAAGGGGTTATTTACGATTTTAGAATTACCGTCCGGACGGAAATTAAATACTCCATCCTCGATATCCGCATTCGGATCCAATCCGAAAAATTCCACAGTGGTGGTCTTACCTCTTCCGTCGCTTGCAACCGCCTTTTTGATAAAAGAAGTTTGCGCATCCACATAGAGGGTCATAGTTTCGTAACCGCCGATCTTCTCTCTTTGTTCCAATGCCAATACGAAATATTGACGGTTGTCTTTAGGAGAGATCTGAGGTTGTTCTATGGATTCGAATTTATAATGATATTTTCTGAAAATCCTGGAAAGACCTTCCTCCGTCATGGGGGAAAAAATAGGACCGGATTTATTAGATTTATTTAATGTAAGATCCTGTTTGCCGGCTGCATTCAATCTTTTGATGAAGATCCAAAGAGTTTTGCCGTCGGAAACGATCTCGTCCCCGGAAGGATCCGAGAATTCATATTTGATCTTTCCACCCTTCTTATAATAGCAGACACCCTTTTTAGTGACTACTTTTTTGTTCGCTTCCGTTTGGATCACGAAATCAGCCTTATAAGATTTCAGGTCGGAGAAAGTTTTTCTGACCTTTTTAACCACCTCAGAAGGTGAATTCCAATGGTGTTTCGCGGAAGACTGAGCGCCCACAGAGAAGCTGCCGAATAAAGCGACAATTCCGAGGGCTATAAATATAGAACGATTGCTTAAGGTATCTTTCATTCTCAGGTAATGCAGGGATTTTTTTCCAGGATGGCGAGTATCCGCCCCCCTGTCACTTGGTTTCTTTTCCCGGCCTGGAAATTCCTAGACCGGGTCGAATTTTTACGCGGATCTTAAAATTTCCCGTCCCTTAGATCCCAGGATCGGAGAAACGTATCCCCTTTCTTCCATTAATTCCATGATCCGAGCAGCCCTGTTATAGCCGATTTTCAAACGTCTTTGCAAGTAGCTCGCACTTGCTTTTCTATCCGTTCTTACGATTTCCCAGGCTTTGTCGAATAGCTCTTCGTCCATCTCTTCTGCAGATTCTGATTCGGTTTCTTCTTCCAAATCGAATTCTACATAGGTAGGAGCTCCGTATTTTTTGGCCTCATCCACGATCTTCTCGATCTCTTCTTCCGAAATGAATGGAGCCTGGATCCTTGCAAGGTCCGCAGAAGTGGGAGACTTGTAGAGCATATCCCCCTTTCCGAGAAGCGACTCGGCGCCGTTCATATCTAGGATGATCTTAGAGTCCGTTTTTTGGGCCACATGGAATGCGATCCTTGCAGGGCAGTTCGCTTTGATAAGACCAGTGATGACGTCCACGGAAGGTCTTTGGGTTGCCATTACCAAGTGGATCCCGACCGCTCTGGACTTCTGGCTGATTCGAGTGATCGCATCTTCCAAATCCTTTCCGGAAACCATCATTAAGTCGGCAAGCTCATCTATGAACACCACAAGATAAGGCATCTTATTATAACCTTCTTTGTGATAATGTTCTTCAACCTTCTCGTTATAAGAACGGAAGTCCCTACATTTCAATTGGGAAACGGCCTCATAACGAGCTTCCATTTCCTGGATCACCCAGGAAAGGGATTTAGTTGCTTTGCGAGCATCCTTGATCACAGGCATCAGAAGATGAGGAATATCCTCGAACAAAGTGAGTTCCACCATCTTAGGGTCTATCATGATAAAACGAACTTCTTCCGGAGAAAGGTTCAGAACGAGAGAAGCAATCATCGCGTTCAAACAAACCGATTTACCTGAACCTGTCGTTCCTGCCACAAGCAAGTGAGGAAGTTTGTTCAGATCGATAGATACCAACTTACCGGAGATATCCTTACCGATCACGATATTCAGATCCTTTTTAGGTTTAGGTGCTAAAGAAGAACGTAATATATCTCCAAGGAAAACATCTTCTCTATGTTTGTTTGGAACCTCGATACCAATCGTGGATTTACCCGGGATAGGAGCGACAATCCGAATATTTTTAACGGCAAGATACATTCTAAGCTCGTCCGTCAAAGAAGTGATCCTTCCCAGTTTCACACCGGGAGGAGGAGTAAGTTCGTAACGAGTAATGATAGGGCCCCTTTCCCAGGCCACAACCTTAGCTTCATAACCGTATACTTTCAGCGCGTTCTCAATCTCGAAGGCTACCTTTTCCGATTCTACTTTGAAAAGTGCGTCTTGAACTTTCGTAGGATTACTCTTCAAACGATTCAGAGGGATATGATAAACGGAACGTTTGGAACGGAATACCGGAACCATAGAAACAGGGGTAAAAGGAAGTTCGGATTGTTTCGGTTTTTCCGATTTTTTCTCTACAGAGGATGTTGGAACTCCTAGAACGGGAGGAGAAGGTAATGTATTCTGAATTGCCACCTCCGGTTCGATAACCGCTGGAGACTCCACTACTACCTCGGAATCTTCTAAATCTTCGGAGTCGTCTTCCGCTTCTTCCTCGTATTCTTCCGAATCTTCCAGTTCCTGGCCTTCCTCGTCGGTCCATTCTTCTAATTCATCGTCTTCTTCCCGGAAGTCTTCGGCTTCCGCAGAAACTATGTTTGTTTCCGAGATGGATCCATGAGTAAATTTGTGTGAGACGATTTCTTCCTCAACTTCTTCCGACTCGATCATCTCGAGCGGAACTTCTTCTTTTTGGAAAGAAAGAACTGCAGAACTTTCGCTCCTAAGATCCAGGATCTCCCAGGCTTTTTTAGAAGAAGCAGCCGGAACTTCTTCTTTTCTTTCCTGAACTCCGTAAACTTTTTCCACAAGACGAGTAGAAGCGCTTTGGAATTGGAAGATCTTTCTATCATCCTCAAAAAAGCCCTGAAGAAGACCCGAATTTTTATACTGCACGTTAGATTCTCTTAGGTCTGCAACTTTGGAATTCCCTTTTGCTCTTTGGATATAAGATTCTAAATTAGCGGGATTTTTCACCGGGTTTTGTCTCTCCAAAGAAGGTCCCGAAACTTCTCTGCGAAACCAAGGAGGAACATTTTCTTCCGAAACTTCGGTGCTTGTTTCTTTCCAAGAACCGACTGAATTCATCATGCCTGCAAGACCTTTGGACCAATCAGTGGACTTTGCTTTCGCAAATGCAGGTTCGTAATTTTGGATTTCTTCTTCTTTTTTGGTTCTTCCATTCATATAGCCGGAAAGCCATTGCTCCTTCCAGTCCCGGCCGCTCTGTGCAAGAAGCCTTCCTAAAAAATGGACCGGAGATTCGTTTAGATAAACAAGTATACCGTAAAAATAGACAACAAAATGGATGAGAAGTCTTCCTGTAGAACCAAGAAGATATTCCAAAGCAACCGCTAATGCTTGGCCGAGAACTCCACCGTTAGACGCGAATGGAACGGTGGAAACGTTCCCGAAAACATTTAAGCTAACAGCGACTGCAAGTAAGAATAAAGGAATAGTAAGAAGTTTGTTAGTAACGTCCTGAGCAGGTTTTGCAAGGAGAATCCCGCCGGTCAGGATCAGCATGATGCCTGGAACAAAAGAAGCATTCCCGAATAAGTATAAAAATCCCCAAGAAAGATAATGACCCAACCTTCCGAAAAGGTTCGCCTCCACTCCATTCTCGGCGATGGTGAAAGAACCCAAGGAAAGTGTCAGAAAAATCCCGGTAAAAAGCAGAAGATACGGTAATGCCGCTCGTCCCTTTTCCCAAATCGCTATATTTTGTCCGATAATTTGGTCCTTTCTATCCATACTCCGTAAGCATCGGCAGAAAGTGAAAATCTGAAAAGAGACTTAATTCAGGGAAAAGAGACACGGAGTAGAAAAAGGCGCAGCGTTGGACTTAGCACGCAGAGCCGCGAAGGCGCCGAGATCTTAGGAATACAAATCCCCAAAATCTTCCTCTCCGCGGCTTTGCGCCTCTGCGCGCCCAAAAAGAGCTGCAACTCTTCCAATCTCCGCGTCTCAAAAACCGGTGCTACCGAAACCACCTGCTCCCCTTTCGGACACAGGAAGTTCAGTCACAAGTTCCCAGTCAGTGTGCCAGGTACGTCGGATCAAAAGTTGCGCAATCCTAGTCTTGTCCTCTAAAAGATAAGGCTCTTTTCCCAAATTGAGTAAAGGGACCATCAATTCTCCTCTATAATCCGAGTCGATAGTACCAGGAGTATTCGGGATCAAGATTTTAAATTTAGTCGAAAATCCGGAGCGAGGTCTGATCTCGAAATGAAATCCTTCCGGGATCGCAAAAGAAAGCCCGGTAGGAACCAAAACAACTTCTCCCACAGGTAATTCCAAATTGGAATCCAAACATGCTGCGATATCGTAACCCGCGGAACCGGAAGTTTTGATCTCAGGTAGAAGCGCCTTCTCTTTTAGTTTTTTAACAGGGATTTTCATTTTAGTAAGAATAGGATCCAAAAATGGATTTTATTTTTTGTTCTTCTTTCGGTTTTAATTTAGCCAAAACGGAAAGATGTAATTTAGGAAGTGCGAATATTTTGCGAATCTTTTGATTGATCTCTTCTTCCGTTACGGAATGGATCTCTTTGATCCTGTCCTCTAAAGAATTGTATTTACCATAATACAATTCTTGGAAAGCGATATTGTTCATTCTACTTTCAGTGTGCTCGTAACCTATGGAAAGACTTCCTTCGTGGTTGGTCTTTGCATCCATCAATTCTTGGGACGTTACTCCCTTATCCACAAAAAGTCTCAGTTCTTCCAAAATAAGTTCCAGACTTTCGGTAAATCTTTCCTTGGAAGTAGAGCAAACGATCGAATTGATCCCTATATCGCGATAAGAGGAAGGATAACTCGTAATATGATAACATAGCCCTTTTTCTTCTCTGACTTTTTGGAATAAACGAGATGACATTCCCCCGCCTAACACATGTGTTAGAAGTGAAAGTCTAGTAGCATCGTGGAAATTCCGAGGAAAACCTTCTCCGCCTAAAATGAAATAGGCTTGTTCCGTCTCCTTATTTCCTTTGCGAAAATATCCGAATTCTTTCTTAGGAGTTTCGAATGTTCCCTCTTTTCCCTTTTTAACGGAATGGGAGAAATATTTGGAAACCAGATTGAATACGAACTCAGGCTCATAATTTCCGGAAAGAGAAAGTATCATATTCTCCGGATGATAATAGGTCTCGTAAAACTTTCTGAGGCTGGAAGAAGTTACACCTCGGATGGAAGACTCCGTACCGATAATATCTCTTCCTAGGGAATTTTCTGAAAATAGATTATTATAATAAAAATCGTGGATCGCGTCTTCCGGAGAATCTTCATAACCTTTCATTTCTTCCAAGACAACTTCCGCTTCCGTGCGTATATCTTGCTCTCTGAACAAGGGCTGGAACATCATTTCTGAAAGTAATTCCAAGCCTAGCTCCAGATCTCTGGAAGCTAAGGTTGCATGAAAGTAAGTGTATTCTCTGGAAGTGGCCGCGTTAGAGTAAGCTCCTACTCTTTCCCAATCTTCCGCTTGTTGTTTTGCAGTTCGCTTTTCCGTATCTTTGAAAAGCATATGTTCCAGAAAATGACAGTAACCGGCAGTTTCCAAAGTTTCAGACCTGGATCCCACTTTTACATACACTCCCATGGATACGCTTACCGAATAAGGAGCTCTTTGGAAAAGGACTACAAGCCCGTTCCCTAATACTACTTTATGATTTTTTTCTTCTAGAAAAACCAATGGACCACCCGGCGAAAAAGTTTCGCCGGTTTAATTTACTTCAAACTTCGAGAGCGTCTCTTCTGGAAAGATCGATCTTTCCGGTCTTATCCACGTTCAATACGCGGACACGGATAATCTCACCTTCTTTGACGACGTCCTTAACTGAATTCACACGCTTGGAATCCAATTTGGAAATATGGCAAAGTCCTTCTTTGCCCGGTAGGATCTCCACAAAGGCGCCGAAATCGGTGATACGTTTTACTTTGCCTTCGTAAATTTTTCCAACTTCTACTTCCGCGAAGAATCCTTCCACCATGCCGGCAGCTTTTTCAGCCTGCTCCATGTTGGCCCCGGCAATCGTCACTTTTCCGTCGTCGTCTATATTGATATCCGCTCCGGAAGCTTCGATGATCCCGCGAATATTTTTACCGCCTGGACCGATCAGTTCCCCAATACGATCTTTCGGAATATATTTAACGATAATCCTAGGCGCTGTGCGAGAAACGCTGTCCGCCGCTTTGGAGATGGATTTTTCCATCACGTCCAGTATATGGAAGCGAGCTTTTTCAGCCTGAGCGAATACTGCCTCTAGAACGTTAAACGCAACACCCGTTACTTTTAAGTCCATCTGGAATGCAGTGATCCCTTTTCTGGTTCCTGCGATCTTGCAGTCCATATCGCCAAAATGATCTTCTAACCCTGCGATATCGGATAATACCGCGAATCTTCCGGATTCGTCGGAGAATAATCCCATTGCAATTCCGGAAACTGCAGATTTGATCGGAACTCCTGCAGCCATCAAAGCCAAAGATCCGGAACAAACGGAAGCCATGGAAGAAGATCCATTGGATTCCAAAATTTCGGATACAACTCTGATCACATAAGGGAAATCGTCCTGCTTAGGAAGTACTAGTTTTAAAGCTCTTTCTGCCAGGTTTCCGTGACCGATCTCTCTACGACCCGGTCCGGAAGATCTTCTCACTTCTCCCACTGAAAAAGCAGGGAAGTTATAATGAAGCATGAAGTTCTTTTCTTTTTGACCTTCCAATGTTTCGTAACGTTGGTTGTCTGCGGCAGTTCCCAAGGTCACAGTTCCCAATGATTGAGTTTGGCCTCTAGTAAACACCGCAGAACCGTGAACTCCTGGAAGAGGACTCATCTCCACACTGATATTTCGGATCTCGTCCAACTTTCTTCCGTCGAAACGAACTCCTTCTTTTAATACCTGCTCTCTTACGATCTCGTATTCGAGTTCATGTAAGAAGTTTTTGATATCCTTGATCTTTTCAGATTCGGTTACCGTCTCTTTGAAATGTTCTACGATTTCTTTGTTTGCATTAGAGATTTCTTTATTACGAGAAGCCTTATCCGCTGTTTTGTTTGCGGAAGAGATCTTATCGAATGCGAATTTGCGGACCTCGCCCAAAAGAGTCTCATCTTTTACTTTGAGTTTAACTTCTTTTTTGACAACTGCCAGCTCTTTCGCCCAGCTCTCTTGGAGCTCAACGAATTTTACGATATGTTGGTGAGCGAACTTTAAAGCTTCCAACATTTCTGAGTTGGAAAGTTCTTTTGCCTCACCTTCTATCATTACGATATGGGTTTTAGTTCCTGCAACTACCAGGTCCAGATCGGAATTCTGGATCTCTTTGTTGCCTGGATTGATAACCAATTCTCCGTTAATCCTTCCTACTCTGGCGCCGGCAATCGGACCATTGAAGGGAATATTAGAGATCGTTAATGCTGCAGAAGCAGCGTTTAAAGCGTGGCCTGCTGTGGAAATTTCGTTATCCGCAGATAGAACGGTTACCTGCAATTGAACTTCGCAGAAGTATCCTTCCGGGAAAAGTGGGCGGATCGGTCTGTCGATGATCCTTGAATTCAGAACCTCATGCTCGTAAGGTTTTGCTTCTCTCTTAAAATATCCGCCTGGGAATCTACCTACCGAGTAAACTTTTTCGGAATATTCGCAAGTTAACGGGAAGAAGTCTTGGCCTTCTTTAGGTTCGTCTGCGGCACAAACAGTTGCTAATAAAACTAGATTTCCGGTTTTATATACTACGGACCCGTGGGCTTGCTTCGCCCAATCTCCCGTTTCGAGAGTAATTGAATCACGGCCAAATTGGCCAGTTATAGTTTTAGCCATGAGGAACTCCTTACTTGCGGAGTCCGAGAGCTTCGATTAGTTTTTTATAACGTTCTAGATCAGTACGTTTTAAGTATTCTTGTAACTTTTTACGCTTGCTGATAAGTTTAAGAAGACCTGTTTTAGAATGAAAATCTTTCTTATGAGTTTTAAAATGCTCGTTAAGATCTTTGATTTGAGCGTCTAGAAGGGCGATTTGAACTTCCGTTGAACCGGTGTCCCCCTTTCCTTTTGCAAATGTGGAAATAATTTGCTTCTTCTGTTCCGTAGTTACCATAGTTTGATTGTACCTGTTGCCAATTTTCGAGGGCCTAGCCCCCTGTCCAAGCTAAATTTTAGAAAAGACCTTCAAATATTTATAAGAAAGGCTGCCAGGAAGTCCTTCCCTCCTACAATATGCCAAAATCTCTCCTTCCGGGGAGGTAAGTAGGAACTCCTGCGCGGGGATCCAGTCCAGTTTGATCTTTTTCCCGTGAAAAACGTCTTTCACCTCGGTGCTGGGAATTTCTACCGAAGGAATGTCCAGGATCTCTTCTGGCGGATGTATGATTGCTTTTCCAAGCAGCAGAGCCTCGTATGTGTCCGCCTGCTCCAGTTTAAGTTTTCCCACCTTAGTCCTATTCAAGGACTTAAGGCACATCGGGATCCCGGCTTCTTCCGCTATGTCCATGACAAGTTTACGGATATAAGTACCGCCTGAGACTCTTGCCCTTAGTTTGAAACCTTCGGGACAAAAATCTCCCGCTTCGAATTCGAATATTTTGATCTTACGAATGCTTGGTGGAACAGAGATACCTTCTCTAAATAACTTGGCTCTTCTCTGTCCTTGCACCTTGAGTGCGGAGACTTCAGGCGCGATCTGCTCTTCCCAACTCGAAACTTTGGACAGTATCTCTTGCAATTTAGGCAGGGATTCTAAATACCATTTCTGGATCTTAGGAGTTTCCCAATCTTCTACGACTAAACCTTCTCTGTCTCCGGAGTCAGTGGAGAAGCCGAATTGAACATCCGCCTCGTATTCTTTGTCTTTGCCTAAAAATACTTGAGAGAAACTAGTAGAAGTGCCTACAGGAAGGACCATTAAGCCGGAAGCTGCCTTATCCAAGGTGCCGGTATGCCCCACTTTTTTGAGTCCGAGAGTCTTTTTGGCCTTTAAAACCAGATCGGAAGAAGTCATTCCAATCGGTTTATCCAAGAGTAGAAATCCGAATTCAGTCCGGATTTGTTGGTTTTCTCGTAAGTCGGAGGGATTCATCTAAACCTTGGATATATTCTTCGTCCCAAACAAAACTCATCCTGGGAGTGATCCTAAGATTGAGTTTTGTGGAAAGAGTCGCGGCAAATTTACCCGAGGCGCTATTTAATCCAGCGAGTAATTTTTCCTTTTTTTTGTCAGTACAGATGGCTGTAACGTAAACCTTTAGATTTTTGGAATCGTCCGAGAGTTCCGATCTGTGAACGGAAACCATATGGACCCGAGGGTCCTTGACTTTTCCGGCCAGGATCATCATGGCGACGGTCCGAACCGTCTCCGCTTCGATTTTCCTTTTACGGATCGGATTCACTCTAATACTACTCCAGTTTCCGTTTTACTACTGTGACTGTATAAGCTTCGATCGTATCGCCTACTTTGAAGTCGTTGTAGTTTTCCAACTGGATACCGCATTCGAAATTGTTCACCACTTCGTTGACCTCGTCTTTGAATCTTCGAAGAGACTTGAGTTTTCCGTCGAATACCTGGACTCCATCGCTGATCACGCGGATACCGGAAGCTTTTGTGATCTTTCCGGAAGTAACCATACAACCTGCGATATTTCCGATCTTGGAAACTTTGAAAACTTCTCTGATTTCTGCAGTCCCGATAACTTCTTCGATCCTTTCCGGCTCGAGAAGTCCTTCCATCGCCATCTTGATCTCGTCCACAACCTGATAAATGATGTTGTAGTATTTGATCTGAACGCCTTCTTTTTCGGCGAGTGCAATGGTCTTAGGATTCGCACGAACATGGAAACCGATTACGATCGCGTTGGAAGCGGATGCAAGCATCACGTCCATATCCACGATAGCTCCCGCTCCGGACTGAATTACGTTCAGTTTTACATCCGAAGTGGAAAGTTTTTCCAATGCTTCTTTGATCGCTTCCGCAGAACCACGAACGTCGGCTTTGATAATTACTTTCAGTTCTTTTAATGCGCCCTGTTTGATGAACTCGTTCATGTTTTCCAGAGTGACTTTGGAACCTGCAGCTCCCGCGTTTCCGATTCTTTCGAATTCGATACGGTGTTGGGAGATATTTCTTGCTTCCTTCTCGTCTTCTACCGAATCGAAAGGTGCTCCTGCATCAGGAACTCCGTCTAGTCCAGTTACCTGAACAGGGAAAGCAGGTCCTGCTTCTTTGATCAGATGACCGTAATCGTCATACATCGCACGAACTCTACCGGAGAATACACCGGCAACAAACGGATCACCTACTCTTAGTGTTCCGTTTTGGATAAGAACTGTAGCAACTGCTCCTCGGCCCGGATCCAGTTTCGCTTCTACAATCGTACCTTTTGCCCTACGTTTAGGGTTCGCTTTCAGATCCAGAACTTCCGCTTGCAGAAGTACGGATTCTAAAAGTTTATCGATCCCGATATTTTCCTTCGCGGAGATCTTACAATACATCGTGTCCCCGCCCCATTCTTCCGATTGGAGTCCATGGTTTGCGAGTTCCTGCATGATCTTATCAGGATTTGCAGTAGGTAGATCCACTTTGTTGATTGCAACAATGATAGGGACTTTTGCATCTTTCGCGTGAGATAATGCCTCTAAAGTCTGAGGCATTACTCCGTCGTCCGCAGCAACCACTAAGATCACGATATCCGTAACCTTGGCTCCCCTTGCTCTCATAGATGTAAACGCTTCGTGACCAGGAGTATCCAAGAAAGTGATTTCCCCTCTGGAAGTTTTTACCTGGTAAGCACCAATATGCTGCGTGATTCCACCGGATTCGGTATCGATGACGGAGGACTTACGAATAGTATCCAACAGTTTTGTCTTACCATGGTCAACGTGACCCATGATGGTAACGACTGGAGGTCTATGAATATAATCTTCCGGACTATCTTTTTCTTCGTCGATCAGAGTTTCTTCGTATAGAGAAACTACTTTTACCTTACAACCGTATTCGTCCGCGAGAATCGATGCAGTTTCCGCATCGATGATATTATTGATGGTCACCATCATTCCCATTTTCATGAGTTTACCGATGACATCACCCGGCTTAAGATTCATTTTCTTAGCCAGCTCTCCTACTTGGACATTCTCCAAAAGAGTGATCTCTTTCGGTACAGAAACTCCTGTAGGTCCGCTTACCTTAGGTTTTCTGTAAGACTGACGGAAGAATTTAGAATTTTCAGAACCTTCCTGACCTTCTGGTCTTCCGCCTCTATCTTTATCATTACGTTTTTTACCGGAAGGAACTCCTCTTCCGCCTTCTGCAGGTCCTAAACCTGGAGGTGGAGTTCCTGCACCTGGGCCGCCTCTAAATCCGCCGCCCTGACCGGGGCCTCCTCGGAAACCACCGCCTTGGCCGCCACCTGGACCACCACGGAATCCGCCGCCCTGTCCACCTTGGCCTCCACGATAGCCGCCACCGCCTTGGCCACCCTGGCCTCCACGATAACCACCACCGCCTTGACCACCCTGGCCTCCGCGATAACCGCCGCCACCTTGACCGCCTTGGTAACCACCACCGCCTTGACCACCCTGGCCTCCGCGATAACCGCCGCCACCTTGACCGCCTTGGTAACCGCCACCGCCTTGACCACCCTGGCCTCCGCGATAGCCACCGCCACCTTGACCGCCTTGGTAACCGCCGCCGCCTTCACGGTTTTGGTAACCTTGGTTTCCTTCGGAACGGTTTCCTCGGTAATTTCCACCACCACCTTCACGGTTTTGGGTAGGGAATGTTGGTCTCTGGCTTGGACGAGATACTATAATATTATTGTCTTCTCTTTGGAAAGGGGTTCTACCTTCTCCAAGTATATGTTCCGGAGGAGCAGATCTAGGAACCGGAGGTTCTTGGCGAGTGCTTGGTTCTGGAAATAGAGGTTCTTTTTTAGGAGTAGGAGTAGATTTCGGGGTACTTGGACCAGAAGAAACTTCGGGAGCAGGTTTATTTGGAGCCGGTTCCGCCGATGCTTCTTTCTTTGCAGAAGTAGAAGGCGTTTTTTCGTCCGGCTTCTTTTTGATCACCAGCTTCTTCTTCTTACTTGCGTCAGCAGAAGCAGAGCCCTGGAGCTTTTCCTTGATTGATTTATTCTTTTCTTCCATATAATGTCCTGGTCAAGTACGCGATGTACTGAAAACGGGTCCTAAAGCTTAACCCTCAAATCGAGAGATTAGCTCTCCTCCACCCACTCTACTGATTCCGCCAATATCCTTAGGATTTGTGCGGCAGTAGTCTGTCCTATGCCGGGGAGTTTTGCCAAGTCGTCCTGGCTAATCTCGATCAACGTCTCAACGTTATTGATCCCTGCGCTCCTTAATAGGCCGATTAAACGGGTAGAAAGTCCAGGTAAATCTTCTAGAGCGGTTGCTCCATCATCATCGTCCTCTTCTTCCGTAGCGACAGCTGGAGGACTGAATAGTTTATCCAATCTCTCTCTCGCTTCCGGAGAAGAAAATTCTTCGTTATACTGGGCTATTGTTTTGATATCGATCCTATATCCGGTTAACTGTGACGCCAACTTTACATTGGAACCGTTAATCCCGATTGCAAGAGATAATTGTTCTTCCGGAACGATTACCATTGCTTCTCTACCTACGGAATCTGCCTTTACATCGTAAGGTTTTGCCGGAGAGATCGCATTTGCGATAAACTCTGTCGGGTCCGAAGAGTATTGAACGATATCTATTCTTTCGTTTCCTAATTCCCGAACGATGGACTGGATACGAACCCCTTTCATACCAACGCAGGCTCCCACAGGATCTATATCTCCTCTGGTAGCATAAACCACTACTTTGGTACGAATGGAAGGTTGACGAGCCACGTTAACGATCTCTACGAGTCCATCGTAGATCTCCGGGATTTCCATTTCGAAAAGTTTACGAACGAAGTCGGCAGATGCTCTGGAAAGAGTGATTACTGGGATCGGCTCTCTCGGACGAAGTTCTACTTTTTGAATGATTGCTTTTAGGCGATCCCCGCTATGGTATTTTTCTCCGGGGTTTTGCTCACGCTTAGGCATAATACCTTCGACCTTACCAAGATCGATGGACATTGCGTCCTTTTTCCAACGTTGGAAATATCCGTGAGTCAGTTCGCCTTCTTTTGCTTTGTATTCTTGATACAAAAGTTCTTTTTCCATATCTCTCAAGCGTTGGAATACCATTTGTTTTGCTTGAGATGAAATGATCCTGGAAAGCTCCATCGGCTTTTCTTTAAAATCCAGAACCTCTCCCACAGTTGCGTTAGGATAAACAGCCTTAGCATCTTCTAAGGAAATTTCCAAACCGTTTTGCGGAGCGGAATCCACAACTTTACGGGATACTATGATTACTACATTTTCTCCGTCACCAGAGGAAGCAAATTCTACCTTGATAGGATTTTCTTCTTCTTCCAGAGTTTCTATGCCTGACTTCTTTTTGTACGCGGTAATCAAGGAATCACGAATGACTCCCATCACGGCTTCCCTATCTAGAGACTTGTCGGCACAAAATTGTTGGATCGCTTCCAACAGATTGACTTCGACTTCTTTCTTCTTAACTGCCATAATCAAATACTTACGTACAAATTTCCTTTCAGTATATCCTTCAATTCCAGAATGACTTCCTTTTTTTTAGCACCTTTTGTCTTCCTCTTGGAAAACGGTTCTAAAAAGATCCTGTCTTCTTTCCTATCCAGAATCTTAAAGATTCCTTCTTTATCGCCCGACCCTTCCGACTTAAAGACGAGTCGCACCGGTATTCCACGGAATCTATCCAGATCCTCGGGAATCACCAGTTTTCTTTCCGCACCAGCGGAAGAAACTTTGAGAGTATAGTTCAGATCCGGTGAGATCTGCTCCAACTCTTCATTCAGTTTTCTGGAAACTTGCTCACATTCCAGAAGGCTGACGGAACCGTACGGGTGTCCGAGGTGATCCAGCTCTACCTCGATCAGCGTATGGTTTGGCCTTTGGCTAACCATGAGTGCATACAGCTTGACGGGAGTGAGAAGGATTCGATCTAAGATCGTTTCGATAACTTCTTTACTGACTGTCACGCCGGCCTTACAGAGAGTCTCTGAACCGCTTCGTTTTGCCTCAAAAAAGAGGAAAATACAACCTACAAAAGTCCGGATAATCCGAATTTTTCAGGCTTCCCATACAAATTCAATGGGTGGTTCCCGATACCAATTCAAAATATTTTTGGCTAACCCTAGTGTAAAGTAAAAAATACGCCCTGTTCCGAGCCATCCTCTTGTTACGAACGAAATTGCTTGTTTTCTTATACTAAAAAGAAGGATGGTAACGAAATGTCCCGGGCAAACCAAAAATACCTTCCTTTTTTCTTATGTTTTATCTTTGTGATGGGAGCTTGCTCCAAATTCCGAGTGGATGATTACAATCCCTATCTATACGGAAGAGTTAAATTAGGAAAAGATTTAAAAGAATTACAAGTGAGCATAGTCAATCGGGTTCCGACGAATGTTCCAAACCAGGTGGCGGTTGCCTCCGGGGTCATTTACGTTCCGGACTTCGAACAATCTTTGATCAAAGCATTCAACTCGGACGGAGATCTGAAGTTTGTAATCGGAAACTCCAAGGAAAAGCAAGACAAAGTCAAAACATATAATATCAAATTGGGAAGGATCGGATTAGTCACCGTTTCCGATGGGGATGATATTTACGTTCAATCCAGAGTTTCTAAGGAAGACGTAAAGTCAGACAAAGCGGCCGAAAACATTTACACCAAAAAATCCGGAGAGTTTCGCACGGAAGCGGAAGAAGCTGTCCCTTCCGTGATCTTAAAGATAAACGATTCCGGAAAACTGTCCCAAACAATCTACGCCGATGGAGCGGGAGGTTCTATTCCATTCGGTTATGTGGAAAGAATGGAAGCCGGGAACAACGATCTATTATTCGTTTTTCATAGATATAACGGAGCTATGAGACTCAGCATTTTCGACGAATCGGGAAAATTAAAACAGAAGGTAGAAGGTTCCGACTTCAAAGATTCTCTGAACCAAGGAGAAGCTTATACTTGGTACGTGGATTCGTTTATCTCGCATCCTGATGGAGAATATATACTCGGTTCTTTCAGCTTTTACGAAACCAAATCCGGAAGATTCAAAAATAGAAAGATCTTAAAATACGAACTCAAAGACAAAAGGATCACTCCGATCAAAGAGATCCAGGATCCTTCCGAAACGTTATATTGGGTGTTAAACAACGATAACTTTTTTATCTGGGAAACGGAAGTAGAAGAAGGGAATTCTATCCGATTACAAGTCCACGACGAAGACGGAAATCATGTGAATAATATCCGCCTCAACTACCCTCCACCTCGCGGGCTCTGGAGGGAAACTTGGATGGATACGAACGACGAGATATACTCTATGAAGATCAGATCCGGTTATTTAGAGATCCATAAATGGAAATAAAATGAGCCGATCTCCTAATTTCCAGGTATTATTCAACGAAGAAGAAGCGAAACTCTTAGACGAACAAACCATCTTAGAACGAAAAATTTCGGGAACTTTGCTCATGGGATTCGCGGCGCTTTCCGTCTTCCAGACCTGGGAAGAAGTTTTTAGATCGGCAAAAAAGATCATCATTCTCTGCGGTTCAGGAAACAACGGAGGAGACGGCTATGCGCTTGCTCAATTTTTAAGCGCAGAAGGTCTGCAAGTAGAAATCTATTCGAAAGATGGGAATTCCTCCGAAGAGACGAAATATTATAAAAATCTAACGAAAGAATTGAAGATCCAAAATATCCCTTTGGAAAAATTTAGGAACGATCTCGTAAATCCGGGGGAAGTTCTTGTGGATTCTCTTTTAGGAACAGGATTTAAGGGCCCATTATCCGGAGAAATTTCGAAGGCAGCCACAGAGATCCGTGCTTGTAAAGAAAAACTAAAAGATTCTTTGCTTATCCTAAGTATAGATGCTATTTCCGGCTATTCTCCCGATGAAAAAATCCCATTTGCTGCGGATATTTTGGCGGAAATCGGATCTCCTAAGATCAAAAATGTTTTCTACCCTTTGCCTAAGGATAGAAAGTCATTTCATCCGATTGGCTTCTTAAGACAAGAATTCCGGACTTCCAAATATCTTTTACCGAGGGCAAGCAGAGTAGAATTAGTTTCAAAACTTACTAGGGCAAAGGATTCCCACAAATATAAAAACGGCTCAGCGGTATTTATAGGCGGATCGGAAGGAATGTCCGGTGCAATCTTATCCTCTGCTCTCGCATTCCAAGAATTAGGGGGTGGAATCTCCCAGATACTCACTCCTTCCGCAAATACTTTGATAAAGGTTCTTAAAAAAGATCCATCTTTCATGATCTCTCAATTAGAAAGTGCTAAAAAGACTTCTGATTATCCATTTCTAAAAAAAGCGAGTGTGGTTTGTGTTGGTCCTGGATTAGCTTCTTCCGATCTTCCTACTTTATCTTTTTCCAAGGAAACAACTCTAGTATTCGATGCGGGCGCATTCAAATATTTGGATGAAACACATTTAGGTCCTCGCACAATACTAACTCCTCACTTGGGAGAATGGTCTTCTATTTCCGGCAAAAAATACCAAAGCCAATACTCCGCATTGGAAGATGCAAAAGTTTGGGCAAAGGAAAAGAAAACCTATTTACTCTTAAAAGGACCTGTTTCCATTCTATTTACTCCTGAGGAAAACTCTTACTTCTGGGAGTACCAAGAACCTAAGCTTGCTGTCATGGGAACTGGTGATCTTCTTGTGGGAATCCTAACATTCTTCTTATCCAGAGGAGAAAGCATGATCGAATCGGTTAGACTTGCACAAAGTGTCCTGCTTTATTGTGCAGAATTATGTAAAGGGTATCCTACTGCAGGCAGAATACGCAAGAAGATCAGAAGTCTCTTGCATTAGAGAAAACTCATATAAAATTCCACTCAAGCAACCTAAATAACCGTTATAATTCTCAATCCGCTTACCGAATGCGACATTCTCCGTCTTAGATAAAAAATTACACCATTATCAAAGTGACAAAATATTCATGCTATGAGATAAATGTCCTCTTGATTCAAATAATAAAAAACCGAGATGATGTTTCCCTGGCTCAGATCAATTGAAAAAGAACATCTAATCGGCAGGAGAATAAATGAATAAAAATGGTTTGAGATCGAGGGATTTGTTTTTCAGCTTTCTGCTTTTCATCCTATTTTGTATGGTTACGAGTCCGACCTTTGCGGACGCGGACGACTACATATGGACTAACCTGACGATAAAAGACGGTGAAGATTATCCAACAGGATATAGTAATTCAAATCAATCGCTAAATACTGTTACAACGGGCGCAAATTGCAAACAACTTTGTGCAGATGATTCCAATTGTATTGCTTTTTGGTTTTCAAACGGAACAAGGCATGCGACGGATAGTCATGGCAATATCCATGACAAACCTTATCCACTTTGTCTGCATTACTCAAGACTTTCTAATCCGATACAATGGGAATCTTATTTTGATAATGTGGATTACACAGAACGTGTTTTCGAAAAGAAAGGCGCATTAAAGGCATGTGTCGATCCGAATTCTTTTAATATAGGTGGAAATCCAAACACCTCCACTCTTGAAATGGGAAAGGCATATACTGGTATCGGATATTTACTAGGATATCTCAATTCTCCTCAGGATTGCGCTACCGAAATACAAAGTAGTGGCGGAAAGGCTTGGGTTTTACTTTATTTTAAAGGTTTAAATAACTTAATCACAGGATATTGCTTCGGTTCCTCTACAGGACAAGATTCTGGAACTCAGTTTACTCTAAAAAAATCACCCGCCACAGCGGTATTCCCAACAACAGCAGGTGTATGTACGGCTAATGAAAACGAATGCACACAAACCAGCTCGGATTCTTCTCCTAATAAAAAATGTTGTGCTCGCGGAAAATTATATCAGTGTACGAAACCTTAATTCATTTTGATTAGAATTTAAAAGTCAATCCAAGTTGATGACTAGCACCTGCCCCCGCTTGGATTGGCGTTTAAATCTTTGTCGAAGACATAAACAGAAAAGAATGTAGGTCGATCAAAAAGGAAAATTTGAACAAGCTTAAGGAAATGTGTAATCTATAAATAATAGGTAGCTACGATCTAAATTTGATCTTGCGATGAGTCCCATCGCAATAAGGCTTATTTGAAGAACCACCGCAGCGACAAAGATATGTTTCGGTGGTTCTATTTGTTACCTTTCCAGTCCCAGAACAAATTTCTAAGTTTCCGCTCACTTTCAAAGGACCGTTTTTAGTGGGGTCTATTTTTAAAATTCCATTCCGAACAGGCAAAGGATCGGACTCATTGACAGCAGGTTCCCCAGTTGCAGTAAATCCTACGCTCACATGGGTTGCGTCACAAAATGGTTTATGAGTAGAAGCTCCGCATCTGCAAAGTGTGAGTCTATATTGTTTTTCTACACCTTCTAACTCAATATCGGCATGGATCGCAAGAGGCCCATTCTCTCTCACTCTCAGAACATTGACAGGTGGAGCAGTTTCTTTGAAAGAAGGATCATTCGACTCAAAACGGATCGCACCCGATGGACAATTCAAAGCTAAAGATTTTATCTCTTCCACACTTGCTTTGTCCGGATAGATCCAGTCCCCTTCTACATTCGGCACGAATACGTCAGGTCTACTCAGCACACAATTTCTAGAATGAATACATTTTTTACCATCGAAAAGAATGGTCGCATCTGTTCCTTTTACGATATCCATGATAAACTCCTGGGACTAAGTATGCACGATTTCTACAAGTAATGCAACAGAATCATTAACAATGGAATGCTTGCAATCTTTTCTAGGAGAAAGTAATCTATGGAAAAAGGACCTAGGAACATCTAAAATGAGTAAAGGTTATCACTCCCGCTCTCCGGAAGAATTCCAAGATTTCTTGCGTAAAAGTAAGGAAGCTGGCAAATCAAATAACCGTTCCAAGTTGATCCTATTTTTCGACGTTATACTATTACTATTCATCTTTTCCGTGGTGGCCAAACTTTTGAATCCTCTCGCTTTTTCAGGCCAAACGGAATCTAAAGAAATTTCTTCGGGTTTTGTGAGTTATAGACTTTCTTCCAGTAAAGAGAATTCAAAGGACTTTCCCATCTTCTTTCTTTTTTTGAAAAATAAGGGAACGGAAAATTTATCATTTCCGAATACGGAAGATAAGATACGAGTTTATATAAAAAGCGGTGATCTGAATTGTTTAGAAGATTCTTGGGCCTTAGAGTCCAAAAATTTAGCTCCCGGAAGTACGAATTTTTTCCGGTACGAAATTTCCTCTCGGCTTCTCGCTAATTTTCCTCCTGATTGTAAAACACAAGAAAAATCAATTTTGAATAATATTACTAATGTATTCCAAGGCGGAAAGAAAAGATCCTTTCATGCGGAAATTCTGCGGAAAGACGAAAACATTTCATTAGAAATTCCTAATTTTTGAGACATTATGAACGAAGAGATCCAAGCATTAAACAAAATAGTCGCCATCGTAGATGAAAAAGCTTCCCTATTCAAAAAGGATTGGAGCCATATGCCTAAGATCAGGGCTACAACCGAGAAAAAGCTGATATTAGATCTGATCGAAAACGCCCTTCAGTTGGCAAAAAATATCCGTCCTGCGCCTAACGATCTTTTGGGAGATTTGCAAAAATTAAAGGCAGAATTTTCTAGGCTTCCGGTTTGACTAAACGTTGTAGGAATTCCTACAACGCATTCTTCTTTCAGTTAAAATTCTTCGTGACCTTCTTCCATTTTCTTTCCGCGTCTTCCAGATAATCTTGTATTTCCGAATAAGACCTTTTTCCATCCAGATAGTCCAATAAATACTGGTCTCCTACCAAAAGTTGGATCGCGGGCAGATCCGATCTAAATTCATAAGGTCCTTGTAGGAATTCAAACTGGTCCGGATAAAATTCTCTGAGAGTGCGGATAAGAAGTAATCCGAATAATAAGCTATGGAATTTTTTAGGTTTATCCAATAGGATTTGGTAACCTCCGCAAACTTTTCCTGCATGTTTATGAAATGTTGGAATAAACTTCAAAGGCCTGAGCCTAAAAATCCCTTTTTGCTTTTCTTGCAGTTTTTCCAAAAGTGATCTGTCTAGATCGTTGATATAAGGCGCACCGAACGTTTCAAACGGTCGAGTAGTCCCTCTTCCTTCCGAAAGATTTGTCCCTTCTAAAAGACAAAGTCCAGTGTATACGTAACATGTTGTTTGAGCAGGAATATTAGGAGATGGCGGTACCCATAAAAATTCGGAACTTCTTTTGGAATATAGATCCAATCGATAAAGTTCCAGATCCAGATTAAATTTATCCTTATAGTATTCTAAAAGGCCCGCGGCGGAGAGACCATGTCGGTGCAGCGTACCTTCCACACCTACGAATGATGAAAATTTTTTTTCCAAGGGAGAACCTTCTATCTTGGAGCCTGCGGGATTTTTTGCGTTCGAGACTAAGATGCGAGGTTTTGGTTTTCCTTTTTTAGCAAGTCGATCTGCCGCTTGCATCGCATACAAAGCAGTAGTCAAAAATGTATAATAGCGAGCGCCTACATCTCTGATATCTATGATCAATGCGTCCAGGTCGGATAAAACTTCCTCTGCGGGAGCGAGACTTTGTTCGGTATCTCCGTACAAATTCAGGACTTCGGTTTCTCCTAAGTCGTAGATGAGTCCGTTTCCCGAGACCTGATCTTGTAGCTCTGCAAATAATCCATGCTCAGGCAAAAATAGTTTCTTGAGTCCGTATTCTTTCTGTATGACCCTGAAATGATAGTCGCCTCTCCAACCATATGCGCTCTGATTGGTAAGCATTCCGATAGATTTTGCATCGGAGAGAATTTTGCTTTTTTTCATTTTCTAAAGAGGTTATTTCCGGGAAAGTTCAGGAGTCAAGCAGGACTATATTGCCGCCTTCTTCTTGGAAATCTTTTGCCTCATCCGCAAGGTCCTTTTTAGAGAATCCTCTAAAAAAGAGTTTCCATTCTTAGGGAAGGATAGTTTTCTTCTTAATTTGCCCCAACAGCGATCGTATGGCATTAGATACAAGCGTACCAAATCAAAAAGTAACAGTCAAAGCCGGAACGGTTTTATTTCCGGAAGGAAGCGCCGCGAATTCCCTCAACGTATTGCATAGTGGAGCATTGCGTTATTTGGTAGAAGCGCCCGGCGGCAGAAAACTGGAGTTGTTCAAAATTTCGGGTTCCAATTTGACTCCAGGCGCATCCGCACTTTTCGGCAGCGGACGTTATCCTTTCACAATTGTTGCTGAACAAGATTGCGTGCTCTCCACATATGTTATGTCCCAGTCTACCGTGGGTCGTTCTCTCGCTGCCAGAAGTTCTTTGGGGATCATGGTGGGTCGTTCCCTCTTAAGAGAGATCACCGAATCTTTCAAAAGAGTGAACCAGCTCAGAAAGATCGCTTCGGATATGGGAAAGACAAACGATAATCTTTCTCTTCTATACTATCAATTCAACCCGAGTGTTTTTCCGGATATCAAACCTGGGCAACCTATTGCGGATCCAAGTTCTGAAATTGTGGACCCTGTCTTAAGACTTGCTCGTGAAAATTTAAAACATTATTTCGATAATGGCGGGATCCTTCCCGAAAGACCGACCGCAAATTATGTGGAAGAAGATCATTCGCAGCTTCTGGTAAAATATTATCCCGAAGAAATAGAATTCCAAGACGGAGAATTCAATTTTGTCCGTAAGATCATTTTAGCGGACCCGAATCTTCTCGCACAATTATTCGCTCCTGATCCAAGCATGGTTTCCTATGTCTGCGATAAACTCGGAAGAGTGCAGAATAATATTACCGAAAATGCAAAAAGTATATTAGAAGAGTTGGATGAAAACTTCTCCCTCCTTTTAGGTGGCGTGGAAAGCCTCACCGAAAAATATTTCCTCATTCTAGACATGGCGGCAAACGGTTACGCAACTGCTCCTCCCGAGTTTGTAGTCCCTATTTTACAAGTAGTCTCCCAAAAAATAGAAAGGGCTCTTGCTGGCCATCAGGCAATTTTCGGTTCTGCAATCCCAGGACCTTCTCCTAATATTAAACCGTTTATAGAAAAGACCGTCGGCCTTGCCAAAAAATTCGAGGCTTCCAATCCGACCGCAAAAGCAGCATCGAACGGAAGTGGAATTTCTGTGGATGGTTCTGCGGATGCGACCGCAATTCGAAAAGAATTGGCAAACTCTGCATCTACGATCATCCAATTCTCCGGCATGGGAGGAGATGCGATCAAAGAGTTTTCCGCGATGATGGTAAAACTCAAGTCATTAAAGAACCCATTGGATTCGGACAACGATACTCGTAAATTAAGAAGGTCTATTACAAAAACTTACTTCGATATTTACGCTGCATGTTTCCAAAAATACGTCAACTCAGGAAAGAATGTCCCAAAACCCGTGGACCTGATGTTGAAATACGGATTCTTCGACGAAACTATGCTCGATGATTCCCAATTAGTGTTCATGTCCACATTCAAGGACGCGATCACTTCTGTTTCCGATATTCCTATCCATTACGGAACGGAATGGCTGGAAAAAATTTATAAAAGAGAATGCCCTACTTCGTTGGATGAGCTCGGCCAAAACTTCTTCGACAAAGTCAAGATGGACAACCGAAACGCTGTATTCAAAAAAGAATCTGACCTTCCTCCGGACATAGACAATCCCGAAGCCAGATTAAAATTCGAATTCGGCGCTATGTATGAGGCAAACGTTCGACTCACTACAGGTTCCTTGGCAACCTACTTGCCAATCCTCACAAAGTATCATTCTCAAATCCCTCTGGGCAAAGCATACGTAACCAAAAAGATGCTTACTGATACGATCCACGATATCATGGCAGTAGACTTCTCCGTATTCAATCGAGAAGTGATCTATAATAATCCCGAGATGGGGATTAATAAGGAGTTCGTTCAAAGAGCGATCGTTCCGGACTTCGTAATTGTTCCTTCCATCGGTAGTAAGATCATGATGTGGCAGGAGCTTTCTATCCACAGAGGTTCCGGCTCTAAAGAGAGTAGAGGTAGGATCGTTCTTCCGATTTTTGTACAAGGTGATCTCAAATCACTTTTGATAGATGCGTTTGCCGCATTCCGTTGGGAACTTTGTAAAACGATCTTAGGACCTGAGTGGAATAACGTGGGAAATCCGTCCATCACTGCGGACTATATGGACTATGTTCAGTTCTACAAAAAGAACAAAGATCTTTCCATAGAGATCAAAGAAAAGTTAGCCGCTGAATTCAAACGTTTCCGGAACGAACGAGATATTTTTGCTAACGATTACCAGCTTTGGATCAAATACGAAGCGGAAGGTGTACAAAGATTAAACCGAGTAGTCCGAGGAATTTTCTATCGTCATATTCCTTTCGCAAGAACGATCCGAGAGAAGGTCGCCAAAATGCCTGCATTTGGCGAGATCAACAACAGGTTCGTCAATATTCGCACCCGTAAGTTTACCGAGTTGGAAAACAGATACAAGAAGTACATCAACGCGTTAGGAAGTCTTCCGGACCCTTTACGCGAAAATATGGAATTCTATCGAGTTTAAGAGACTAAAATAGATTTGTTCTCTTTCAGTAGTGCAGTCACATCCTGAAGGGATTCTCCAGTCAGATCTTTTACAGCTGAACTTACATCTTTTAGATAACCTTCTCGAATAGACACATCGAAAGAAGCCAGAGCATCCGCCATAGGCTTCGGAACTCCCGCTCCGACCAAGGCCTTAGAAAGTTCTTCTGCAGGAATGTCCACATAGGAAACGGATACGCCAGTTAACTCGGAAACGAATTTTGCAAGTTCCGAGTATGTCCAAGCCTTTGGCCCGCTGATCTCTAAAATTTGATTTTCAGAGATATTGGAAAGTAAAGCGGCTGCGGCCGCTTTTGCACAGTCCGTTCTGGAAATATAGGCGCAGGCACCTTCTCCCCCGGAACCGTAAATCGAACCGCTTGTTACTGCATGTTGGATCTTAGGTATTAGATAATCTGAATATAGATTATTTCGAAGAATTGTGTACGCAAGACCGCTTTGTTTGATCTTCTCTTCTGTTCCTTCATGTTCGAAAGCGAATGTGACCGGGACCTCGTCTGCCTTGGTGAGAGAAGTGTAAAGAATCCGTTTTGCTCCCACTTTTACCGCTGCATCTACTGCGGCGCTATGTTCTGGGATACGATTTCCGATATTGTCGGTGCTGATAATCAAGATCCGATCCGCGCCCGCAAATGCAGCGGCAAGACTTGTTGGATGGTCAAAACTTGCCTTTCGAACTATAACTCCCCTTTTTGCAAAGTCTTCGAGAGACTCAGGCTTTCGAGTTGTCGCAATGATCTTGTTATGGCCTCTTTTTAATAATTCTTCTAGGACAATTCTTCCCATATGGCCGGAAGCTCCGGTCACGAGTACTGTTTCGGATATTGTGCTCATTCGGGTCCTTAAACCTGTTTTTGGTCTACCTTAGATTTATATTCTTAGACTACTTGAAACAATAAAAGTTACAAGTTATTTTTCTCAACTCTGTGTGCTCCGTGGTCTCAGAGGCTTTTCACTGCGGTTAAATATATGATATTGAGTTAAGCTAGGTTTTCGATTAAGTCCATTGGTTTTGATTAAAGCGATTCACTCGTTTGGCCTTCGGCACCGACTCGCTTACGCGGTCGTTTCCTCGCTCCCTATGGGTCGCTGCGGAAGGGATACGAAGGGCGCCAGTCCGGCTTGCCGGATGAGCGCGAATGCGCGAACCCGTAGTAGCCTGGTCTCGCGAAGCGAGAGCCGCCCCACCTTTTGTTGGAACTCCAACATCGCGTGGATTTTAAAAGTTTAAACTTCTTCTAACAAATAAGGTCTAGTGTATTCTCTTACGATCTCTACGACAAAACGTCCCCAAGACTTAGGATCTTCTTGAGAAATTTCGATCTGACGGATCTTAGGAAAATAAGCCTGAGGTTTGAATGCGGTGTGAGTCAGCTCCATGGCTCTTAGATAGTTATCGACTCGTTTCACCCGAACGAAATTTAATAACTCACCCTGGATCTTATCTTGAGGCATATAACCAATAATGATCAGTCTTGGAAATAAAGACTTTTTAAGTAGATTGATAAAGTCTCCGAAACTATCCACTCGATCTATAAATCCTTCGTAAGCTCCACCGCCCAGGTTCATGATCTGGGTCACAATGTCCATGGTGAAGGAAACACCTTCTGCGGAAGTCATGTCGGAGATAATAACAATCCCTTCGTCAGGTTGGAAAGTTTTGAATTCGCTGGTCGGTTTAAAATGACGTCTGAGTAATTTTGCCGTGGAAATATCTATCTCTGCAGCTTTCGGAACCAAAATTTTTCCGGATGAATCTGAAATAGGTTCTCTAGTAATAAGGTATCTTTTCTTCGCGGCATTCTGGTTCATCACCCGAAAGGCTTTCACCTTCTCTTCCAGCTCGTCCAGAGTACAATACCCTATTTTTAAAACGTTTTCTCTCGCGCGTTTTTTGAGATCTATGTCTTCCATACGAGTTTTCGGTGGCCCGGAGGAACCAGCTTAAACGAGGTTCCGAATTTCGCGAGAATTTACCGGGTATCCGGGGAGAGTATATAAAAAAAATCCAAGTCTGAAAAGCCCTCTTTTGGCTATGCAAAAAAACCGCTTGTCCACGGAATGTGCGCTTCTTGAATGGGGAGGAATGGCAATTCTCCCCATTTTAACTAGCTCTAGGCCCGGAATAAATATTCAGTTTTGGAAGGGGCTCCTGGCGCTATCTTGCCTAACCTTAGTTTCCTGCTTTTCGGTGGAATTTGTCCAGGAGGGAAGCCAGAAAGAAACTGTGCTCGTTTCTCATAAGCCGGGTTGGGAGCAAATAGAGATACTAAAACATCCACCCAAGCGCAGGAATTACAAAACTTACGGAAGAGTGATCGTTAGGAACTTCGGGGATGGTAGGATAGAAAAGTTCTATTACGAAAAAATTAAGAAAGAACTTTTTGATAGAGGTATGGACGGAATGTATCTCGCAAATATAG
Source organism: Leptospira licerasiae serovar Varillal str. VAR 010 (assembly GCF_000244755.1). Taxonomy (NCBI): domain Bacteria; kingdom Pseudomonadati; phylum Spirochaetota; class Leptospiria; order Leptospirales; family Leptospiraceae; genus Leptospira; species Leptospira licerasiae. Next base: position 135,848 of record NZ_AHOO02000013.1, on the reverse strand, counting down.
GAACGGTTCCTGTTCCTCCTACTATTTTCCAAACCGGCACTACCGAAGGTTACACAACCAGCATGGCCGAGATCGCGAAGGATGCAAAAGTTTTGGAAGGAGTCGCATTCCGTTATAGAGAAAGGGAAGAAGAATAATGGCAAGGCGTCTAGATAGCGAAATCAAGGTTTTGCCTAACGGAGACTGGATATTCCGCGAAGCAAAGATCGAACAAAAAGATATTCTGGAATATTTCCGTAAGAACTTAAAAGAAGCCGAAGACGGTATCTATATAGACAACCAATATGGGGAATTTTCCGAAAACGGATATTTGGAACTATTCGGTTATCCTTTGAACTTGATCAGGATTTGGGATAAGGATGGAGAATTTTATTTTTTAAGCGACTCTGGAGAAGAATTGCCTTTATCCTCTTTGCAGATTGCAGCAGATTCGGAAGGTGAATTATTCGCCAGAAAAAAGGATCATCTTTTTTTAAAGTATAAGATTGCAAGAAATGTCTCTTCTATATTGAGCGAATACTTATCCGAATCTCCACAAGGATTAAAACTCGTATTCCAAAACCGAGAGGTCCCGATCTTGGAAACTGGAGAACATCCGAATGTTTCTCTTCCGAAAGAATTCCAAAAATAGATTATACTGATTTTCCGGACAGCACCAATCTACCCAATACTTTACCGGAAGATAGATCGTTCAAAGCGGAATCCGCATCTTTCAAATTCCTGATCTGGACCGGAACAGGAGGTAGTTTTTTTTCAGACGCAAGTTTTAGCAGCTCCTTTAACTCTCCCGGAGAACCTGTGTAACTCCCACGAACTGTTAAACTTCGGAGAGAAAGAATTGGGGTCGGGATCTTTAACTCGCCGCCGAAAAGGCCGACTCCAATTAATGTCCCATTCTTTTTCAAAAGAGAAAATCCAAATGAAGAAGTGGTACTATTATTTACAAAATCGATGACCGCGGAAACCCCTAAAGGACCTGAGATCTTTTTCACTTCTGAAGCGGCATCAGAATGTGAAGAAGGAACAGTATAAAATCCGAGTTCTTTTAACTTATCCAAACGAGACTCGTCCAGATCCAAAAAGATAACTTTCGCATCCGTCAGTAGTGGAACCAATTGAGAAGCGAACATTCCAAGTCCGCCTGCTCCAATGATCAGCAAAGTATCCGTTTTCTTAAGTGGGAGCGCTTTTTTCAGTGCGCCGTAAGCGGTGAGTCCTGCGCATGCATAAGAACAAGCATATTCAGGAGAAAGATCGTAAATATCCAAAAGCCATTTTTCGTCCGGGACCAGTATCCGATCCGAATAACCTCCATCCTGGTAGATACCTAACGATCTAGGGGAGGAACAAAGTTGAGGATTTCCGGATACACATTCTTCGCAAGAACCGCAGCCAATCCAAGGATAGACTAACTTAGTTTCTCCTACCGATACGGAATGGACGTTAGATCCGACTTTTATAACCTTGCCTACAACTTCGTGACCGGGAGTTAGAGGGAGTTTGACTCCTCTGTCCTTTACGAATAATTTTTCTTCTCCGCCTATTTTATAATAACCGTCCCTTAAATGTAGGTCCGAATGACAGACCCCACAGGAGATAACTTCTAATAATACTTGCGAGTCTTTCGGTTCCGGGTCTTGTTTTTCTTCCAATTCTAAAGAGGAGCCGAATTCTACTAATCTAATACTTTTCATTTACGTAAGACCTCCTTTCGTTTGAATACACGATCCATTTCTTCTGAGATCATTTTCAGTCCTTCTTCAGGAGCCTTTAGAAGATTCACCTTGGTAAAAAATCCATGTGTATAACCCTTGAATTCTTTGAATAAAACAGGAACTCCTGCTTCCTTTAATTTTTCTGCATATAGTTTCCCATCATCTCTTAGAGGATCGATGTCAGCTATAAACACTATCGCAGGAGGAAGATCCTTCCAATCAGTTTGGTATAAGGGAGAGGCTTGGCGATCGGACCTTGTGTGGCGATCAGGCAAGTATTGATCGATAAACCATTCCATATCTTTTTTGGTAAGACCGGGACCTAATTCGAATTCTTTATATGAATCGGTATCACAAATCGCCTCCGTGACCGGATAGATCAGGATCTGTAGATCTATCTTTGGACCGTATGTTTCTTTAGCTCTCAAAATGGTAGAAGCGGCCAAATTTCCTCCAGCACTGTCACCTCCTACCACCAAAGGAAGATCTTTCCAGATATTCTCCTTTTGAGAATCGATCCATTCTAAAGAAGCATAAGCATCTTCTAATGGAATAGGATACGGATATTCTGGAGCCAGTCTATAATCGACAAGAGAAACGATACTGGAAGTAGCCTCGGAGAGTTTGCGCGCAAATGGATCGAAATCTTTTAATCTTCCGACTACCCACCCTCCTCCATGGAAGTAGAGGATCTTGGATTTAGGTTCCGTTTTTGGAATATAATTTTTTATGAATACGTCTCCACCTTTAGAAGGGATCCGGATGTCCTGGACTTCCCGCAAAAGCGGGCCTTCTCCCAAAAGTTCTCCGATTGCGGAATAACCGTCCCTTCTTTCCTGGATAGTTCCTTGGGTAAAACCTGTGAGTCCTTTAGAGGAAATCAGATTTGCGTATTCCAACATCTCCGGAGCAAATTCCATTCTTTTCTCCCTTTAGAATGAGTAAGGAAGAAAAGAATATTATAGATCGGACGATTTGTCGTTCCAGTTTATAGATCGGGAAAGTATAAATAGGAAGTTTAGAAGGAGGAACGATTTGCTTCCATATAATAATGATTAGGAACTAAACCTTTTGGCCCGGAAAAATTCCTGGCCTCTACGATCTCGAAACCTAATTTTTTATACAGACCTTGCGCGTTCGGATTCTCTTGAGAAACATCCAGTGAAATTTTGTCGTAACCCGGGAAAGTCGAAATTCCAAATCTGATCAACTTCTCGGCTATCCCTTGCCTTCTTTCTTTATCAGGAACGGCGATATGCCCCAAATACAACCTGCCCGATTTAGGAGGTTGGATCATTCCTTCCATACTTAATCCACGGATTGCGACCTTGGGCGCTCTGAATTTGTAGATACGAAAAATATTTCCTGCAGTCGCAGCGTTCTGAAAGAAAAAATTCTCGGGGCGGAATATAACGATACTTCCTACAACTTCGCCGTTCTTTTCAGCCAAATAATGATTCTTATAGCTGAACGTGTTCTTGGTTCCTTGGAATGACTTTGTCAGAAAGTCCTGAGCGGAAATTTTTCCTTCGTTGAAAACATAGTCCCAGGCAGCAGGCCCGGAACTATAGATTAAAGGAACAGCTGCGGCCGCGTCTTCCGGCCTGGCAGGACGAATAATAATCGGTTCGTTAGACATTCTTAGATTGCCGAATTCAACTCTTCTCTCAAACGTTTTGCCTCTTCAAAATCTGGCTTCATTACGATTGCTTTATGCAGATACTGCAAAGACCTTTCCGGACGATTCCAGATCTTGTAAAGTGTAGCCAAATTAAAAAGAGAAATATGAGGAGCGTCGTTCAAAGTGCAACGGAGCGACTTTTTTAGCCAGAAAACGGATTCTCTTTCTCTTCCCATACGAAGAAGAAGAATTCCGATCTCGTTGCATGGATTTCCGTATTCAGGATTTACTTCTACGGAACGGTAGAAATAGTACAGACCTTTTTTCCAATTGTTTCTTTGGTTTTCGATCAGACCCAGAAAAAAATAGGTCTCATGGCTTTCGGAATCTTCCAATGAGGATTTCAGCAGGAATTCCGCACGATCCAAATCGCCGGTTCTATAGAAAAATTTAGATGCTTCTAGCTTGTCTTCAGGCGTCAGGTTTTCCAATTATCTACCCGTTTTTATTTTTATTTTCGGACGCCTATTGAAATAGCTTAATTCCGTTTTCCGTGTAGGACTTCCTTCTTTACGTTTTCCCGAAGAAACTTAAAAATACTCTGAGCGTCCAAACCGTATTCGGCAAAAATTTCCTTTCTCTCTCCGTGATGAATTACCTCGGAAGGGAACGCGAAAGTTTTGATAAACCGTCCTAAATACTCCGGCGAGATCCTGTTCAGAAGATACCCGGAAGCTCCTCCATCTAAATAACTCTCGTCCAGGATCGCAAAATGACGTACATGAGAAAGTTCATCGTCCAAAGCGTCTTTGCCGAGCGGTCTCAACCACACAAGATCGATCAAAGTGACCGAATAACCTTCTTGCTCCAATAGACTGGCAGTCTTCTTGGCTTCTTCCAACATGGATCCGATGGATAGAAGTGCGATATCCGATCCTCTTTGCAATACCCTAAAACTTCCGGGTTTTAGATCCTTTTCTCCTACAAAATCTAGACCGGAGAGTTCCACATTTGCCTTAGGGAATCGGATCGCGATCGGAGACTTATCATAATGCTCCATATACTTAAGCGAATCAACCAGATCCTGTCCGGAAGAAGGTACAAACACATCCATATTCGGCAAGGACAGAAGATAACTTAGATCGAACAATCCTTGGTGGGTCTCTCCGTCAGGACCAACGCAGCCTGCCCTATCAATCACAAAACGGACAGGAAGGTTCATGAGAGAAACATCTTCCACCAATTGGTCCATCCCTCTAGTCAAGAAGGTGGAATAAATGCACATATAAGGGATGACATCCCCGTTAGTCATTGCACCCGCAAAAGCGACCGAATGCTGCTCTGCAATTCCGACATCGTAAACATGATCCGGGAATTTAGAAACGTATTCCCCGAGTCCGGAACCTTCTATCATCGCAGGAGTGATCGCCGCAATGCGCGGATTTTTTTCCGTAAGATCAGAAAGCACCTTACCCACAATCTTAGAGTAAGAAATTTTAGAAGAATCTCCTGAGTCCATAGCTCCGTCTTCTTTACGGAAAGGGGTCACTCCATGGTATTTGATCGGGTCTTTTTCAGCCGGAATATAACCTTTCCCCTTTTGAGTGATCGTATGGAAAAGAACAGGTCCTTTCATGGTCTTGATCTTTCTGAGCATCTTGACTAGACGAACCACATCGTGACCGTCTTCCGGTCCTATATAAATAAAACCTAAATCTTCGAATAGACCGCCCGGAGTAAAAACGTCCTTGAATCCTTTTTCTACCCTCTTGAAAAAGCTCTCCATCGCTGGCCCGACGATTGGAAACCATTTTAGGAAAGTATAAAATATCCTTTTCCAGTTCAGATAAAAATGAGAGCTGATGATATTATTCAGATAGTTCGAAATGGATCCGACATTCTTGGAAATGGACATATAATTGTCGTTTAGGACCACGAGCAGATCTTTTTTAAGGTGTCCTGCATGGTTCATAGCTTCCAACGCCATCCCAGTAGCGATAGATGCGTCTCCGATAATTGCTGCGACTGAATAATTTTTTCCGGTAAGATCTCGGGCCACGGCCTCTCCCAAAGCTTGGGAAATAGAAGTGCCTGCATGGCCTGTATTATATAGATCGTAGACTGACTCTTCTCTTTTAGGAAATCCGGAAAGTCCCTTAAATTTACGGACAGTGGAAAGTTTTTCTCTTCTGCCGGTTAGGATCTTGTGCGGATATGTTTGATGTCCTACATCCCAAATCAGCCTATCATTTGGAGTTTCAAAAACGTAATGTAACGCTACGGTAAGTTCTACGACTCCCAGGTTACTTGCGAAATGCCCTCCGATCCCGGAGAGAGTATCGATGATATAATTTCGGATCTCGAAACAGAGTTTAGGGAGTTCCTCGAGGGGCAATTTTCTGAGATCCGCCGGAAGGCGGATCCCGTTCAATAACGAATATTCCTGTTGCATAAATATTTAAGTCTTTAACGGTCATCAGGACTGCTCTACCGAATTCAAAGGTCTCCTCAGAAGTTTTAAGTCTTCTTCGTTCACTAAGTCTATCAGTTCATAGATCCTGACCGGTTTGGTTTTACCCTTTACCTTGACTAGATCCAGTTCTCTGGCAATTATACGGTCCTTAACCTTTTCGTACGTATATTCCGAAATGATAATGTTTGTGGCATATTCCTTGTTGGATCCTTCCAGACGAGATCCCAGGTTAATGGTATCTCCCATACAAGTATAGTCCATCCGGTGAGAACTCCCCATATTACCAACGACTGCCGGTCCGGAATTTAATCCGATCCCGATGTCCATTACAGGAAGATCTCTTGCTTTCCATTCTTCCTTCAGGACTGCGAGCCTTCTCATTTGTGCAATGGAAGCCGCGCAAGCGTAGTAAGCATGGTCTTCTAGAGGAACCGGAGCCCCCCAGAAAGCCATAATCGCATCCCCCATGTATTTATCAATCGTTCCCTTGAACTCGATAATGATCTCGGTCATTTCCGATAGATACTGATTTAGGAATTGGACCAGTTCTTCCGGACCCATTTTTTCGGACATGGTGGTAAATCCGCGGATATCCGAGAAGAAAATGGTAATGTCCTTTTTAGATCCTCCCAAATTTAGATTTTCCGGATTTTTTAGGAGTTCGTCCACAATGTCTTTAGAAACGAATTTGGAGAATGTGGTACGGATATATTTTACGTTCTCTTCTTCCGTTAAGATCTTATAGACTATGATCCCCACGAAAATGAAGAACTGCTCTATAACCACCGAAGGAAATACATGAATAATATTGAATTCCGAGAAATCGTATAAGGTTACTACGCTGTACAAAAGCGCTAAACCTATGATGAACAAAAATCCCCAAGAAGTTTTCATTCTAGGAAGGACAAGCCCAACAATAAACGCCATGGAGAAGAAAATCAGGAAGTTCCCGGCCAATGGCATATCCCAGAGAAAGTCCTGATTCAGGATCGTATTGATCGCATGTGCGTGGTGTTCGATCCCGGACATATCTCCGAATGGGGACAAGTGAGTATCTTTTGCGGCTCCTCTTCCTGTAGCATAGAACATCGCGACTAAGAAAATATTATTGTTAACCTGAGTGGCTGTTTCGTTGTCCCAACCTTCGGAAACTTCGAAGAACTCGGTAGTATTATAAGAATATAATCCTCCCGGAAAGTTGATCTCCATTTGACCGTATTCGTCGATCGGAATGGTAACCTCGCGAGTATCGTTCGGCCTAGCCATGATATCTTCCGTAACCATTTTTAAGGTCTTACGGTCGAAATAATTGATATTCTTTTGGGGAATATTTTTGATCTTCACATATTCGCCCATGACCACTTCTACGTCTTTTTTGACATCCACTCCGTAATAATTACAAGCGATTACTAGGTCGATAGAGGGATAGTATTCGTCTTCTCTTCCCGGGCCGGAACCCAAGATCTTGGCGACGATAGGCATTTTACGGTTCAGGCCGGATTCGTCTTTTTTAATATTCGCAAAACCTAAACCTGATGATTTTTCGGCTATCGGCTCGATAGGAGCTTGCGGGAATTTTAACCAAGAAAGACCTGTTTGTTCATCCTTCACATTTTCCAATTTGAATTTACGAAGGATCTCAGTCCTTTTTTCTAAATTGATGATCGTGCTCTTGGATTCCAAACTGGTTTCCATAGGGTAGTCGAACATAACCCTAGGATTTCCCGAAAGAGCTTTAGCCATCTCATCCGTTTGCCCCGGCTTATAGTCCAGAAAGAAAACGTCGAACATCAGATGGTTGGTAGAAGAAGCGAATTTATCTATTATCTTTGCGTAATATTTCCAAGGAAGAGGCCATACACCGCCTAGTTGATCCAAAGTTTTAGTGGTGATCCCGATGATATTGATGTCCCTTCTTGCTTTTTCGGGAGGTTTCAATTGGATCTGTTCCAGATCTCCCTTGTCGGATTCCTTCTCCACCCTTGCGTCAGTTTGGTTACGAAGAACGTTAAATCTCCAAGAGATGGAACTTTCTTCCAACTCGGAAACAGGAGTGAATGCAACATACAAGTCGAACCAAACTAAGGATACAATGATCGCTAACCAAAGGCTCCCCACCAATTGAGGATCTTTAGAAACCTTAGTTATGGTTTTATAAAAAAAGTAAGAGGAAGAATATAGGAAAAGTGCACCTAATAGTAGAAGTTGAAGCGAATAATTCGCCTCGGAAAAAAACGCGTAATAAAAATGTGCCAGAATTCCGAGGGATGTAGTAACCCCGAAAATGATATCCACAACGGTAAATTTCTGGGCTGGTTTGGACTCGCTCATTCTTTCCTCCGATCCGGAAGATTCTCTCTACCGGGACGGTTTCGTCAATTTTCTTCCCGGTTCAGGAAAGAAAATATCGACTAGGAAAAAGAGTTTTAGCGGTTTTTTCCTCTCAAAGAACCGGAAATCGATTGTGCGTATTCTTCCAGTTTTTTTCTGCAAAGACTAGGATTAGAACCGTTCTCTTCTATGATCCTTTGTACTGCAGAACCTATGATGATCCCATCCGCATATTGTGAAATTTCTTTTGCCTGATCAGGAGCGGAGATCCCGAACCCGGCACTTACCGGAAGGGAAAAAACTTCCTTAGTGGTTTTGATCCTATCTTCCAGATCCGCAGAGATCGATTTTCTTTCGCCAGTCACTCCGTAGGAAGTCACATAGTAAATAAATCCCGATGCAAAGTCTCGAATTCCTTTCATTCGATTTAGAGGAGTTGCTGGAGTTACTAAATGGATCAGATCCACTCCTCTTCTTTTTAAAGATTTGAATAATTCGTCTGTTTCAGGGGTATCATATGGAAGATCAGGAATGATCATACCTTGGATGCCTGCGATCTTGGCTTCTTGAGCGAACTTTTCGAAACCGTAATGAAAGATAGGATTAAAATACGTTAGATACACTAGAGGAATATGAGGGTGCAAAGAATGTATTTTTGCCGTTGTCTCTAGTATCTTTTCCATGGAGAAAGGATTCGCAAGAGCACGTTTGAATGCCTTTTGGATCACCGGTCCATCCGCAACCGGATCAGAGAACGGGATCCCAAGTTCTAAAATGTCTGCGCCACCTCTGATCAGAGCATCCGCCCAATCCACGCATAGGTCGTAGTTCGGATCTCCCAAAGAAATATAAGGAATGAATGCGCTTTTTGAATCCGAAAAAACGCTCTCGATCGCGCTCAAATCAAATCTCCTTGCGAAAGACCGACAAGTCTTGCCACTTCCGCCACGTCTTTGTCCCCTCTACCGGAAAGACAGATCAGAATGTCCTTTTTCTTTCCCAGCTCCTTTGCAAGGTCCTTTGCAAATCGAAATGCATGAGCAGTTTCTAATGCAGGTATGATACCTTCTACCCTACAAACTTCCATGAATGCGTCCAAGGCTCCTTGGTCGGAAACAGTTTCATATTTTACTCTTCCGGAAGAATGTAGATACGCATGTTCTGGTCCCACACCTGGATAATCCAATCCGGCGGAAACAGAGTGAGCAGGAACTACTTGTCCGCCCTCGTCTTGGATGACTAAAGTTTTAGTCCCATGCAAAAATCCGGTCTTACCGTAAAACATCGTTGCGGAATGTTCTCCAGGAGAAGATCCCCTTCCTCCGGCCTCCACTCCGTATAGTTTTACTTTTTTATCATTTAGAAATCCGTAAAACATTCCCATTGCGTTGGAACCGCCGCCCACACAGGCAACGACCGCATCCGGAAGTTTATCGTTCTCTTTTTTGAACTGCTTTCTGGATTCTTCTCCCACCACTTTCTGGAAATCTCGAACGATCGTAGGAAAAGGGTGAGGTCCGATCACAGAACCGACTATATAATGAGTATTAGAAACATTTAATGCCCAATCTCTCATCGCTTCCGAGGTAGCGTCCTTTAGAGTCGCTGTTCCGGAAGAGACTCCGATCACTTTTGCACCTAACATTTGCATACGGATCGCATTCAGTTTTTGACGGCGGAGATCTTCTTCTCCCATAAAAATAGCCGTTTCAAATTCGAATAAAGCTCCGACGGTCGCGGTTGCCACACCATGTTGGCCTGCTCCTGTTTCCGCAATGATCCTACGTTTACCCATTGCCTTGGCGATCAAAGCCTGGCCGATCGTATTATTGATCTTATGAGCCCCCGTATGATTTAGGTCTTCTCGTTTAAGCCAAATTTTGGCCCCACCCCAGGCCTTGGTCAGCTTCTCAGCATAGGTGAGAGGAGAAGGTCTTCCGATATAATTTTTTCTATAAAACTCCAGGTCCTTTTGGAATTTTTTATCCTTACGGAGTTTATTGTAAGTATCTTCCAACTCGATCAACGCTTCGGTCAGGATCTCAGGGGAATATCTTCCGCCAAAATCTCCGAAGTATCCTTCTTTTTCAGTGAAGCTGCGTTCTTTAGCCATGACAGTTTTTGGAGGGATTAATCTCCCAACAACTCCTGATATAATTCCTGACGTAGATTTTCAACTTTGGTATTCAGGTCGTCGAAATCGGTGAATTGGAAAGTTTCATCCTTGTCCGCCTTACGATCGTAGATGGAAATTTCTCCCGACTCGAAAAACTTTTTACCTACTGTGATACGGATCGGAAAACCGATCAATTCGGAGTCCTTGAACTTGAATCCTGGACCAAGATCTCTTTCATCCCAGAAAACTTCAAAACCCTCATTCTTTAGGTTTTCATAAAATTCTAATGCTTTTGCGTCCTGTTCTGCACCTTTTGTAAGAGTAACAAGACAGATCTCGAAAGGAGCGATACTGATAGGCCAGTAAATCCCCTTTTCGTCGTTACATTGCTCTATAACGGTAGCCATGGTTCGGTTTACTCCGATTCCGTAACATCCCATGGTCAATGTTTTTGCCTTACCTTGCTGGTCCAATACTTGGATCTGGAAAGACTTGGTGTATTTATCTCCTAACTTGAAGATATGACCGACTTCGATCCCCTTTTCTGCCTTTAAGGTTTTTGCACAAGTAGGACAAGGATCTCCTTCTCTCGCAAGAGCCACATCCGTAGTTTCGTATTGGATCTTGATCTCTGAAGAAGGAACATATCCTTGGATATGGAAATCTTCCTTTCCTCCGCCTACAACGTAAGCTCCATCCATTTGGATAGAAGAATCTAAGATCACCTTAAATCCTGCCCCTACATCGGAAGGTCCGATAAAACCTGGAATTAAATTAGAATTTCTTAATTCAGGCTCGGGGATCAAGTCCAGGTCGGACCATTTTAAATAAGATTTAAGTTTGTGCTCATTCAACTCCAGGTCCCCGCGTAGGAATACCAACAGTTTTTCTTTTCCGTTTTGGAAAGCAACTGCCTTGATCGTATCCTGAGGGCGAACGTTAAGGAAAGAAGCTACATCTTCGATAGACTTTTTACCAGGAGTTGCCACTTCTTTTTTGTCTTTAGGACCCTTTGGAGAATCCTCCGCTTTCACAATAAAAGGAGTTTTTTCACTATTAGAATTATAGCCGCAGTCACCGCAAAGAAGTAGTGTCTCTTCCCCGATAGGAGAAACTACCATAAATTCTTCTGAAGCAGAACCACCCATAGTGCCTGAATCCGCCTGTACTGGAATCGTTTTCAAGCCGCAACGCTGGAAAATTTTGCGATAAGCGGTCCTCATGTCCTGATAAGTAGCATCCAGAGAAGCGTCATCCAGATGGAAAGAATATGCATCTTTCATAATAAATTCTCTGGAACGGATCACCCCGAATCTAGGGCGAATCTCATCTCTGAATTTAGTATGGATCTGATACACATTGATCGGCAGATCCTTGTATGATTTCAGTAAAGGTTTTACTAAATAAGAAAAAGATTCCTCATGAGTTGGGCCAAGCGCATACCATTGGTCATGACGGTCCTTCACTCGCATCATTTCCGGCCCCATAACACTCCATCTTCCGGACTGTTCCCAAAACTCGGAAGGAGTCATGATAGGAAGTTCGAATTCCAATGCGCCTGTAGCGTCCATTTCTTCGCGGACGATACTTTCTATTTTTTTAAGGATGCGTAACCCTAAGGGTAGAAAGAAGTAAAATCCTGAGCCTGATTTTCGGACCAGACCGGCGCGTATCATCAGCCTATGGGAAGCGACTACCGCGTCCGAAGGATTTTCTTTTTCCGTAGGTACTAAATATTTAGATGCTCTCATGACTCTCGATTATCTTAAGAAATCGTGGTAAGTCACATAGAGGCCCAAGGATAAAAGGAAGAAGAATCCTAATCTCAAAACCTGTTCTTGAACAGCCATCGGCAAAGGTCTACCGGCGATCGCCTCGTATGTGAAAAAAACGATATGTCCACCGTCGGCTACAGGAATCGGAAGTAAATTCATTATCATTAAAGCGATCGAAATAAATGCCACGAACTGAAAGTAAGAATAAAAACCGTCTTCTAAGAACTGAACGGAAACTTTGGCAAGCCCTACAGGACCTGAAACGCTGTCCTTAACCTTCAGTCTTCCGGAAAAGATCATCCCGAGTCCCCTCAGGTTATCGCTGATCATTTTTCCAACGTCTTTACCGGATTGTAAAAATGCCTCGCCGAAGGAAAGTTTTCGGTCCATACTTTCCTCTTTCACATGCATCTTAGCGGTAAAACCTAAGAGACCGATTTGATAGAATCCGAGTGTCGCATCCCAAGTCTGTCCCTGGACTTCTAGCTGGACTCTTTTGCCGATTTGGGTCTGGACTGTTTTTTTGAAATCTTCCAGGTCTGAGAAAGACTTACCATCCATCTTTAAACTTAAAAGTTTTAGTTTAATTTCCGGATCATGGCTTCTGAGACTGATCGTGCTAATCGGAATTTCGGGATATTTTCTGTCTCGAACATCTTTCAATTCCACAACGAACGCACCAAGAGGAGTCATTTCCACTTCCGCTTTTTCGCGAGTCCAAGGGTTGAGCAGCGGATAAGTTTTACGATCCACTTCTAATTTTACTTTTTCGTTTTGGAATTTTCCGAGAGTACGTTGCAATTCCGGAACGGTATGCACTTCTATCCCGTTTACGGACAGGATACGATCCCCGTCGTTCAGATAGTCTAAGGCCCTGGATTCGATTGCTTCTTTGTTCAGTTTTGCTTCCTGTAAGGCAAGTTCTCTCGGAGAAAGTTTCGGATCCAATGCCGCTTTTCTTTCTCTTTGCTTTCTATATTCCGCCGCTTCTCCGTTCGGATCCAAGAATGAGAGTTTTTTCAAGAACCAATGACTTAATGTAGCTCCGTATCCGAAGTCCACTTGCACAAGTCTTTCTCCTGCGAAGTCCACTCCGATCTGAGGGTCCGCAAAATGAAATTCTAGTTCTTTTCCATCTCTCTCTACTTTGAGTTGGATATCTTTGCCGCGAGCAAGTCCAAGCTCGGATAATAATTCGTATTTAGATTCCGTTTTGGTCCCGTTTACGGATACGATCTTATCTCCACTTCTTAAACCTGCTTGGTATCCGGAAGAATATTCGTTGATCGCAGGTTCTATATAGATCTTAGTTCCAGTTGGCGCATAACCTATCGCGTACAGACCGAATATGATAAAAAACCCTAGGATCAAGTTGAATAATGGCCCACCGAAAACCGGGATCATTCTTTTTAACGGAGGAGTGGATAAAAATTCTCCCTTCTCTCCCTTTAATGTTCCGCCTTCGTCTCCTTTAAACAGAACATATCCGCCTAAAGGAATTCCTGTGACTTGAAAAGTGGTCTCACCAATTTTCTTTTTCCAAATCCCTTTTCCATAACCGATGGAAAAGATCCTGGCCTTTACACCAACGACCCAGCCCATAATTAAATGACCCAATTCATGGATAAAAATACAAAGGGCCAGCATGAATACGATGCCTAAAATATCTGCTAACATAAATGCACTACCTTATCTTTAGAGAAATGGAAGGCCAATTCTCTGGCCTTTCTATCCGCTTCTTCATATCCCTCCAGATCGTTCGGAAATGAATTCGGGATTTTTTCCAGAACATTCCGGATCAGCGTCGGGATTTCCGTAAAAAGAATTTTACCTTGCAAGAATAATTCAACCGCTACTTCGTTAGAAGCATTAAAGATAGAAGGAGCTACGCCCCCTGCTCTACCCGCCTGATACGCCAAAGCCAGACCTGGATATCTTTCCAAATCGGGCTCTAAAAATTCCAAGTTCCCCCATGATGTCGCGGGATGAGATCTCAAAACTTGAGGAACTATTTTAGGATAATATAATGAATGCGCCACCGGAAAGATCATATCAGGATAAGAAGCATAAACGAAACTTGCCCCATCCTTTGTTTCCACAAGACCATGCGCAATACTCTGAGGATGGATGACCACCCCTATCTTATCGTAGGAAAATCCGAATAGAAAATGAGCCTCTATCACTTCTAATCCTTTGTTGATCATGCCGGCAGAATCGATGGTGATCTTTGGACCCATATTCCAGGTCGGATGTTTTAACGCCTGCTCTATCGTTACTTTTGGAAGATCTTCTACGGGAAGTTTACGAAAAGGTCCACCGGAGGCTGTCAGGACGATCCTTTCCAGGGAATCCTTCTTCATATTTTCCAAAAGTTGAAAAAGCGCGTTGTGTTCCGAGTCAACCGGAACAAGTGATGATTTAGAATTTTCTAATAAACTTTTGATATAAGGTCCGCAGCTTACCAAAGTTTCTTTGTTTGCGATCCCTATTTTTTTGCCTGCTCGAATGGCGGCAACGGTAGGACGTATCCCGCTTGCACCTACTACTGCGGTGACTACGGTCTCTATTTCCGGAGCGGAAACGATCTCTTCTAAACTTTCAGGTCCGTAGAGTATTTTCGTGTTTCCGATCTTGTTTCCGAGTACAGTTCTGTCCGCGGATTCGGAACTAATACATAGAATATCCGGTTGGAATTCCTTCGCGATAGATTCCGCTTTTTGCAAATTGGAATGTACGCTGAAGGATATTAACCGAAACTCTTCCGGAAATTGGCGGAGTATTTTGAGAGTAGACTCTCCTACCGATCCGGAGGCACCCAGTATAGAGACGCCTCTTTTCATATTCTTAATTAGACCGGAAATCCCAAGGCAAGCTTGATCTGTAGATAAAAATAAAGAATAGGGACGGTCAAAAGTAAAGCGTCCGCTCTGTCTAAAATCCCACCATGGCCCGGTATCAAATTCCCGGAATCTTTTACCTTAGCATCCCTTTTCATAGCGGATTCCAATAGGTCCCCTACAATCCCTACTAAAGATAGAATTAAAGAAATTAAAAATACTTCCGCACCGAAAACTAAGGGTGCGACCCCTGTACTTCTTTCCCAGAGAATATTCAGGAGAAATACGGAACCGATCGCAACGATGATCCCGGAAACATAACCTTCCCATGTCTTTTTGGGGGAGATCGCAAGCCCTGCCGGGTTCCTTCCGAACCAACGTCCACCGAAATATCCGCCTACATCGGTCATAAATGTTGCGACGGAAACCAAGAACACGTAATAGATCCCGTCGTTCATTCCCAAAAGTAGAAGTAAATGTCCAAGCGGGATCGCAGCGTAAACCACTCCTAAGATAGTGGAACTAACCGAAAAGATCGCTCCGTCCAAAGGTCTTCTCAAAATTTGGAGAAGGAAACTGAATAGGAAAAGTAATACAAAGGAGAATGTTACAGCATCAAATGTAGGCACAAACAGTTTGAAATGTGTCTGAAAAAAGATCGGCGGTTCGAACTTGTTCTGGGAGGCTACGAATCTAAAATAATAAATTAATAATATTATAATAAAGAAGAATATACCGGTCCCCTTGAAAGGCCTTCCGTCCTGGCCTCTGTCGGAAAGCCTGTAAAATTCCGTCAGACCGATCACTCCTCCGATAAGAAGTACGGCCAGTGTTTGCAAATAATAAAAATCCCTGTAAAAGATCATGAACAGGTAGAGGGCCACGAGCACAGCCGCGGAAAGGATCCTTTTTGTAGTTTCACCCATTCTCTAAACCTCCGAATTTTCGGGTCCTTCTTGCGAACCAATCCAGCGCCTCTCTCAGATCCTTGTCTCCAAAATCAGGCCAAAGATTTTCCGTAAAAAAAAGCTCCGCATAAGCGGATTGCCATAGAAGGAAATTGGATAATCTCCTCTCACCAGCGGTTCTAATCAATAAATCTACCGCAGGAAGAGGGTACGTATACAAATATTTTTCGAGTTCTTTCACGCTGATCGGTTTTTGGATGGAGATAGACTTCTTCTTTCTTTCTTCCGCTAATCTGGAAAACGCGCTTAAAATCTCTTCCTGAGACCCGTAATTCAAACAAAAGTTCACGGTTAATTTGCGGTTTTTGCGGGTCATCTCCGCAGCCCGATCGATTTTAGATAAAACTAAGGAACTTAACTTTTTTCTAGAACCGGAATGTAATATCCGGATACCTTTGGCGTGGATCTTGTCCAAACGGGAATCTATAAATTCCACCAATAGATTGAATATGGATCTGATCTCAGTGATCGGACGTTTCCAGTTTTCTGTGGAGAATGCGTATAGAGAAACTACCTCCAAACCTAAGGAAAGGCTGGAATCCATGAGAAGATCAATTGCATCCGCTCCCGCCCTATGTCCTTCGGATCTGGAAAGTCCTTTAGATGTCGCCCATCTTCCGTTTCCGTCCATGATGACGGCCACATGACGGGGGATCTTTTTTTTGGAAGAAGCCAAGCTTAGACCGTAGTGATTTCCTTCTCTTTTTCAGCGGTAATTGCGGAAACTTTGTCTATATAAGAATCCGTAATTTTTTGCACCTGGTCTTGCAGAGTTTTTAATTCGTCTTGGGAAATTCCTTCGGAATGTTTTTTAAGATCCTCCATCGCATCCCTGCGGATGTTTCTGACAGCGACCTTCTTTTCTTCCGATTTGGATTTTACCACTTTAGCCAATTCTTTACGTCTTTCGCCCGTAAGTTCCGGAATAATGATACGGATTACAACCCCGTCGTTCGTAGGTTGTAGCCCAAGTCCGGAAGCTTGGATTGCCTTTTCGATATCTTTCATAGTCCCCTTATCATAAGGAGAAACTACCAAAAGTCTAGGCTCAGGAGCTGAAATATTTCCCAACTGATTGATTGGAGTAGGAGTTCCGTAATATTCCACTCTAAGATCTTCGATCAATGCAGGGTTGGCCCTGCCCGTCCGGACTCCCGCGAAATCCTTTTTAAGTAACTCCACGGTTTTATCCATCTTGGATTTCATTGCGTTGATTAATTCTTCATTCGCCATCGATCCGAATATCCTCCGAGTTGGAAATCAGGGTACCTATTTTTTTGTCCCCCAGAACCAAATCTTTTAAATTGCCCCGCTTAAAAATGTCAAATACGATTATAGACATATTGTTTTCCATGCAGAGGCTGAGGGCGGTAGAATCCATAACTTTCAATCTACGTTTAATGGATTCCATAAAGGAGATATGAGTATATCGTTTAGCGCTTGGATCTTTTTTAGGATCCGCTTCGTAAACTCCGTCCACCTTAGTGGCTTTCAAGATCACTTCGCATCCTACTTCTACCGCTCTTAAACTTGCTGCTGTGTCCGTAGTAAAATAAGGGTTACCGATCCCGCCTGCAAATATCACGATCCTTTTCTTTTCCAAGTGTCGGACCGCTCTTCGGCGAATATAACTTTCTGCGATGGAATGAATGTCGATTGCGGACTGAACTCTAGTGTAGAGTCCTTTTTTTTCGCAGGCGTCTTGTAGAGCCAATGCGTTTTGGATGGTAGCAAGCATCCCCATATAATCTGCGGTGGCTTGGTCCATCCCCACCTTAGCGAGATTCGCTCCTCGGATCAGGTTTCCCCCTCCGACTACCAGAGCGATCTCTACTCCTAAAGAATGAACTTCTTTGATCTCTTCTGCAAGAGAATGGGCCTTATTGCTATCGATCCCAAACTCGCCCTCTCCGGCAAGAGCCTCACCGGAGAGTTTAATCAAGATCCGCTTATACTTAGAAGTTTCTTCGGCCAAGGTTTACGCGCCGCCTACCTGGAAACGAGCAAAACGAGCTACGGTGATATTTTCACCGAATTTCGCGATGGATTCCTTAACCAGATCGTCAACGGTTTTAGCGTTATCCTTGATGAAGGCTTGGTTCAAAAGGCATACTTCGGAGTAATACTTTTTGATCTTTCCTGGAATGATCTTTTCGATCTGTTCAGGTTTTTTACCTTCTTCTTTTAATTGAGCTTCCAAAACCTTAGTTTCACGCTCGATATCTTCTGCAGGGACTTGGTCTTCGCTTACATATAACGGAGCCATAGCCGCGATTTGTAGGCAAATTTCTTTTCCCAAAGCTTCAAAAGCTTCGTTACGCGCAACGAAGTCAGTCTCGGAGTTGAGCTCAAGCAGAACTCCGATCTTTCCGTCTCCATGAATATAAGAAACGGCTCTTCCTTCTTTTGTTACACGGCCCGCTTTTTTAGCAGCCTTAGCGATCCCTTTTTCACGCAACCAATCTGCGGATTTGTCTAGATCGTTACCGTTCTCTTGAAGAGCTTTTTTACAATCCATCAATCCCGCACCGGTGCGGTCTCTTAGTTCCTTAATAAGGTCGGTAGTAGATGCTGACATGATCTTCCCTCTTACTCGCCTTTATCGATTTCAATAGTAGCAGGAGATTCAACCGCAGGAGCAGGAGTAGCAGCAGCTTCCTCTTTTTTAGGGCTAACTGGATCCTCGTCCATAATGAACTTACCACTTTCGTCGTATTCACCTTGGTATTCAAGAGCAAGCGCTTCCGAATCCAAATCTTCGCTGAAGCGAGGTTGTTCTACAACTCCACCTGTTCCTTCGATTACCGCGTTAGACATGGTTTCGAGGAATAAGGAGATAGCACGGATCGCGTCGTCGTTACCTGGGATTGGATAGTCGATCAACTCAGGATCACAGTTGGTATCCACCACTGCGAAAATTTTAAGACCAAGTTTACGAGCTTCTTTTACTGCGATCTCTTCTTTCTTAGGATCGATCACGAAAAGAACTTCAGGAATGCTATTCATATCCTTGATCCCGCCCAAAGTTTTGCGGAGTTTATCTAATTCTCTACGAAGAGATAGAATTTCTTTTTTAGTTTTAACTTCTTTTTCGAAGCTATTATCCGTTTCCATTCCCTCTAGTTTTTTCAAACGAGCGATGGATTTTTTAACTGTGTTCCAGTTGGTTAAAAGTCCGCCCGGCCAGCGGTTATTGATGAAGAACATATTACAACGGAGTGCTTCTCTTTCGATCGCTCCTCTCGCTTGTTTTTTAGTTCCTACGAATAGGACTTTTTTTCCTTCGGAAGTAACCTTCTTCAATGCGTCGTAAGCTTCTTTAGCTTTTTGAACGGTTTTTTGAAGGTCGATGATATGGATCCCGTTTCTTGCAGTGAAGACATACGGTGCCATTTTCGGATTCCATTTTCTTGTCTGGTGACCGAAGTGAACTCCGGTTTCCAGTAAATTCTTCATGGAAATTACTGACATGAGTTGTTTACCCCTTTTTTAGTACGAAGAACAATGTCGCCACAAGTCCCAAAAGACTTGCAGGGGTAACTTGTGCTTCGACTTTAATTACGTAAAGTTCCAGCCGAACCGGTTCTTGTAAGAGGTAGACGGAGAGGATATGGACCCCAAAAACGTTGTCGATGATTACTCCGACTACGGCTCCGGCCAAGGTTCCTAAAAAGATGGCTAATGCGATTTTGGCCGCTTTTCCGCCGTCCATAGGTCGTTTCGGGCTGGCAGATACCAATTTTTCAGGTCGGACCGAAGGGTCAATCCTTATTAGGTAGGATCATTTCGCAGTTGCCTTCGAAGATCACTCCATCCGCGATTTGCAGCTTTGCAGTCTTGATGTTTCCGTTCACTTTTCCACTAGGAAGCATTTCCAATCTTTGGGTTGCGATTACGTTGCCTGTGATCTCTCCCCCAACGATTACAGTCCCGGCTTTAATATTGGCTCTGACCTTGGCTCCTTCGCTAACTAATAGGAATCCTTCGGATTCTATTTCTCCTTGGAATTCACCTGAGATCTCCAAAGGTTTTTTGAAGTTAAGAATTCCTGAAAAATGGGTTTCTCTTCCTAAAACAGTGGAGATAGTCCCGAATTCGGTTACAGTGCGGCTTGGTTTGGATGCGGTTGAGGCTTTTTTTGACATGATACCAGATTATTTCGTTTTCATCTCGAAAACCCCATCCCAATCTTCTGGAGGAGGATTCGCGATAAATGCTTCGCAGCGTCCTATATATTTTTTAGAAGGCCCGTCGTTCGGAGTGATCTCTACTGCCTTTTTGAACAGTTCCCAAGCTTCCTTGAACTTTCTATTCTTGTACAATGCGAGACCTTCGTCGTACAATTTCAGAGTTTGTTTAAAAGACTCGGTGACCATGGATGCTCACTCCTTATAGAGAACGACGATTGCAGTGGAATAATTTTCCGCATGGCTGATCGATACGGAAACACCGCTATAGCCTTTCTCGAGGAACAATTCTTTGGATTTTCCGTGAAGTACCAATTCTTTTTTTCCGAATTCTTTCCCGAAAAGTTCGATTTCTCTCATATCAAGGATTACCTTATGCCCGGGTTCTATCGCCTTGATGAACGCTTCTTTGACACAAAATCTTCCGCTAAGATGAGGAACCGGATCTTTTCTTCCGGAACAGTATGCAATCTCCGTTTCGGAAAATACTCTTTTCAGAAATCTTTCTCCATGTTTATTGAGTAAGTCTCTGATCCTGGAATTTTCTACTATATCATTCCCTACGGTGATCTTCATTCTTCCTCAGGCTCCGGTAGAGGTTCTTCCGAACCCGGATCCGAGTTTCCATCTCCCCCATCTTCGCTTCCATTTCCACCTGATCCTATATCGGAACGGACTCTGTACAGAATGGAAATTCGATCCGGGAAAACTCCCTGGATCTCTACAGACTTCAAACTAGGCGCTTTTTCCAAACGGATTTTTGCGACCACAGGTTTACCATCGGGAAGGATCTTTTTGGTTTTGGGATCGTATTTATGAGAACATACCACACTCGCATTCAGACCTTTTATGATCTGGATACTTCTTAAAGGAGTTCTAGATTGTAGTTTTACGGAAACTTCCTGCTCCGAAAATTCCGCTTCCAGATTTTTATCCAAATTCTGGCATTTTACAGGAACACCTAAGACTATACTTTCTCCTGGTGTGGAAGAATCCGCTACGATATTCACCGTTACGGAAACTTCTTTTATATTATCCCTGTATCTTAGGCCGGAAGGAAGATCCGGGACCTTAAATTTCTGCGTGAATGTTTTGGTCTTATCCTTCAGGGAAATAGAAGGAAGAGTCACTAACCTTCCCACCTTATCGAACTCGGATGGATTTCCCACAACGACCAGACTAGTGGGAGACACAAAATGAGAAGACTTGATATAATCCTTAGGAGGATCTCCGACTAGTTTAGGTTCGATTATAAGTGTCCTACTCACATTGGACTCGACTATGATCTTGACCTTCTCCTTGCCAGGAATCTTAGAGATCCTTAAACCGGGAGTCGTACCCCCGAAACGGACCACGTTTACTATATTCTCGCCAGGATGAAGATCTGTAGGGGAAATATATGCTTTTAAGGAAGGAGTGTAGAAGTTCACATAGTCGCGAACACCTTCTACCTTGACCGGAAAAGTAGTGTCCGATCCTTTAGCGATGATTAGGCCTCCGCTAAGCTTGGGATATTCTATCTTGATATTTACTTCTCTTACGAGAATTTTAGAATTTTGTAAATTAATATAGAATAATGTGGCAAGAATTACGGAACCTAGTTTTGCCTGCCAGTTGTTTAGGAGGGCCTTAATCATTGGACTCCTCCTTTTCTTCGGACTCGGTCTTTTTGTCCGAGTTTGGACTTCCTGGTGCCGCTTTCTTTTCCTGTAGGATAGTATTCAAAAGATTCTTTAATTCGATCGGTTTGACCGGATGGATCATTTCGCCGTCGTGGCAGACTGAAATTTCTCCCGTTTCTTCCGAGGTGACCACTACTACTGCATCCGATTCTTCCGCGATCCCGAGTGCAGCTCTGTGTCTAGCTCCCATACGAGCATCGTCCAAATTTTGGGCCATCGGCAAGAATGCGCCCGCACATGCGATCCGGTTCTGCTCTATGATTACCGCTCCGTCGTGGAGCGCTGTATTTTTTTTAAATATGGTAAGAAGAAGACTCGTGGAGAGAATAGCGTCCAACTGGACCGCCTGCTCCGCGATATCCTTTAGACTATGTTCTCTAACGATCGCGATCAGGGATCCTGTCTTATTTTTGGCCATGATCTTAGCAGCCTCTACGATTTCGTCCAGATCCGTTACCGTCTTTAAAAGGAAAGGGCGGAACAATCGGAGCCTTGCCATGTCCCCGGTGATCTTACGAAGTTCCGGTTGGAGAAGAACAATGATCGCGAACACAAGCGCAGGACGGATATTGTCTATAATCCAATCCAAAAGTTCAAAATTCAAAGTCTGGGCAAAGATCCCAAGTACCCAGATCAAACCGATCCCCAAGAGAAGCTGAACCCCTCTTGTCCTGCGGATGGTGGAATAAAATTGATAGATTAAAAAACTAACGATCAGGATGTCCAGGACCATCACGATCCCGAATTTATCACTTTGGAATAAACTGATGTTTTTTAAAAAATCCATCCCGAGAACCTTATAATCCTAATACGGAAAACATATCGTAGAGACCTTTTTCTCTTCCGATCAAAAATTCGGCCGCTTTTACGGAACCGACCGCGAATGTTTTTCTGTCCTGGGCCTTATGGGAAATTTCCACTCTTTCTTCCGGAGTGAAAAAATAGACAGTATGATCCCCGATCACTTCTCCCGCTCTAAGAGTATGGATCCCTATTTCTTTAGGATCTCTTTCCGGAAGAATTCCATGACGACCGTGTACAATATTTGACTCCGTTCTCGAAAGAGTCTCTAAAAGTATCGATTTTAGTTTTTCTGCAGTCCCGGAAGGTGCATCTTTTTTATGACGATGGTGGATATCCTGGATCTCTATATCCGCCAGATCTCCCATCACTTTTGCAGCGATCTCAGTCAGTTTAAAAAGAAGATTCACCCCAATCGACATATTAGGAGAATACACGATCGGAATGATTTTAGAAGTTTCTTTTAATAATTCCTTATGAGATTCCGTAAGACCGGTCGTCCCGACCACAACAGGTTTTTTGAACTCTTTGCAAGCGGAAAGAACGTCCGACAATACTTCTCTAATAGAAAAATCGATTACAGTGTCCGACTCAGAAATACATTTAGAAAGATCGTCCGAAAACAAAATTTCATTTTGTTTGAGTCCGGAATGTAAACCGGAATCCAAACCCAAATAAACGGAACCCTTTCCTACTACCGCAGCGGAAAGTTCCGAAACTTTAGATTGGGAAAGAACTTGGATAATAGCCTTCCCCATTCTTCCGGAAGCGCCAATGACTGCGACACGATTCTTGCGGGCCAAATCGAATTCCTTATTTATAACCTTTTGCTAAAAGATCGGAAACCGTTTTTTTCAAACGATCCGCTCCAGGACCTGCGCTCAGAGAAGTCATAGGAAGACGGATCTCACCTGAACAGAATCCATGCCAACTCATGACTGCTTTGATCGGGATTGGATTGGTTTCTATAAACGCTAACGCGAATAATTCTATAAAATCATAATGGATCTTTTGCGCTGCGGCTACGTCCCCTTTTTGGAAGGACTCCACAAGATTCACCAAACTTTCCGGGAATAAATTAGAAATTACGGAAACCACACCTTTTCCACCTAAAGAAAGAAGAGGTAGAGTCAGGTTATCGTCTCCGGAAAGAACAGTCATCTTATCTCCGACTAAAGAGATCAATTTGGACATTTGTCCTAAGTCTCCCGTTGCTTCTTTCATGGATCTGATCTTAGGATGTTCAGAAAGACGAAGAACTGTTTCGGGCAATAAATTCACGGAAGTTCTGCCCGGAATATTGTACAACATTACAGGAACGGAGGAATGATCCGCGATCTCTTTGAAATGAAGATACAAACCCTCTTGGGTAGGTTTATTATAATACGGATTGACTTGTAGAATTCCGTCCACTCCATCCTTGCAAGCCGCCTCGGTCAGTTCCACAGCCTCTCTAGTCGAGTTGGAACCTGTGCCAGCCACGACCAAAATGCGTTTTTTGACATGTTTCACCGTTTCGCGGATCAGTTCCGCGTGTTCTTCATGAGAAAGAGTGGGAGATTCGCCTGTGGTACCGCAAGGCACCACTCCGCTTACCCTCGCTTGGATCTGTTTATCCAAAAGAGAAAAATAGGAATCATAGTCTATCTTTCCGTTCCGGAAGGGAGTAATAATGGCAGTAAATACGCCTTGAAACATAATATATAAATTCCTGATCCCTGGGCGATTTGGCAACCTCTTTACTGGGCGGCAGATTGTAGGAATTCCCACGCAGAGCCGCGGAGATGCAGAGGATATTTGGGGGTAGCAAAGCTTGCAAAGTTAAAAAGGATTCTTTGGTTTAGTCTTTAAAAGACCTTTTACTTTTCACGACTTCGCGCGAGAAAATCGAAAATCCGGCAAAATTAGAATATCTGGCTACGTAAGAAGTAAGTTATAATTTACTAAACTCAAACTCTTTGTGTCCCTGCGCCTCCGCGCCTCTGTGTGCCAAAAACTCTGTGCCTCTCCAAATCTCTGTGTCTCTAATAATGACTTCTCACCTGGTCCATTCTCCAGCTAAGATAGACCAAGACCCCCATTTCCAAAAACCCGGACCAAACGAATGTGGAAGGAATCCCGATCCGATCCGAAAAAAAACCGGATAAAATTCCGGAGAATGCAGGTACCAAAAGAAACACTAGACTATAAAGAGAAAGTATCCTGCCTCTGATATGATTTTCGGTATTTTGTTGGATCCCCGCCGGAATGAGAGTAATGATCACGCCGGTCATAAACCCGAATATGAAAAAACAAATCGCAGTGAATACCAGACTTTCGGCAAGAAAAGGGATCAGTGAAAACAGAAAACAACTGAAAAGCGCGGATCCGAAAAGAATATGCCCCTTCTTCTTTAAACCATGAAGAAGAAATGTAACTCCTCCCCCGAGCACAAGCCCAACCCCCAAAGCGGAAAGTAACGCTCCTCTTTGTCCCTCGCTCAATCCCAAAATTTCTTTTGCGTATTTAGGCAGAAGGACCTGGACTGGACCCACTAACAGTACCACTGCGCCCATAAGCAATAGGAACTGAGATACTAACGGCGAATTTTTCAAATATGCAACCAGCTCGGAGATCCCTGGTCCGGAAGAAGTCTGGCTTCTTTCCCTCATCTGCACAGGGATCAGGACTAAAAAGAAAACACTCAAAACATAAGCTGAGCCAATGCTCATAAAAACATATTTAAAGGAGAAGTATTCCTTAAAATATCCGGCAACCAACGGGGCAAGACCGTAGCCGAAAAGAACCAGAGTGTTCAACCAAACACTATGTTTTCCTATTTTAGAATGTTCTAATAGATCACCCAGTATAGCAAATCGCCCCGGCATCACGAAAGATAGCCCGATCCCGGAAAGAACCGAGGACACAAGAAGTAGATACGGCTTACCGGGAGATATCCATTCCAAATGTAATGCCAGCGCGGCAAATCCGGAACCGCAAGCCATCGAGATCTGGGCCGCTGCAAGCAGCCATTTTCTGGAATATTTATCCAACAATCTTCCGGCGGTAAAACTTAAAAACAGTAATGGAAAACATACAAAGAAGAATACATAAGCGGAAAATGTATCCGAGCTGGAAATACTCTGGGAAAGAATAATAGCGGTGTAATTGAACATATTTCCCGCGAGAAGTCCGAGGATAGAAGATAGATAATAAAAAAGTATCACATAAGAAGATTGAGAAAAATCAACCTGCCCGGCAAGCTGAATTCAACCAAGAAGTCGCCTAGTTAGGAGTGACGGTGGGAGCAAATTGCACGAGTAACAAGACCACAGAAAGTTCAAGGTTGGTTCCCCTTTGCAAACAGAAGTAAAATTGATGCAAATTTTCGATAATCAATTGTTATTCGGAAGATGAAGTCATGTTAAAATAGCGGTCTGCTTATCAACTTTGTATTCCCTACCTCTTGCAAATCGAAAAATTTCCCGATCCATTCCCGCATAGATCTTTAGGTATAAAAATCCAATCTAAGCCCTTAAGTGGCATACCCGAGAAACTAACAGTGTTTAAACCTATTCATCCTGCCATCCGGTCACTCGTTTACGGGATCAAATAGTATATTATAAAAATTTAATTATATATCAAACATTAAGTTCTAACAGTGTTCAGTTGCGATTCCTATATTGTAATATTACGAATGTTCAATATAGAAAAAACTATTTTCCAATTGGAAATTGACTTCAGAGTATGCAGTTCCATGCTTTGGCTCGAAGAGAATATAGAAATCTCCTTCAATAGAGAGTGGAGTTAATTTAAAAATGAACATTCGAAACTTTTGGAAGATCCTAAGCGGGACTTTCCTGATCGTGGGAGCTTCTACGCTTTCGGCACAAAGCCAGGCGCAAATGTTTTCCAGACCTGGAGTAATTGGCGACTCCTTAAGCCAGGGTTTTTATGGCGCAACTGTAGAAGAGAAAACTCAAAACTGGGCTTATCCTGTTTTGGTTTCCAAACAAGCCGGCTCTAACGTTTCGTATAACGTATTAAAAGGGCCTTACTTAAATTTCGAAGATGTGCTTAAGGGTGATTGCGGGGTATTCTGCATCGCCGCTTCCATTATTGGTGGGAACGGATCTACTGTTGGACTTCCAACACATGCGGGGATCACAGGCGCGGATTACACTACCGTTCTTCAAACTTCCGGTCAGTGCGAAAATATCAATGCAACTACTTGGGCAAAGGAATGGTATTGGGA
This sequence comes from Leptospira licerasiae serovar Varillal str. VAR 010, assembly GCF_000244755.1. Taxonomy (NCBI): domain Bacteria; kingdom Pseudomonadati; phylum Spirochaetota; class Leptospiria; order Leptospirales; family Leptospiraceae; genus Leptospira; species Leptospira licerasiae. The sequence goes on along the minus strand of NZ_AHOO02000013.1, from coordinate 109,108 downwards.
AACTTGGTACTGGTATACTTATCGTTGGGTACAAGTTCCAGATTGCCAATCTCCGGATAAATTCCATCAATTCGGTTTGAGGAGTTCCGGAACCCAAATGCAAGTAATGCAAGCAGTAAAGCCTAGCTTCTTATTCGGAACTGCTGCTGCGAATCATGTACTTTGTACTGCATTAAGCACTTCCACAGATTGTTTAGACCAAGCTAGATTTTTGAGAGATATCCGTTCTACAATGTCCAAAATGGCGGCGATCGGTTCTATCAAAGGTGGAGTTCTGTTTACCGTTCCGAATGTGACCTCTATCGCATTTTTGGAAAATTATAACGATCCACAAGGAAGAGTAAATTATTCCGGTCTGAAAGCATTCTTCCGTTCTTCCGTTTCAGATCCTTCTCAGGTCTTGGATAAGAATGAAGTGGCTACAATCACCAATTTCTTGACTTCTATAAACAACGAAGTGAAGGCTCAAGCGGTAGCAATGGGATTTGCATTAGCGGATCTTAAAGTTCTTTTCGACGATTTAAAAGAGAATGGTCGTTTGATCAAAAGCCCTTCCGGTTATAGCCCTGGTTATGCAAAAGCGAATTGGCCTCTTCCAAACCAACCCGGTATTTTCGGTTTGGACGGAGTGCATCCAAATATGTACGGCCACTCGGTTTTTGCAAACGAGCTGATCAAAGCGATCAATTCCAAATACGGTTATTCTATTCCGCAAGTGAGCGAATATACCGCTTGGTACTACGATTCCTTAAATCGGAACCCGGTTGACTTGAAAAAATTCCTGACAGACACTCTTTTCGGTCAGTTTATTTCTTGGGTCATCGGAATTTTCGTATAAGAGCCGTCGGCTTTTGGAGCCCGAGACAAATTACTTATCGATAGCTTAAGTTTTGTTACGGGTTATAAAACTTCGGGAACGATTCCCGCTCACTCGGGCGGGAATTCGTTTTAATTCAATTTTCCTAATAAATTTCTTTTAAAAATCATAATGCATTTCTTTCGTTCTTATTGGCCCTGGATCTCAGGCGCAATCATTCTTATTATTTGTATCTTATTCATATTTTGGCCGGAAAGAAAAAGGAATTCTCCCAGTTTAGGAGAAGAAGCTTCCGACGTAGTGGATCGAAAATACGGTAGCGGCAACTTAGAATTTCCGGATGCCCCCCATCCTTTCGAAGAAGATCCGGATCTAGAAGGTCCAGCCAAAAGACTTTGGCCTGCCGCTTTTAAGGAAAAAAAATCGGAAGAAGAAAGGGAGAAGATACGCGAAGAATGGATCGATTTTGCCGCAAGATATCCTCGCAATATTTATATCCCAAGGGAATTCCGTCCAGGGCTCACTTCAGAAGACGAGAAAAAAGCAAGAGAGCAGTTGGATAAGGTTACTTCTGCAGAATCCAAGTTTGCATTGTCCAGAAATGCAAGCAAATATGCAGAACCAGGATCCGTTCCCTCTCGTCCAAGTGATCCGAATGTAACCCCCGACGAACAGAGGGCTTACTTCTCCTATAAAATTTCCGAATTAGAATCCAGGATACAGTTGGTCCAATATGCGATACAACAAGGCAGAATGGACGCTTCTCAACTCCCTCAAGCGAATTCGGATATTGCGAGCTGGCAAAAGGAATTACTGCAGTTAAGGCAGGCTTCTGAATCGGTACCAAGATGATTTTTATGAAATTTAGATTATATTCTGTTTTTTTAATTTTCTTTATGCGTGCAATTATCCCGATAAGTGCAGCCGGAGTTCTCGGTTCCACATTGGGTTGTTTTGGCCCTCCTCGTCCCGACCTCTTACCGGAGGTTCAAGAAGAAGGAGAACAAAGTTTGGAGGAATTGGAATCCGATCTGAAAAGCCAAAATCCAAGAATGAGATCCCAAGCAATTCTAGAATTAGCATCCAGGAATGAAAGAAAATACATTCCCATTGCCAGGGAATGGATGAGATCATCAGACGAGACCACAAAAGGTCCTGCGATATTAGCATTGGGGATCTGGAAAGATAAGTCTTCTCTCACGGAAATAGTAAACTTTTTAGATCCTAAATCGGGAGTCGATACGGGAACTGTTTTGGAAGCAATCTCAAGAATGGAGGATCCTCAGGCAGGAAATCGGGTCGCCGCTCTTTTAAATCAAGAAGAAGCAAGCATTCGATTAATAGCTGTGGATACTTTGGTCAGGATCCATGCAAGGCAGTCCGGAAAAACTATTTTAGCGGCAGCCAAATCAAACAAAGATCCGGACAAAGCCAAAACATTCGCAATGGCATTAGGAAAATTGAATGTTATAGAATCGGAAGATTATCTTATAGATTTGGCTTCTCATACCGAGCCGGGGCCTACTTTGGCGGCGTCTTACTTGGCCTTAGGTAAGATCAGAAGTAAAAAATCCATTCCACTTTTAGTAAAAGCCCTAGAATCGAATTTTGATAAGGGAAGAGAAAATTCATCCATAGCTCTTATAGAGATCGGAGATCCCAAAATTTTACCCTTGGTCCTTCCAATTTTAGAAAATCAAGATAAAGAGATCCGATACAGGGCAGCAGATGTTCTGATTGGAGTTCACGATCCCGGTTTTTCGATACGTATCTTAGAAGTTTTAACAAAAGGGAAAGCCATAGCAAAAGCCCCCGCATCGCACGTTTTAGGTCGTATCAAATTTTTAAAAGCAAGAGAAGATATAGAGAAAACATTATTAGATCCTAATATTCCAGACAGAGAGATTGTCGCCCAAGCCTTGGGATATTTAGGCGATATAAAAAGTATTCCGGTGCTTGTTAAGACCCTAAAGGAAGACCAGACGGAGGCGAAATACGGTGCCGTTTGGGCCCTTGGTGCGATAGGTTCGGAAGAAGGACTTCCTTACGTGGAAGAGGCTTGTAAATCTAAAGACCAAAAATTAGCAAAAATCGCTTCTGAAAGTTTGGGAATGATCGCTTCTCCTAAATCTTTGTCGCTTTTAGATAAGAAAACGGAAGATTTTCCCGATTTGGCCCCAATCACACTCGCTGCGATCACCTCGATTCCGGGAGAGGAATCGCGTAAAATTTTGGAAAAATATGCGGAAAGCGAGAATATCAATCTTCACCAGGTTGCGGTTTCTCAATTAGGAGCTAAAAAGGATCCGGCAAGTGTACCAGTTTTGATTAAATTACTTAAAGAGGACTCAAGATCTCGAAATAGAAAGTTACTTATTTCCTCCTTAAAATCGGTTACCGGATTGAAGTATGCTTCTAAAAACGAATGGATCAATTGGTATACATTAAATTTTTCTAAAAAACATCCGTGAGTTTCAGAAGGATCGGATGATTAGGATCTATCAGCTGAGCTTTTTCTGCGAATTTTTTTGCATCTTCGGATCGGTTTAAGTTTTTATAAATATCCGCTAAGTTGATCAGATTATTCAGATAATTTTTATCCAATGTATAGGCGATCCTTCCGAAATATTCCGCCTTTTGAAAATCCTTATTAAGTTTGCTGGAGTAAGATGCATAATATTGGGACTCCAATCTCTCCGGATTCAGATTGGCAGCTCTTTCAAATGATCTGGCCGCGGAAGAAAAATCCTTGAGCTTCAAATATGATTTTCCGAGCAGAATGAAGAGTTCTTCTCTATCGGAGAAAATAGTCTTGTATTCGTTTAGATAATCTATGAGAGGAGAATAGGACTTTTTCTTGTAAAGCGTTTTGGCTTGTTCCAACACATCGCTCAATGAAGTTTCGCTCTTGAACTGAGGCTCAACGAGATACTCCAACCTCAAAAGGGTAAAATCATCGGTCAATTCTCCGAATCTAAGTGTTTTTTCGTAGATCTGCCTTAGATCTCCTTTTGATTCTTCTACAGTTCTTAAAAATTTAGTTTCATCCTCGTTTACGATCCTTCCCCTTTCGTCATTCCCTATTAAAATATCGTCTTTTCCATCAGAACCCAATATTAATACATCATACTTTCTTAATTGAAAATATTTTACGAAGAAGTTCTCTTCGTTTCCGGGAATGCCTATTTTACGAAGAGTAAGTTCATTTTCCAAAAATCCCGCAGCCCCGTCCCTGAACAATACTGGCCATGGATGTTCCGCATTAATATAATATAACTCTCCGGACCTTTCATTCAACAAACCTATTACAACTGAAATATACATAGAACCGTCGAAAGATTCAAAAATTCCTTGGAGTTCTAAAAAGGAATCTTTTAGCCAAGATTCGGGAGCTTTGGAATATCCTCCGTTACGATTAGTCCGCGTTAACAATGACTGAAAAACTGTGCCCATTACAAGTGCACCGCCTGCCCCTTGGATGGATTTTCCCATCGCGTCTCCATTTACAAATACCGTGTATTTTTCTCCTTGGATGGAGATATTTCCCGCGATACTGATATCCCCTCCGATCTCGTAATGTTTCTCTTTGAACGAAATGGACTTTTTTTGTTTAGAAAAGAAATCGATCTTTAAGGAAGGACTAGAGGTATTGTTCGTAAACAAAGGTCGGATCAACAGGGAAGTTAGAAAATAATCTCCGTCCTGTTGGGTCTTAAGACGACTTACATTTGCAAGGGACTCGTTTAACTCTTGAGTTCTTTCCTCTACCTTAAGCTCTAAATGTTCGTTCAATTCTTCCACTTGCTCGTTCAAGCGTACGAATTTATTGGCGAGAATAGTAGCGATACTGATAATAAAGAAAAAGAATGCGTAACCGACTGTCCGAGGAAATACGAATAAATTCCGATTGGACATTGTATCCAAAACCGTAGACAAGGCCACGATAGTAACTCCGATCAGTATGAGCAAAGCGTCCCGGTCCTTCGTTCTGATCTTATTGATCAAATAGTAAAAGATCAGAATAATATAAGCCGCCCAGCCTAACTGCACGGCTGAACTATTCAGCTTATTGTATAAAATCACGTTGTTTGAAACGATATAAAATAATATAAAAGCTCCGTAGATCGCATCCAATACATTTACAAACTTCCCTCTAGGAAATTTAAAATAAGATCTGATAAAGTTCGCAAAAATGGGGATCAGTGCGGTTAAGATAATATATTCCGTTTTCTTCATATATAAGAACGGGATCCCCAGTTCATATTTGATCTGATTCCGGAGAAATTGATAAATCACAAGAAAGACGGTAAATAATCCGAAATACAGGTTTTCCGTATCCGTCCTTCTTCTAATAAATAAAAACAGAAAATATCCGCCGACCGTGAGATAGATCATCAACAGAGCGATCTTCGTATATTCGGCCCTATAATAATCTCCTTGGATCAACCGAGTATCCCCGATCTCCGTGCGGTCTTGCTCTATTCCGGCCTCAGGATGAAAATATTTTTTCACTTCCAAGACCAATATGTTTTCTCGTCCATTCCGTATGAGTCCGGGTGGAATCGAATATATTCTGATCTTATCGTATGCCTGGGGCTCGGAGGAATTCATATTTCCTGTCTCCCCAATCAGCTTTCCGTTTAGATACGTTTTATCCTTATCAGTCAGAGTCCCCAAACGAACAGAGATCCCTGCCGCATTCCAAGATTCGGGTGCGATAAATTTCTTAATTAAATAAACTTTATGCACCGATTTTTGAGAGACCCTATACACTCCCGGCGCCTTATATGGACTTGTTTTGATCCCGGGCCCTTCCCCGCTTAAATAAGAAAGCGAAAATTGTTTGGGGTCCAATGCCTCTTCAGTAATTTCCCAAGTATAGGATTCTGTGGAATTTAGACTAGTGATCGAATCAAAGGATCCGATCTTTTGTATCTCTTGTGAGAAGAGTAAATTTGGAAAAAACTGAATAGATATGAGGACGATTGCGGAACGAATCTGCATCGGGATTTCCTTGGATTGAAAATTGGATTTCGAATCTATAGGATTTACGCTTTTTGTTTTCGACTTGCAAGTGTTAGTTTAAGAATCCGATTTCAGACAATTTTCACAAGTACATTTTTAAGGGATAAATTACAACTCAGTATCTTAACGCTAGATCGAACCCCCGAAAAGTCTCTACCTTAAGTAAGTGATCCAAATAAAAAAGTTTAGCCCGAAAGACCTAAGATCTATTTGAGATCTTTCGAGCAAATCGATGTTAAAATTTCAGCCGTTACAGGAAATGAAATAGAGAACGACCGCAACCAAAGGAGGAAGTCCTTGGATAATCGCAGCCCTTGCCATCGAAGGTTTAGAAATTAATAATACAAGCCCCGCACCGAAAACGGAAAGACAAGAGAAAGCCAAGATCGCCGGGGCAAAACCAGGATGTAACTCGAAAAAGATAGCTCCGTATAATGCGCCGATTGCAAGAAATAGATTATAAAAACCTTGGTTTAAAAAGACTCCCTTCATCGCTTCCGCTAATTTTGTGTCCGTCACTCCGAACCTTCTGTGAATACGGGGGCGCATCCATAACACACTCTCCATGATGAAGATCCAAACATGCAATAAGCCGACGATAGCCGCTAAAATTCTTGCTGCTAATATCATTCCATTCTCTCCAAGGATATAAATCCCCGGGAGTTTTAATTTGGCGTTATTTTTTGTAAAGAGGAATCTTACGCAAATCACTTACAATAATCGCGGCAAAAAGGTATCATGGGCGTGAACATTATCCTTATTTGTCATACGCAGCAGTTAAATATATTTGATATTCTGTAGAAACGTTTCCAATTCCGTATCCATAAAGTTTTTTATGCAGAAATTTAATTATAATTTCTTCTAACTTTATAAGCTTGGACACTTTTTGCATTGGCTTTTCGAAGATGGGACCGCATTCTACTTTCTTCTATTTCTAATTGTGTTCCCCTTTTCAACGGGAAAAATTACGAAAAGACGGACTGTTTCATTAGCTATTTCTGATTAAAGAAAAAATAATTTATATTTTCCTCTTTACAGGGTTCTGGAAATTAATTTCAATAGGCCCGCTAAATGGAATCCTAAGGCTCTCAGCTAAAAGCTTCCTATATGCAAAATATCCAAAACATGTTCAGTTTTAACCATGGCATTCAGATTAAACCTACATAATCCCATCTTAATTGTAGAAGACCAAGAGGAAAATCGGGAGCTGATCGCAAGGTTAGCGAGAAGTGTCGGCGTGGACGCAGATACGGCCTCCGACGGGCAAGTTGCCTGCCAGATGGCAGACCAAAAGGAATATTCCTTATACCTGGTGGACCTAGAAATGCCTGTCATGAACGGGTTTGATTTCATCAAAAAGATCAAAGAAAAAGAACCTGAGTCGCTATTTATCGTAATTTCGGGTAACGATGTACCTGAGATCATCATCGAAGTGATGAAGCTCGGGATATTCGACTATATCATCAAACCGATCGATAGGGAAAGACTATACCAAGTGTTGGATCGGATTTCGGAATTCATACGACTAAAGGAAAGCGAAAGGATACTGATACAGGAAAACGAAGAACGCCTCAAGGCTCAACTTAACTGGATCCTGTACAAACAGTCCTGGTTGACCGATCTGGAAAAAAATATAGACCTTTCCAAAAGTACTCTTAACAATCTAAAACAAAGTTTTTTTAGTGGAGGCGGATTTGGCGCGATTGTCAGCATCGTGGAGATATTACAAACAAGCGGAAAAAAAGAAGGAGCAAATTATCATTTCTCCTCGGATCTAGTCGAATTACTTTTTGAGAATATACATTATACCAAAAAGGGACTTCGCTCTCTTGAAAAAAGTTTAGAGGTACTTAGTAAAAACTTTCAAGATTCTTTTCAAAAAACAAATAGTATCCAAATACACGATCTATTGGAAAAAAACAGGTTACGATTGGAGAATTTTAACCAACAATATAAGAAAAAGAAGAACCTACAGATCCCGCAGATCTTACTACCCTCCGACGGATACTATATAAATGCGGATTCGGACTCACTCGGGCGGATATTCAACGAATTGTTGATCAACTGCTTAAAATATTCCGCTAAAAATTCGGTCATTAATGTGTATATCTCCGTCTCAGCAGGATACCTGAACATCAACCTGAAAAACGAATTCGATCCACAATCGGTCCCAGGTATTCCTAAAAACAAGGAGCTACTGGTCAAACAACCATTCTATCGACTCGCGGGTTTTGTGGAGGAAAATTTGGAAGAAGAAGAATATTTTACCGGTTTGGGATTGACGATTGTGGACTTCGTAATAAAAAAACACGGTGGGATTTTCAGCATACACAATGTTATCGATCATTCCATTGGAGAAAAACCTATTGAGGTTGTACTCGCCACAGTATCTCTCCCTATCGTAGATTAATGTTCGAAACTTCCAGTCTGGTCCAATATTTAAAAGCAGCCACGATCGCTCAGTTAGGATTTCTAATTCTAAACTTTCTGATCCGAGTAAAATTCAGCGTTCAGAGTTTACTCGGGAGTTTATTCAATTCTTCGCTTATCGCCTATTTTATTTGTCCGTGGTTAGACCATTCCACACATATATTCATCCTAATACTTGTTCATACAGGCTGCTTTTCCGTTTCCGTCCTTTTCTATCTTTTCGTATCCAGCCTATTCGAAGACGAATTTAGACTAAAAATCCGCCATGCAGTATTATTTCTTTCCCTGAATATATTCTGTTTTTATGTTTTTGTGGCTTCGGATATCAGGAATCAAGTCTCCATATTCTCAAAAGTTTTATTCAGTTTGCCTCAGGTGTTCTATCTTGGACTCATCCTATTCACTTTAGGAAAGGTTTTAAAAGATAAGAATGTAGACTTAATGGAATCCAGACGTGAATTCAGGGTCGTCTTTTCCTGGGTGACAGGGCTTTACAGTATCTCTGTGGTATTAATGGAAGTAATTACAAAGGACGCTGGATACTCTGTTCAATTAGATCTGATCAATTCTTCTTTCATATTCGTATTGGTATTTTTCATTTCATTTCGAATTTTCCAATTTAGGGATAATATATTCCCCGACGGAGAAATACAAAAGGAAGAAGAAGCCGAAGAACCTTTAGATGAGGGGCTTCTCAAAAAACTGGACTCCTTATTGAAAGACCAAAAAGTATTTCTACAAGAAAATCTGACGATCCTAGCCTTGGCTAAACAGCTAAACGTTCCTGAGAAAAAGGTGCGCAGACTAATCAATAAAGGACTGGGTTACAGGAATTTTAACGAATTCTTAAATCATTTCAGGATACAAGAAGCAAAATTTATACTCTCTGACCCTGGCAAAAACGATTTGCAGGTACTTAGGATCGCAATGGATTTGGGCTATGGTTCTCTAGCCCCTTTCAACAGAGCATTCAAGGAAACTGTGGGAATGACCCCGAGCGATTTTAGAAAACAAAACAGTTCTGCAAAATAGCCGATCGAATCCGGAATCGATCAGGTTTTGTCCGAAATCCATCGGATTCAAATCGGAAAAAATGTTTTAATGATCCATCGAATCCCACACAGGAGCAAAGGATCAAACATGAGCTTTCACAAACAATTATCCCAATACATGATGGATTTGGTTCCCCAAATCCCAATCATATTCCTAATAGATTTCCTACGATATTTAATATTCGCAGGTATTGCCTTCTTAGTCTTCTACATTTGGAAACATCCGTTTCGATATAGAAAGATCCAAGAGAAGAATGCTAAACCTTCTCAATTCAGGAAGGAATTTCTATATTCTGTTTCTTCCGTAATCGTTTACACTTCGGTAACTCTGATAGTATTCTTATTCAGAAAATACGGTTACTTTAAGTTTTACGAACGTATAGAGGATCATGGTTGGGGATATCTGATCTTGAGCACGATACTGATCTTAGGCATCCAGGATTTTTATTTCTATTGGACACATAGATTAATGCATACTCGACTGTTCTACAAAGCTGTACATAAGGTGCATCACGATTCGGTTACACCTTCTCCTTGGACCGCCTACTCTTTCAGTCCTTGGGAAGCATTGATCCATTCTCTGATTATGCCGATCATTGCCTTATTATTCCCGATTCATCCCCTTGCCTTGATGATCTTCATGACTTTTCAGATCGTACGGAATGTTTTAGGTCATAGCGGATATGAAATTTTTCCATCTTGGATGGGTACAAATAAGGTCTTGAAATTAGTGAATTCAAATACCAACCACGATATGCACCACCAAAGTTTTCGTTACAACTATGGCCTTTACACAACTATTTGGGATTACCTATTCGGCACAGTCCATCCTGAGTACGAAAAAACTTTTGCGGAAATAACTTCCAAAAAACCGGAACAAAGAAAATTACAAGAAAGTATTTCCTAATACGGACTTATGGAATTCGATTCGCGTCTACAATCGGACGCGAATTTTACATAGGCTTAGTAGCAATAAATCCGTAATGATAAGGAGGTAGATCAATCGGCTTATCCGATCCAATTTTAAACCCAGCTTCAATCGCCCATCTATAGATGGCTTCCGGTTTAGGACGAATTTCCATCTTGGGCCCACGGGGAGTAGAAGGGTCATGATTCCAATGAACAAGACCAGCCGCCCCTCTTGGCTTCAAAATACGGAACGCTTCTTTTAAAATAGAAATAGGATCTTCATGGTGTAATAAATTAAAGATCATTACATAGTCTACAAAGTTCTCAGGGAAAGAAGTACCTTCCTCAATGATATCTTTTTGAATGGGATGAACATGGTCCAAACCTAAAGAGACAGCTTTCTTTTCTAAATCTAAAACAAGATGTTTTTCTATTTCGAATGCAATGATCTCGCTTCGATTTTTTTCCGCCAATGGGATAGTGAAAGTCCCGTAACCTGATCCGAATTCCACGATTCTACCTTTTGTTTCTAAGAGGTCCATTCTATCCAAGACCAAAGGTAAATTAAAAAGGGAATCCCAATAATCCGCCTCTGGCATTCCGCTATCTCTCACTTTCATGTTCTAATCCAAAAATCGACTTGACCATTGGTCAATCAAATATTCAAATATATATTTGAATATTTGAGCAATTATGAAACTTCAAAAAACAGGCAGAGAATTCAAAAATTTCATATATTCAAGTTTGGCAAAATATGGAAAAGCGATCTCAGATCCTAAAAGGATAGAGCTGATGGATCTTTTGGTCCAAGCGGAGAAGAATGTGGACGTTCTATCGAAAGAAACAGGAATGAGCATCGCATCCACCTCTCACCATTTACAGATCTTAAAAGAAGCTCGCTTGGTCAGCGACAGAAGAAAAGGCAGAAATATTTTCTATCAAATAGAAGACGCAGGCATCCAAATTTTCGATACGATCTCCTCTGCCGGAAATGAATTCAATGCAGAGATCCAAATGGAGATGAGCTACTTCTTCAATGCCGAACAAGAAGTAGAAGAATTAGAATATAAAGATTTCCTAAAAAGAATATTATCCAAGGAAATAATACTAATAGATGTAAGGCCTGAAAACGAATACGATTCGGGTCATTTACCAGGTTCAATCTCCGTTCCTCTCAAAGAACTAAAATCTAAGTTGGACAAACTGCCTAAACGTAAAAAGATATTTGCCTATTGTAGAGGGAAATATTGCGTTCTTTCCGAAGAAGCTGTCAAAATTCTAAGAACGGAAGGATATGATGCCTATCGTATCCCGGATGGCCCTTTGGAATTTGCCCACAAGGGAGTCAGGCTCACAAAACGAAAACAGAATTAAAATAAGAAGGAATTATCAGAGTTTGATTTGGGATCTATACGATCTCAGGCAACATATATAAGGGGGAAAATCCTCCTCCTGGAGTCCTGAAATTTGTAGTCTGGCCTTGGTACAAACGACTTGCTAAAAGTAAAATTTCATCGTTATAGATGTATGCCCTTATATCCATTTTTAATTCTCTTTCTTCTCCGCTGATGGATGTGACCCGAACGGATGGCGGAACAAATTCCTGACTTATGTATTCTCCGTTTATTATTTCTGAAAACTTACCTTTTGTAAGTTTTCCACCATAATAGGCTGCCTTACTACCAAAACCTTCTTTAGGTTTAAAAAAGATATTTTTTCTTTTTTGCCAAAGTTCTTCCGCATTTTCGAAAGTTACAACCCTGGTGTCCGGAATCGAAAACTTTAGGATTTCAGAATCCTTTTTATTAAGGCCTGCTTTTATTAAAAAATCGTTATCCGAGAGAACGTGCAAGTTCGTTTTTCGAGCAAATAGATCATAATCTATCGGACTAGGAGTAAGAACTACTTTCTCATTCTTCCAAGCTTTAAAAATTTTAGAATTTGGATCTTCGGATAAATGAAAATCGGTCAATCTGTTATAGATCAGATCTATCCTGTTTCCCTCGAAATAAAGTTCCTCTTCTACAAGTTCGATCTGCCCCGGATCCAATATCTCCGCTCGGATCCCTTTGGACATGAATAGGTCTCGAAATAGTAAAAACTCGGGATACAAGAACTGTTCGGAAGGATTTTTATCCACGATTGCAATAAAGCCAGGCATCCCTGTTCTGTGATTGGAGATCCATTCGTCCATGAATATGGAAAAGAATTTTTCCTCCAAACTTTTGAGATCCTCCGCATTCTGCATAGCGACATCTACGAGCTTACAACATCTGATCTGAGCTTCCAAAAGTTTTAGTTGTAAATACGCTCCTCCCGCATTCGTATTTATCTCGATGAGCTTAGGCCCCTCTTCCGTCTGATGAAAATCCAAACTAAGAAAGACTCCGCCTGTAATATCCTTTTGTTTTTGAATCGGATCGTAATCCGACAATATCTTATCTCTTACATCCGGCAAACGTAAGGCATTCCGAATAGAGAATAGGATCTGCCGGATCTTTTCCTTATCAGAAACATTAATGAAAGAAGGCGTTTCGGAATAAAAATGTTCGATCCCTTGTGTCCTGATTTCGGGAATTGGGAATTTATACGCTTCTTCGCTCAAACGTTCTTTGTTCAAAGTAGAACAAGAACATTTTTCATTCAATATTTCCGCTAAGTTAGTTTTCATTCAACGATCCGCGATTAAATATTAGACATGATCCATAACAAAAAGGAGTTCTCTTGCAATCGTTTCACATGTTTCTATATATTTTCCAAGAGCTTCAGAACTGGAATCGAATTCTTTTGGGTCGGAATATGGGAGACTGATCCTTTCTTTCGCTCCAGGAACATAAGGGCAAGCCTCGTCCGCAGAAGAACAGACCAAGACTGCTATAAATTTCTTTTTAGGATTCGCGAAATCCGAGTAAAGTTTCGAATATGCCGGGACGGGAATACCGCCCTCTTTGTAAGAAACGAGGTATTTAGGATTATTTTCTGTCTCTTCTTCCTTCTCTATCTTGAAGCCGATATTTGCAAGCGCTTGGACCGAGTTTGTATGAAAGGAAGTCACTTCCGTACCTCCGGAATACGATCCGATCCCAGAAAGTCCTAAATATTCCGCACAGGCAAGGGCGAATATTTGCGCAATTTGACTACGGCGGGAATTATGAGTACATACGAATACGATCTCAAAATAATTCTGATCTAATTTTAATTCTCGAATCTCACTCGCAAACTGAAGCAACGTTTTTCTTCTTTCCTCCGATATGAAAGAAGACTCACTTTCTCTTTTACTCAAAAAAACCTGGATCGGATCGAAAAGTTTACTCACGCCGCTTCACCTTTCGAATAGTATCTCTGTCTGAATACTTTCACGATTTCTACTAAAAGAACGAGCACAGGAATTTCTACAAGAGGCCCTACGATCCCAACGAATGCTTGTCCAGATGCGATCCCAAATGTCCCGATCGCAACAGCAATGGCTAGCTCAAAATTATTGCCCGCAGCCGTAAAAGAAACCGCTACGTTACGAGGATAATCAACTTTAATCAGAAGACCTAGTCCAAAACTAAGAAAGAACATTAAAATAAAATAAACAAGTAAAGGAGCGGATATTTTTAGAATGTCCAAAGGGATTTTCATGAGCGAGTCCCCTTTCAGACTGAAAATAAATACGATCGTCAAAAGCAGAAAGATCAGAGTAATAGGCGAAATGGACGGCAATAATTTCTTAGTTGTCCAGTCTTCTCCTTTAAAATGAAAGCTTAATGTTCTAATTCCCCAACTAAGTAAGAACGGAATTCCTAAATAGATCAAAACGCTATAAGCAATGTCCCAATAATGTATATGAATGGAAGAATTCTTAAATCCGAATGAACCAGGCAATACGCTTACAAAAAAATAAGCTAAGATCCCATAAAAAAGAAGCTGAAAGATGCTATTCAAAGCCACAAGACCTGCGGCCACTTCCCTATCGCCGTCCGCTAGATCGTTCCAGACTAAGACCATCGCAATACAACGCGCAATGCCGATCAATATCAGCCCTATCCTATATTCCGGATCTTCCGGAAAAAAAAGAAATGCCAGTCCGAACATCAATAGAGGCCCGATCACCCAATTTAGAAATAAAGAATATAGAATCAGGTCCACTCGACCGAATGCCTTTGGAATTCTTTCAAAATTCACCTTAGCCAAAGGGGGGATCATCATAAAAATAAGTCCAATCGCGATCGGGATATTTGTCCCCCCGAACTCTGAACTTCTAATCCAATCTACAAAACCCGGAAACCATCTAGAGAGGAATATTCCCGTCCCCATGGCGATAAAAATCCAAATCGTCAGGAATTTATCCACAAACGATAGTCGTTTTTCAGAAATAATAGCGGAAGACATTAATCGTTTAATCGCAATATTACGATTAATGTCAAGTAATTTTAGCAGGAATTTCCGTTTTCGGGAGTCAGGGAAAGTAATGGCGTAAAATAAACTCCGATCTCCTCCCAGGTTTTTTTATTAATACAATAACATACAGACGGCCCATCAATGGATCCTTGTAAAATGCCCACATCCTTTAACGCTTTTAGATGCTGGGAGATTGTGGCTTGGGCAAGTCCAAGTTCTTCTACCAAGTCTCCGCAAATACAAGCTTTCCTTTTAAGGATGGATTCCAAGATCGCAATACGAGCCGGATGCCCTAAGGCTTTTGCATAAGAAGCGATCTTGTTTTGCCGCTTATTAAATAACTCCGTCTTGGTGATCCCCATAGACTGGATGTGGAATTATACTAAGATAATTTCAATTCAAATTTCAAAGATTTTACGTTCGCTCTAAAAACTACGCATATTTTGAATTCCTTCTATTTCGCTATTTCTTCCCTAAAGATACACTGGATCATAAAATTCTAATAAATTCAGAACTGCGAACTAAACAACACCTTCGAAATCGTTAGATATAACGGAAGTCCTATTATAATATTAAATGGAAACGTAATCGCAAGCGAGGAAACAAAATAATAAGTAGCATTGGCTTCGGGTATGGCAACACGTACTGCAGCCGGCGCTGCAATATAGGATGCACTTGCGCAAAGAACTCCGAAAATTGTCGAGCCTCCTAAAGAAAGACCGGCAATTTTACCGAGATAGATTCCTGCACAAGCATGAACTACCGGCATCAGAATTGCGAAGAGTATTAGAAATATACCCACTTTGGAAAGGTCTGAAAATCTCTTACCGGTCAGAATGCCTACTTCTAGTAAGAAGAGAGCGAGGACTCCTCTGAAAGGAGCTTCAAAAAAAGGCGAGACTTGTTCGAAGCCTTTTTTTCCGGAAAATAAACCGATCAATAAACCTCCTATCAGTAGTATAGTACCCTTTCCGGTAAATAGCTCGTGTAGTACCGCTAAAGAAGGTGTCGATTTAGTTTGTTCACTCTTTCGTTTTGCGATAAATATTGCGACTAGTATCGCCGGGATCTCCATTATCGCAAGCAACGAAGGCATAAAGCCTTCGTAATCAATGTTTAATACTTCCAAAAAAGCGGTACTTTCGCTAAAAGTAACTGCGGAAACGGAACCATAATGGGCTGCAATTGCAGCGGCATTAGCGACGTCGAATTTTCCTATCTTGGAAAGAATAAAATACGCTATTAGCGGGATTACGCAGCACATCAAAACCGCGGCCAATGCCGGTTTGTAAAATTCCGACAAATGGGTCGAAGAAAGTTTTACTCCTCCCTTTATCCCTATTGCAAGAAGAAGGTAAATTGTTAACCCTGCATACAATCCATCTGGAAATTTAAGATCGCTTCTCGTCAGAGTTATAACTATTCCGAATAGGAATGCCAATACCATAGGAGTCAATAAGCTTGCAGTTAAAGAACTTATCATTTCCATACCTTATCCGTAACGTTTATAGTATCTAGAAAATTATCCGGTAAAATCTCTACCTTACCCGTTTCGATATCGTAAACGGCTCCCACGATGTCGATTTCCTTCTTTCTGAGTTTCCTAGTCATAACTGGTTCGAGTTCTTTTAACTGTTTTACTTGTTTTGCAACATTTACCTTAACGGCATTATCTACCAAATCTCCCGGCAAACTTTTTGCAACATCCGCCGCAGGCTTAATCGCGTTAATCAACGTAACTATATGGCCTGGAACTTCCGGTAAATTACAGGCTGCCGCTACAGCACCACATTTAGTGTGGCCTAAGATTAATATCAGCCGACTACCTAACACCTCTACAGCGAATTCAATACTTCCCCAAGAAGCGTATGTAGAAACTTGTCCGGCTGTTCGAACGATAAACAGATCTCCGATACCTTGATCGAATATTATTTCGTGCGGAACTCGAGAATCAGAACAGCCTACAATCACAGCGAACGGTTTTTGACCCTTGGTAAGTTCTTTAACTCTATCCTTGCTTTGATTCGGTCGTATTGACTTACCGGTTATGAAGCGATAATTTCCCTCCATTAATTTCTTCAGTGATTCTTGCGGATCAACCTCGGCGCTTATGCTAAAATTAACAAATGCCGTCACGATCATAAATTTGGTAAAATTTGACAAAGGCATAAAAATCCTCCCAATACAGCTCTTAAAAATATTTCAGGTATTTATTTACAAGCAATTTTTTTCATGTATTATTATACATGAATTTTATGCTTATAAACTTACTAATCGAAAGTCTAAGCATTAGGAACTGATGAAATGAGGAATAATTGGGTCTAAATCAGAAAGAGTGAACAATATCTTTAGTAAATCGTTCTGGAATTTACGTCAAAATTCTGAGCAAATCGCTGACGGTTTTATGGGACTTTAACTTGTGCCTTAAAGAAGCTTTTTTATTAATTTTATAATGATTCCTCCTGCCCTCTTTATTGCGAACTATAATGTCCGCTTCTTCCAAATCTTCGATTATACCTACAACGGCTCTCTCGGTGATCCCGACTTTTGTCGCCAAATCTCGGATCCGAACTGTTGGATCCGCATTGATACACAAAAGTACGTGAGCATGGTGGCTTAAAAAAGTCCATTGGTGTTTTGCCGGTTCGGAAGGATCTTTTTTTTCTATAATCTTTTTCACCATTCTGCTCTTTAATTCTAAAAATCGAGAAATCTGCCTCGTAAACAGGCCCAGTTTAGATCCACAAAGGATCCATTTCAACGAAAAGATCAACGTTTAGAACGATTTTTTTACTTTTTCTATTTAAGAGTATATATTTACATGAATTTTTTTTCTTGTATATATTTGCACATAAAAAAGCTTTGCCCGGAAATCTAGGGATCGAGAGAATGATGAAGCAGATAGAAATCGTTCCGATAGGAACCTTACCTCCGCTAGGTATTGTCCCGAAAAAAATGTATGCCCAAGTGATTCGTCCGGAAAGATACGGGGATCCGATCCGGGCTTTCCAGCTAGAAGAAATACCGGTGCCTGAAATTAAACCGGATGAAGTTTTAATTGCAGTGATGGCGGCAGGTGTAAATTACAACAACGTTTGGGCCGCACTCGGAAATCCTGTAGACGTCATTTCTGCCAGAAACAGGAAAGGGGAACCGGAAAAGTTCGGAATAGGCGGTTCAGATGCTTCTGGTATTGTGTATAAAATCGGTTCGGAAGTGAAGAACGTAAAAATCGGCGACGAAGTGGTAGTTCACTGCGGTCAATGGAAAAAGGATGACCCATGGGTCCTGTCAGGAAAGGATCCTATGTTTGCTCCCTCCCAAATCATCTGGGGTTACGAAACGAATTGGGGCTCATTCGCACAATTTTGTAAAGTACAAGAACACCAATGTCTCCCCCGTCCACAACATCTTAGTTGGGAAGAATCTGCCGCTTATATGTTAGTAGCAGGAACAGCATTCCGAATGCTCCATAATTGGAAACCGAATAACGTTCAAAAGGATGACGTAGTTCTAATATGGGGAGGAGCCGGAGGACTAGGTGCTATGGCAATCCAAATTGTGAATGCAGCAGAAGGTGTTCCGATTGCAGTCGTAAGCTCCGAAGATAAGATCGAGTTTTGCAGAAAATTAGGAGCGGCAGGAGTCATCAATAGAAATGATTTCGACCATTGGGGACCTATCACTTCGGAAATAAATGATCAAAATAAATTCCTGGAATGGAGCAACCGAGCGAAAGCCTTTGGAAAAGCAATATGGAAAATCTCAGGTCATGGCAATAATCCTAAAATCGTATTTGAACATCCTGGGGAAGCAACTCTTCCCACGTCGATGTTTGTTTGTGATACGGGAGGAATGGTTGTAATTTGCGCGGGAACTACCGGGTACAATGCGACCTTGGATCTACGTTACCATTGGATGCGACAAAAAAGACTACAAGGATCCCACTTTGCAAACGACGAAGATTGCAGATCGGTAAATGAACTTGTAATACAAAAAAAAATCGATCCTTGTCTGTCTAAGACCTTCCGATTCGACCAAACAGGTTATTCCCACCAATTGATGAAAGAGAATAAACATCCCGCAGGAAATATGTCCATCTTGGTGGGGTCCCCGAAAGAAGGAATGGGGAAAAGATGAGACCTCGGAAAATTGCCCAGGGTCAATCCGAATTACTCATTTCCCTGTCGGAACGATCGTAATCCATTCAATAAACTTACTTTGGAGAAAAGTATCGATCTGCCCTGTAAACTGGTGATACACAAAAAAGAAGATCCAGTAAGCCAAGGTAGCTGCCACCAAAGTTCTTGCGGTCATATTCGCCAAAAGTGGAGAGGCTGTGTAATACATACGAACCACTGCGATCGGCCAAAGGAATAACAGAAAAAAGTAAATCGCTCTTGGTATCCCGTAAAGCCAGCTTAAGATCTCGGAAGGATAAGATTTGGACAATCTTTCGTAAGCTTCTTTCAGTTCGGGAAAAAATTGAAAGAAGTAGAATACAAAAACGAAAAATGTAGCGATCTTCCAGATGATCTCGATATCGTTTCGGATCAGCACCAAAGTCAAACCCACGAACCAAATCAAAAAGATGGGAAATACGATCTGCTGTAATAAGGAACCTGACTGGGCGAGAAACATCAATTAGATCTCCTAAGATCATTTTCGGCAGAAACTTGGCCAGACACCCACTCTAAACATTGCAGAAAACTCTCCGGATCCGCTTTTCCGAGGCCTGCGATATCAAAAGCAGTCCCATGATCCGGAGAAACCCGGATAAAATCCAGCCCCAAAGTTACATTCACTCCGAATTTTCCCTCCCACATCTTGAAAGGGATGAGCCCTTGGTCATGATAACAGGCTAAAAATAAAGAGTACTTAGACCTGGATGTTTCGCTAAACGCACCGTCTGCTGAAATCGGATCCGTAACATCTAGACCAGCCTTTCTCATCTTAGAGATGATCGGCATCAGGATCTTCTTTTCTTCGTCCCCGACCTTCCCACCTTCTCCTGCGTGAGGATTCAGACCTAAGAATGCGATCTTTCCCTTAGAAATAGGAGCCGAGCGAATGGCAGAAATGAAACTGGATAGATGGATTTTTTTTAAATAAGACGGGACCTTCTTTAGAGGGACATGAGTGGTTAAAGGAAGAACATTCAGTTCTTTTCCGGCCATCAGCATATACGTTTTTTTCTTATATACTTCTGCGAGATACTCAGTATGGCCTGTGAACTTTTTCATTCCGGCTTTGATCACCCATTCTTTACTTAATGGAAGTGTAATCAAGTTGCCGCCGATTTTTTTTTGGATGCGGACAGCTTCTTCTAGGCTTGCAAACGCAGCTTTGCCTGACGCGGCACTTGGTTTGCCAGGCGCCAAAAATTTTTGTTCGGAAGTGGAAAGTGCAGAAGTTCTCCAAAGATAAAGTCCAGGAGAACCGAGTGAAAACGGATCTTTGATTTCCTGCCATCCAGGATACGAAAGAGAAGAAGATGAACTAATGAGTAGGATCTGACTTTGCTGGGAGAAAGTATTTAGCTTCTCCCAAGACATTTGGAGAATTTCCGGCCCGATCCCACAAGGGTCTCCCTCTGTGATAAGGATGGGAATCAAGACCTATTACCGGAGATTTAAGCTTCCTTAGCTGCTGTTTGTTTACCGAAAAGTCTTTCTAAGGTTAAGGAATCCTTAGCGTATTCCAATTCGATATGATCTTTGTTGGAATGTTTTAGATCACTGGAAATGATACAACGTCCTTCGAGAACCACTCCGTTTTGGATGATCAATTCCGGAGTGCGGATATCTCCCAAAATTCTTGAGGTAGGAAGGAGCATTACTCTGTTACGAGCTGTGATATTTCCGATTACGATACCTTCTATAATGACGCTAGCTGCAGTGATATTTGTACGAACTTTTCCGGAAGCCCCGATATACAATTGTTCTGCTTGGAGAGATTTTCCTTCGAACTTTCCATCAATCTTTAAGGATCCATTGATGAAGAATTTTCCGTTAAAGTAGGAATTTTCGCCGATTGTGGAGTTTGTAACTTCGGAGGAGTTCTTAACAAGTGCCATGAATTCTGAATCCTATAGACTCGGATCAAATAGATCCGGTGTAAACACAAGCTAAACGGCCCCCTAGGCATAGGAAAAGGAATTTTTTAGTTTCGATGCGGTTTTTACTCAGGTGCCGGATTGTAGCAGTTTGTAGGAACTCCAATCAAAAAAACCGGGACTTTCCGGGCAAAATCCTAAGAAAAATGCTTACTCAGTCGGACCATATCCTTGCACTGGATCCCGTTTTCCCAAATAGGCTCCGAATAATTCCTAAGAAAAAAACCGAAATCAATCCCGGAAATAGAGAAACCACATTTTTGATACAGGCCGAGTTGCGCTAAACTCGAATTTCCCGTTCCGATTTCTAAAGTATGAAATCCTTCCGACTGAGCGGTTTCCGTAGCGTGAGCCAACATTTTTTTTCCGAATCCTCGGCCCTGGTATTTCTCGGAAATTGCAATATTCACGATCTCTATAGTATGAGGTCTGGTGGGAAGAAGTAGATAAACTCCGATCCATTCTCCTTCCTCCGATTCCATCAAATACACGGAAGACCGATCTAAATAGGAAAGAATAACCTTCTCATCCGGATCTGCAAGAAGTAACAGATGCATAGGCGGAGTTTCATTGGGAGAAAGTTTTCTGATCTTAAAGTTCATTTTTAGCGATATTGGATTTAGCTCCAGGCTTGTGACACGAAACTGATCCCAACCTCAATGTTTGATATTAGGAACATTGATCCGATCCAAAACTTCCGCGGTGAACTCCCTAAATTCATCCAAGGCCTCCGGAATGGACTTACCTTCCAGCTCGGTCGCCTTCTCGAATCTAGAGTTAAAAGTAATCCGATCTTCTATGTTCATGATCACTCCCCCACCCGCTTTGAACTCTCCCAAAACCTTGGAAAGGAATTCATTAAACTTCTGGAACATTTCGAAAGCTTCCGCGATAAAAATACGGGTTTGTTTGTTCTTCATCCGGCTCAATTGTTCTCGAAAGTCTTGTTTTTCGGCGGCCTGATATTCTTCGATCGTCTCCGTCAAAACCTTAATGTTCCGACGGATATTCTCCATATGTTTGACCACTCCGTCCTTCTCATTTCCATGCGAGAAGTCGAAACGAATATGAGTTTCGTTTAATATAGGAAGATATTCCCGATCCAACACATTGATCCAAGTTCCGATCTGATTCACCTCAGTATCATTTGAGTTCGGAGAAATTTTCATGATCGGATATTTTGCAAGGATGCGGCCTGCGGCTTCCGGATTCTCACGGAACATACGGATCTGCTCAGCAGCAGTTTCCAGGTTATCCGGAATTCCCTCCGGAGAGATTTCCCTCATCCGATTTCTATATTTTTCCAGATCCCTGGAAACTCTGTATTTCTGTTCGTCGTTCTTGGACAACCTTTGGATCTTTTCCAATTGCTGGATCATCTTCTGGTGTCTCTGCAGTTCTAGGATCTGTTCTTGGGTGATTGCCATAGGAGTCTTTTAAGTCAGATTTTAGTAGTAATACGGTTCTAAGGCAAGGAAATTCTACAACCCTTAACTCTTACTCTTATATCGCTCCAGAACCAATCTTAAAAAGTCCGACTGTGGAAACTTATGGACCAGGGATTCCATAAGTTGGACTCCTTCTTCCGCAGGTCCGGTCTCTAACAATGAGATCGCTTTTAGATAAACCATTTCAGGAGAATATTGAAATCTTCCCGTAAACAATAACCTTTCTCTGAAAGCTTCGAACTTTTTGTCTTTAAATTCTTGGACAGCGATCGCTCTTTGAGTTAAGTAGGACCCCGGAGTTTGAGATCGAACCGAGATCATTTCCGAATCCAATTCGCCTGCTAAGGTAGAATTCCAGAGAACCAATAGTTCGAACGGTCTTAGAGTGTAGGACATCCCTTGTTCTTTTAAGATCTTATAACGTTCGAATAAAGAATCGTCGCTTCCTTCTTGGATAGAATCTCTAAGAGTTTCTTTCAGTTCTTCTCTTCCGTTTTTCTTTTTCTCTTCGGATATCCATTCGAATACGAAATCCCTAGGTTTGCATTTTTTGACTAAGAAGAATCTATCCAGGATCGGATGTCTTAGCGAATATTGATCCAAGAAGAAGTCTGCCTCCGTTCTGGAAAATTCTTCGATCCTTCTAGAGATGTTGGCGTCCAAAACTTTTATATTTCGAATCCCTTCTTTCTTATCCTTAAAATAGAAATATGCAAGTCCCACAAGGTCAGGCTCTTGGGAAGAAATCACCAGATCGAACAATTCGTTTTGCTCTTCTTGGTTCAGTCCTTGCTGTTTATGACGATATGCGATCTTCTCCTTTCTTTCCAGACCTTCTTCCAGAAAACTTTCGGATCCGGAGATCGCGTCTATAAAGTATAATAGCCTTCTGCCCTCTTTCGCTTCTTTCAGATCTTCTCCGAAAGAATATACCAATTCTTGATAATCCCGAATTCTATCCTCACATAGCAAGAACGCAGAACATAAGAAGAATAATTCGGGATCCCAAACTAGATTTCCTTTCAGCTCGTCCAACAACTCTTGGAAGAATAAGCGTAGAAGTTTTTCTTCTCTTTCGGTAATTCCATCTTCTCTAATCCAATCTAGGCGAGGAGAATGAAATACGAATCTTCCGAATAAGTCCGCTCTGAAACAATGAGAAGGTCTCAAATGTGTGAGAATACTTCCGCTATAATGATCTAAAATTTTCGTTTTGAGACGAATAACTTCTGTATCCGGTTTTCGGTCCTGTTTTTTACTTTCGAAGTCCGGATGCCTTAAAGTTATTTCAGGCCATTCTGTATTTGATACCGATATATGCATAAAGACTCCTTTTTTGGAGTTGAACCCTTTTAAAGGCAGATTAAGTGAGAAGAATCGCATGAAAAAAACGATTCTGGGGTTACTCCCGTTTCTAGTTGTCGGCAGTCTTTTTGCGGACGACGACCTAAAATACTTGGTCAAATCCTATAGTTTGGAAAAAATACGCAGGATTTTTAGGGAAAGATCCCCTTCTAAAGAATCCGAAGTATATGCACTTGTCCGTTTTCACGAACACCATCCGGACGGAGACCATGGAAATAAATTCAGATATCTGGTGTCCCTCCTAAAAGGAAGGCTTGTGGTAGGAGTAACCAAAGATGAACTTCTTGGTCTGATCAAAAATCCTCTCCCGCCGATGAATGCAGTTACCAAAATGAGTTTTTGGAAATTGTACGAGGAAATGGTAAAAAGGAAAAGTTTATCTTCATCCGAACTAATCTCCTATCTCAAAAAACTCCCTCCGGAATACGATCCAGTTTATAAAAATGTGATCGGGGAGATTCTCCGCATCCATTATGAAAACGGAGAATTCAAAGAGGCGAAAGAATACGCCGAAAGTTTTTCCGAAAAAGATAAAAAAGAATACTTTGGCGCTATGGCTTATTATAGATACGCCAAGGCATTGTACAAATTCGGAGAGGTCCAGAAGGGAGAAAATCTTTTATATGCTCTCGCAGAAGATGCGAACGTTCCTTCTTACGTTAAAAAAGATATTTATACGGATCTAAAAACCTGGAAAGGGGAATCCTTTTATAAGCAGATCCCTTTGGAAAAAGGAGTGCTCTTCCTTCCTTTCTTGGATGCGAGCGATAAGAAATCTTTTATTTCTTCCCAACAATATTTCGGCTCGATAACTTTCGAAAGACCGGAAAGTTGGAAGTCGGCTGCAAGAGGTTTAGTCCAATATTATCCGGAAAGGCTTTCTTCGCTGTTCTCCAGACATAAAAGTTTTGCAGAATATTTTCCGGAATTTACTGCTGCAATGTCCGTGGAACTTTCCAACCAGAACCTTGCAAAATCCGGATTAGATCTATTAGAAAAATCGAATTTATCTTCTTCCGAATCCGTAGAGTATGCCTATGCACGGGCGTATAAACGTTTGGGAGAAAGAGATAAATATTTCAACGGTCTTCTTTCTTCTCTCGAAAAAAATCCTTATAATCTGATCAGACAAGACGAGCTGATAGATCTTTTGATCGGTGACCATTCTCACTTCCTGGACGAATCCTATTGGAAAGATGCTTTAAAACGGATACCGAATCTTCCCGTTAAAGGTAGATTGGTGTATTGGTATTTGAGAAGTTTAAAATCCAAAGGAAAACAGGATGAACTTCTCTCTTGGTTAAGATCATATTATAAATTCATTCCCGGTTCTTATTATACAAGAGTGATCCGAGAAGAATTCGCTACCGAGATCTCCTCCATACAAAAGCCGGATTCCCCTTTAAGAAATAAGGATACATTATTCGAATATCTTTCTTTGACTTCGGGTGATCCAAAATATTCGGATAAGATCATTGGAAGAGATCTGGAATTCGCTTACTTCCCGGATTCATTCTCGTTAGACATTCGGATAGACTCCGCCCATAGTAAGGTAAGAGGGAATACTCTATTACAAAATGCTAAAGAATATTTGGAGATCGGAGAGATGGCACACGCCGGTTCTCTGGTAGACAAATTCGTTTTACAGACAGGAACTTCCGAAGAGGAAAAAGACGAAATTTTAGCCGCATTGGGAGAAGTTACCGGCAACCAATACCTAACCGTCTTTCATACAAGAAATCTAATGAAAAGAAGAAGGATCCCTGATGATGTGATACTTCTTCCCTCCAAACTCGCTTCTCGGATCTACCCCAGACCGCATAGGGATATAGTTTCCCATTATTCCCAATCTTTCGGGATCGAAGAAGATATTGTCTATGCGGTCATGAGGCAGGAGTCTTTTTTTAAGGAGAATGCAGTATCTTCTTCTAATGCGAGAGGTCTCATGCAGATTATGGGACCTACCGGAAAAGGGTTAGCCCAAGGTTTAGGACTTGGTCCTTATTCTCTTTTTGATCCGGAAATTTCTATCCAAATGGGTGCAAAATTCCTGAAATACCTTCTCTCCTCTAATGAAAACGATTTGAAATGGGCCTCAATCGCCTATAACGGAGGACCGGGAAATCTCAGAAAATGGAAACGAAATCATTATCACGGAGATTTTAATCACTTTTTGGAAGAACTTCCTTTAAAAGAACCCCGTGATTATTGCAGGATCGTAACGTCGAACTATTATAATTATCAAAGTTTAAGGCAGTACAAAAACCGCTGATCGGACAAAACGGATTCTTTTTTTTGGATTGTCTAGAATTTCAGATCCATGGAATAGTTCTAAGGACCGGGATGAGTTTTCAATTTCACCTCTCTGTCCCAAGGTCTACCTTATGCCGGTTCGTCCGATATCATTCATCTAACAGGAGTAAAAAATGGCAAACACCGCAATCTTAAAAATCGACGGTAAAGAATATGAACTACCCATCATTACGGGAACAGAAAACGAAAAGGCCATAGACATCTCCAAACTCAGACAACAAACAGGATACATTACATTAGATAACGGTTATTTAAACACCGGTGCCTGCACTAGTGCGGTAACATTCCTGGATGGTGAGTTGGGAATTTTAAGATACCGCGGGATTCCAATCGAACAATTGGCCGAAAAAGCAAGCTTCACCGAAGTAGCGTACCTTTTGATCTACGGACATCTTCCTTCCGACAAGGAATTGCAAGACTGGGACAAAGAGCTTACCATGCACACTTTGATCCACGAAGACTTAAAACGTCTTTATAACGGATTCCCTAAAGACGGCCACCCAATGGCGATCATGTCGACAATGATCGGTTCGCTTTCTACATATTACCAAGACTCATACGATCCGGAAAATCCGGATCATAGACATATCTCTATGGTCCGTCTTTTAGCAAAGTTCCCAACGATAGCTTCATTCGCGTATAAAAAATCATTGGGACAACCTACAGTTCACCCGATGAACCACTTGGATTATTGCAGCAACTTCTTGAATATGATGTTCTCCGTTCCAAGCGAGGAATATTATATCGATCCTGAGATCGTAAAAGCACTGAACCTTCTGTTGATACTTCACGCGGATCACGAACAAAACTGTTCCACTTCTACGGTTCGTTTAGTCGGTTCTTCTCTTGCAAACTTGTATGGAGCGATTTCCGCAGGTATCTGTGCTCTTTGGGGACCTCGTCACGGAGGAGCAAACCAAGAAGTATTGGAAATGCTTTTAGAGATCAAGGCTTCCGGTCTTCCTGTGAAAAAGATCGTAGAAAAAGCGAAAGATAAGAACGATGCATTCCGTCTTTCCGGATTCGGACATAGAGTTTACAAAAACTTCGATCCACGCGCTAAGATCATCAAAAAAGCCTGCGACGCAGTTCTTTCCAGATTGGGTGTAAAAGATCCTCTATTAGATATCGCTAAAGAACTCGAAGAAGCGGCACTTAAAGACTCCTACTTCGTAGAAAGAAAATTGTATCCGAACGTGGACTTCTATAGCGGTATCATCTACCGAGCTCTTGGAATTCCTGTGAATATGTTCACAGTAATGTTCGCAATGGGACGTCTTCCAGGTTGGATCGCTCAATGGAAGGAAATGATCGAATCTCCCGATATGAAGATCGGTAGACCTCGTCAGATCTACACGGGAGCTACAAACACTTCTTACGACGAAGCTAAGAAAAAGTAAGATTTTTCAAGGCCGATATTTTTAAAAGGACAGGGTTACGCTCTGTCTTTTTTTATGTACTCTGGAATGAATCGTTTTCGAAGATACCAACTCAGCAAAACGACCGAATCGGTTTTAAATTCGGGACATCCTTGGATCTTAAACGGAAAATTATCCACTGCGATCTCCGCATTCCAAGACGGGGACTGGATGAAACTTGTCTCCGGATCGAACGAAACATTGGGATTCGGGATCTATTCTTCTTCAGGTCCGATAGGAATACGTATCATACAAAGAGGAAATGATTTCTCTATTCCTAAACTGCTACAAACGATAGAAAGATCATTAGAACTTAGAAAACCTCTCCGAGCAAAAACAAATGCTTACAGACTTATACATGGGGAGAATGACCTAATCCCCGGAGTTACGGTAGATCGATATGGATCCACTTGGGTGGTCCAAACCTATTCCAGATCGTTAAGAACGTTTTCCAGATTGGTGGTCCGGCTTCTATATTCTGTCGCGTACAAAACGGAAGAACCAATCCCCAAACGGATCGTCTGGATCTCTCCCCAAAGAATAGGCTCCGAAAAATCTTTGCCCATCCGTTTCCTAAGAGGTAAAGAAGAAGTTCCGTATGAGGAAAAAATCTTTCTAGATCAGGTCCAATGGAAAACCAAGATCCCCGGACAAAAAGGAGGATTCTTTTTAGACGTTCGAAATTTACGTCAATATATATTAGAAAAACCGGAAATAGCTCGAGATAGAGATTGCCTCCATCTATTCTCACACACCGGACTTACTTCGGTATGTTTAGAAGTAGCAGGCGCAAAATCAGTCTTCTCCGCTGACGGTGCTAAAGAAGCGCTCGAAGAATTTGTATCTCATATTTTGCCGGAGGAAGAGTTCTTAAATTTCGAGAAGAAGAATACGATCCTTACAAAAGGAAAACATCATTTGGTCAGAGCCGATCTATTTCAGGACTGGGGATTTTTAGAAGGTAAAAAATTTTCGCTGATTGTTTTGGATCCTCCCAATCTGACTCCAAACCAAGCATCCGTTCCCGCCGGTAAAAAAGCATATCGTAGTCTAATTTCTAAGGCGATTTCTTTCTTAGAACCTGGAGGAGATCTGATCTTACTTTCTTGTTCCGGAAGAATCCTGGAGTCCGAATTCGAAAAGATTGGCCGAGAAACCTTAGCGAACAAAGGATGGAAGTACAAGGATCTTTTCAAATTAAGACCGGAACCGGATCATCCTACACGTAAGGAATTTCCGGAGGGGAAATACTTCAAGGTGCATATCTATAAAAAATGTGAACCCTTGGATCAATAATATATGAGCGCAAATAAAAATACTTACCAACTCATCGATTCCGGAAATTTCAAAAAATTAGAACAAGTCGGCCCATACAAAGTGATCCGCCCTTCTCCGGTTGCGGCTTGGCCTCCTACTCAACCCTCTCTTTGGAAGGACGCTGATGGAGAATATCACAGAAGCGATAAGGGCGGAGGGAACTGGAGCTGGAAAGGTTCCGGCGCTTCCAGACCGGATTCGGAAGACGAGTTCCTTATCCAAATCCCTCCTCTGACCGTTAAGATACGTTTTACTCCTTTTGGACATCTTGGGATCTTTCCTGAGCAATTGAGCAACTGGGACCGGATCCGAAACGTATCCTCCCAACTGGCAGGCCAAGGCGAAGTTTTAAATCTATTCGCATATTCCGGACTTTCCACCTTATCCGTGTTAGCGGGTGGATTGGACGCTTGTCATTTGGACTCTTCCAAAGGAATGGTAGAATGGGCCAGAGAGAACGCACAAGTTTCCGGCTTAGCAGGAAAAAAAGTGCGCTGGATAGTCGAAGACGTATTAAAATTCTTGAATAGAGAAATCAGACGCGAGAAAAAGTATATCGGTTTTATCTTAGATCCGCCCACTTTCGGCCGTGGCGCCAGCGGAGAAGTTTTCAAAATAGAAAAAGATCTACCTGAGATGATGGACCTTCTCATGCAACTCTGTAATAATAAACCTGAGTTCGTGTTTTTAACGTGTCATTCCACCGGATTCAGCCCTCTTGCACTTCGGAGGATTTTGGAAGGTAGGATCAAAACTCCCGGAAATTATCTAACGGAAGAACTTTCTATCTCCGAAACAACGGGAAGATTACATCCGGCGGGCTCCAACTGCGTATTTTATTCCAATCGAGTAAAACTTTGAAAAAGAACGTTTTGGAGATCAGCAGTTTTTCAAATGAAAAGCTGAAATATATCGCAGGTCTTAAAGAGAAAAAGAACAGAGAAAAATCCGGCACATTCTTTATCGAAGGGTTCAGGGAGATCCAAAGGGCGCATGTCTCAGGCAAAGTCAAATTCGAATATCTACTCACCTGCCCTGCATGTTATCTAGGTGAAAATGAAGAAGATCTAGTATCTTCGATAGACGCAAAAACAATCGCTGTTCCAAAACAGATTTTTGAAAAGATCTCCTACAGAGATAGACCGGATGGCCTGATTGCCACCGCTGAATTGCCTGACTTCTCCTTATCTTCTAAAACAAAACTTTCGGATGACCCCGTTCTTGTGATCGAAGGAGTGGAGAAGCCGGGTAACCTAGGCACCATTCTAAGGACCGCAGAGGGTGCTGGATTCCATAAAGTGTTCGTTGCCGATCCAAGGCTGGATCTATTCAATCCAAACGTCATACGATCTTCCACAGGAACATTATTCACCCTGGATGTATTCCAATCGGATATTAAAGAACTTTATCCAATTCTTCAAAAAGCAGGATACAAAACATTCGCTGTGACCCCGGAAGCAAAGTCTCTCTATTGGGACGCAAAACTGAAAGGAAAAGTCGCACTTGTTTTTGGGAGCGAACAGTACGGTCTAAGTGAATACGCCAGATCCCAAAGCGATCAGTATATTTCCCTTCCTATGAAAGGAGTGGCGGATAGTTTAAATCTGGCAATGTCAGCCGGAATTCTAATGTACGAAGTGCTTCGACAGAATCGTTAATGAAAAAGATCCATATTTCCGCATACATAAGCGGTCACGGTTTCGGTCATATCAGTCGTAGCTTAGAGGCAATTCTCAGGATTCTAATTAAAAATCCTGAATGGACTGCGACCGTCCATTCTCCGAGAGGAGAAGAATTTGCTTCTTCCTTGGATGTTTCCGGAATTTGGGGACAGGTCAGAGCCAGGATCCGATTCAGAAAAACAAGATCGGATGTAGGAATCGTACAAAAGGATTCTCTTGGAATGGACCTGGATTCTACTGCATCTGAAATTATTGAATTTAAGAAGAATAAAGACTCTCTTCTTCAGATAGAAACGGAATATCTCAAAAAAGAAAATCCGGACGTTATTTGGTCGGATTCTTCTTCTCTTCCTTTTCTGATCTCCTCCCAGCTGAAAATTCCTTCTTTATTTTTAGGAAATTTTACCTGGGATTATATATACTCATATTATAAATCTGAAATATTCCAAAGATACGCCGAAGAATTAAAGAAAGAATATGCATTGTGCGATATAGGCCTTATTCTTCCGCTTTCTTGCCCTGTCGCTTCCATTCCCAAAACCAGAAAGATCGGATTATTAGGACGTAAACCCAATCTAAATAAAGAAGAGGCCAGAAAATATTACGGCTTTGAAGAAGGTACAGAGTATTATCTATTCTCGTTCGGAGCTTATGGCATCAACTCTTCTCATTTTGATTGGAAAAAATGGGACCCATCCAAAAGAAGGATCGTGATCGGCGGGATAGAATGGAGAGTAGAGGCCAAAAATAATTTGGGAATAGTCACCATTCCGCATTGCCATTATCCGGACCTACTCCGAGCGAGTGATTTCGTGCTGACCAAACCCGGTTATGGAATTTTAAGCGAGTCTTATTTTGCAGGAACTCCTATACTTTATACCGACAGAGGCGATTTTCCGGAATATAAATATTTAGTAGAAGCATTACAATCCCTCTATAAATCCTCATATATCTCTCATGATGACCTATTTTCCTTCCGTTGGGAAGAGGCATCCAAATCCGCAATATCCTCTAACGTGCATTCCGATCCAACCTTCCAGAAAGATGCTGTCCAAGATATACAAGATTCGATCATAGAAATTATCAAATAAGTTACATCATTCGACTAACAAACGTTTGGTAAAATAGAATACAGTCTAACTTCCCCTTTTCCTTTTTTTACTTTTCTCGCTTTCAAAAATCGAGTATTTTAATCGGCGACTGCGATCGCTTAGGGAGGGCGTCATGTGGAAGGATAAAGTTCGCGGCAAGGTTGAAGAATTATTTGCAAAGGCAGGAGTCAGCTTCGGAGGA
Source organism: Leptospira licerasiae serovar Varillal str. VAR 010 (assembly GCF_000244755.1). Classification (NCBI taxonomy): domain Bacteria; kingdom Pseudomonadati; phylum Spirochaetota; class Leptospiria; order Leptospirales; family Leptospiraceae; genus Leptospira; species Leptospira licerasiae. The sequence goes on along the minus strand of NZ_AHOO02000013.1, from coordinate 77,538 downwards.
AATGCGGATTGGGACATCCAAGTAAAGGATGATAGATTATTCGAAAAAATTCTAAGCAACGGTTCTTTAGGTCTAGGGGAAGCGTATATGAACGGTTGGTTCGAATGCGAAAGGTTCGACGAAACTGTCAGGAGATTATTGGATAAAGGAATAGAAAAAGCAGCAAGAACCTGGGGAAATCTATTTCTATATTTAGAATCCGTAATATTGAATCGCCAATCCAAAAGAAGAGCTTTTGTGGTCGGAGAAAGACATTACGATCTTGGCAACGACCTTTTCGAACTAATGTTAGACAAGGAAATGGTCTATTCCTGCGCATACTGGAAGAATGCCAATACCTTGGATGAGGCCCAAGAAAACAAAATGGATCTGATCTGCAAAAAGTTGGACCTCCAACCTGGAATGAAAGTCCTGGATATCGGATGCGGTTGGGGAGGTCTTGCTAGACATGCTGCCAAAGACTATGGAGCGGAAGTTTTCGGCATAAGCGTTTCTAAAGAGCAACTAATGCTCGCTGAAGAAAGATCTAAAAACCTAAACGTAAAATACGAATTGATGGACTATCGAGATATAAGGGACAATTTCGATTCTGTTCTTTCGGTGGGTCAAATGGAGCATGTCGGTTATAAAAACTATCGGACCTACATGGAAACAGTTTATAAATCCCTAAAGGACAAGGGATTATTTTTACTTCATACGATCGGCTCCAATGATTCTAGCAAGATGACTGATAGATGGATCGAAAAGTATATCTTTCCGAACTCACATCTTCCCTCAGCGGCACAGATCACAAAGGCGAGCGAAAATCTTTTTGTATTGGAAGATGTCCATAATTTCGGTCCGGACTATGATAAAACACTCATGGCTTGGTATAATAATTTCGAAAAAGGATGGGATCAGATCCAAAACAAATACGGAGAAAGATTCAGACGTATGTGGGAATTCTATCTTTTAAGCTGTGCGGGAGCCTTTCGTTCCAGGAAGATCCAACTCTGGCAGTTTGTGTTTTCGAAAGGATCCAGGGAGAATGTATATCAAGCAGTGAGATAGTAAATTTTAGACGTAACAAGCCGTTTGGGAACCAAACTAGAATTTTTCGAATTATATACTAATACTCGCCAAGGAAGTCCGTTTCAATTGTTATAGAGAAAGGTACATCCATGCCAACATTAGAAACATTAGAAAAATTTATAGCTCATGTGGAATCGAATAAACATGACGAAGCAATCGAGGCTTTTTATACGATCGATGCTTCGATGCAAGAAAACCAATCGCCGCGTCGAGTAGGCAGAGACGTGCTTGTTACGAATGAAAAATTAGTACTTCGAAAAGCAAAATCCTTAACTTCGAAGTGTATTCGGCCCGTATTCGTAAACGGAGATTACGTCGTGATCAGGTGGGTATTTCATTTCGATTGGAAAGACGGTACGACGACGGATATGGAGGAACTTGCATACCAGCTTTGGGAAGGCGAAAAGATCAAAGAAGAACAATTCTTTTATGATCCGGCACAGCGAGTACCTAAATGAAGATAAATTCGATTGTTCTAAACTTCAATTTTTAGGTTATTTTCTAAAGCGGAATATCTTGGAAAATATCCTCAACTCAAACCTGTGCACTATCCCGAAAGATAAAAAGGATCTTTCGGGATCAACTAAACCAATTGGAGATCTGCTCTTTGCGCAGTCTAGTTTGGTATTCTAAAAATCTTTCCTTCCACCATGGATGAGTTTTAGAAAGATCAGTTTCCCAAAACCAGAAATGAAGATCGCTCAAAACACGTTTGTCCCATAGAAGACGATTCATCTCTTTCGAATTCAAAGAATCTGGACCGGATTCTTTCCAATTAGAAACAAGAACATCCATATATCTTTTACGAGCGTCCGATTCTTTTTTTCTAGTTCTCAAACGAGAAGTATGAAAACGAAATAGTAGAGGGTCTGCTACGGAAAGAAAAATCCCTCTACCTGATCCCATTCCTTGCAAGAACGTAGAATATTCCTCCTCCAAATTTTCAGTATCGGATAAAAGGGAATTCGTTTTGGTTTCTTCCGGAGTTAAAAGAAGTCCTCTTTTTTTCCAGAGTTCGCCTTGTTTAGGGGAAGAAGTCCAGACACCCCAAAAATAAGAAAGAAGCCAGCCGCCTGTGATCGGCAATAACCAATAAAAAAGTACGGGATAATATACGAATAACCAGATGGAGATCCCCGTGCCATAAAATGCCTGAGGGAGTAAGGCACGGGCAGCGGCCATTCTATCAATCCCTTGAGCCGGGTCCCTATTTTGTGGTCCCCACTCTATCTTTCTATTCCAAAAAGTCATCCAAAGGAATCTGGTGTATTGGACCATATAAGCGGGAGCTAAGATCACCGACTGGATAAACTCAGTTAAAAAGGAAAAGATAAAGGAGAAAAATCCGATCCCACTTTCTTTTCTGCGGAAAAGTAAACCGTCTAAGAAGGAAAGTATCCTAGGCATGAATAATATTAGAATAGTATAAATTTGCAATCCGTAGAAGACAGGGAGATACATACTCTCCTGGAATTGCGCCCATTCTTCCGGAATAGAGGCTAAACGATAATAGTCGGTATCCGCCATGACCGTAAAACTAGTTGCGACGAGTAGTAACGCCCAAAGAAGAGAACTTCCGTAAGAAAGTATCCCCAATAAAATATGGATCCTGCTGGAAATCCTTAGGCCGCCTACGAACAGAAACCAGAAATGTTGCAGGTTTCCCTGGCACCAACGATTATCCCTTTTCAGACTTTCCAGAAGATTAGGAGGACATTCCTCATACGAACCTTCTAAATCGTAAGCAAACCAAACTGTATATCCAGCTTTTCTAATTAATGCGGCTTCGACAGTGTCGTGAGATAGGATTTTTCCTCCTATGGCGCTTTCTCCAGGTAAACCTGGAAGTCCACAATGTTCCATAAATGGTTTTAATCTTACGATCGCATTATGCCCCCAGAAAGGTCCGGAGAACACCTGCCAATAATAAGATCCAGCGCCGAAGATAGGATTTCCCAACCAGGTCCCGAATTGCGCCAATCTCTGGAATAAACTTTTACCTCGGATGATCTTAGGAACTGTTTGGATAATACCTGCGTTAGGCACAGCTTCCATCAGGCGTATCAAGTTTAGCATACATTCCCCTGTAACCAAACTGTCCGCGTCCAAGACGATCATGTATCTATAACGTCTTCCCCATCTTCTACAGAAGTCCGCGATATTTCCCGATTTTTTGTTTAGATTGATCCTTCTTTTTCTGTAATATACTCTTCCCTTTGTTTCCGGCTTTCTAGAAAGTTTAGAGAATGCTTTCTCTTCTTGCAGCCAGATATCCGGGTCAGTCGTATCGGATAATAAGAAGAAGTCCAGATTTTCCCCTAAGCCGACAGAAGCCGCAGACTTCATCATAGATTCCAGACCGGCTGCTACTCTTGCCACGTCTTCGCAGTGGATCGGAATAACCACAGCAGTCGGCGGGAGTTCTTTCGGGCTTACTGTTTGTCCGGCGATTAATCCGGAGATACGTGTAGGATCTCCCCCTCTTATTCTTTGGATGGCACCGAAGATCGCGGTGGTAGCCCCGAACGCCAATAAAGGAAATAAAAAGCAGAAGAGTAAAAGTGTCGCCCATTCCAATGGCGAGATACCGTTTATTAGAAGAAAACGATATTCTAAATAGATCCCGAATAAGGATAGAAGTCCTAGAACTCCTACGAATCCCAACCTTCTATACGTAAATTTTCTGGAATCGAATGCTTCTTTTAAGATCCCATCCGGTTCGGGTATAGATGTAGGAAAAGTTTCTGCGTTCATGAAAAATACCAGAAAGCAAGAGAAATATAAACTGCAGCCCAGAATAGAGCCGTAAGGACCAGCGCAACAGGCTCCGGTTTTTCCGCAGAAGGAGAAGCGAGATCCGCAAGCGGACCAAAATCGATCGGTCTAGGCACCATAGAACCAGGTTCTAAAGGAGGAAGACTGCTTTCCCAATCACGATTAAATCTCAGGGATGTTTCTTCTTTAAAAATTTCGAATATATTTTTTTTGGAGGATTCGGATTTTTCAAAAACTTTGGATAGAGTATTATGGATCTCTAAACTGTCATCTATCCCCATTCCTCGGAGATAAAGTTCTAAACGTTCCCATTCCTTAGAAAGTTGGTGATTTTCTAAAAGTCCTGAGCCACTCGAGTCTTCTTGTTTTTTCTTAGTTCGGCTCAAGTACGAAATTCCAGGTTTCAGAAATGATTTCTTGGTTTCTGCTCAATGCTGCCTTTAGATCGGAGGGCCTGAATTTATTTTTAGGATACACTCCGAAAGTAAGTCTCCATACTCCGGTTTCTTCTATCTTTTGGACCGAATATTCGGATAATTCCGCGTTTTCTCCGGTATCTATTCTCGCTTGAATATAAGCGAACGGATCCAAAGAACTTAGATTGGAACTTTTAAAATCCACATAGAACATTTTCAGATCAGGATCACCTTGCGCGTCACCGATCCGAGTTGCCACTACCTTTGCCATGGAATCAGGAAGCGGATCTGTATCCGGCCAGCGGACAGTATAAGAAAAATCGAATGGAATCCCGGGTTGTGGAAGAGGATCCGGCATCCAGTAAGCTCCCATATTATCGTCAGAATCCTGGATAGTCGGATTTTCTAGGAGATGGACCGCACCTTTACCAAAAGGAATTTCGGGTTCTACCCAAGCGCTTGGCCTGAGTTGGTATTTCATCTCACTATGCTGGTAATTTTGGAATTCTCTATCTCTTTGGATTAAGCCGAATCCCCTCGGATTTTCATCCGAGAAAGTATACGTTGTGCTGCGCTTCGGATTATCCAAAGGTCTCCAGATCCATTCTCCTTTTCCGGAATGGATCAATAATCCATCGGAATCGTGCGATTCCGGATAGGCTTGGCCTTTCGGAATTCCCCTGGTCTCACTATACCAATACATACTGGTCAAAGGGGCAATCCCTAACCGATCCACCTTAGTCCTAAGTATCACCTCTGCATTTACCTTTACTGCGGAAACTTTGCCGGGAGTGATCTGGAATTCGTAAGCGCCGGTGGCAGTCCTTCCGTCCAAAAGAGCATAAACGGTGATCGAAGAGTCGGTCTTATCAGGTTTGACTACGTAGAATTCCCTAAAGGAAGGAAAGTCTTCCGGATAAGGCATGCCTGTGTTAACCGAAATCCCTCGGGCAGAAAGACCGTACCATTGTTTCTTAGAAATGATCCTATAATAACTTGCGCCCTGGAAAACCGCAAACTCATCCGTATGCTCTTGTGTGTTGATCGGAAAATGGATCTTGAATCCCGAATAACCTAGATTAGGTGGAAGCTCTCCCACACCTTTCAGTTTAGAAAGATCAAAAGAAGAAGGATCATAGGCAATCTCTCTCGCAAAATCGCCTCTTACCTCGAACACTCTTATATTAGTATTATATAAATGTCCAGGATGTAAAAACTGTAATTGGAAAGGATTTCCCTCTTTCTTCCAAACCGATTTTTCGGGGCGAAATAATATGTTTTTGTATTGGTTCCATGGCAGACCTTTCAAAAAGTCCGTAGTGGAATGTTTAGGCGGAATGTAGCGTTGTTTAGATAATACTCTAGCTCGTCCTTTGAGATCTGCGAACGAGAACTTGAATGTAGGATGAGTATTGTGGTCGGAAATTTCTCCCTCCATCACACTCAGTAATGGAGAAGAAGAGAAGTCGGGTTCTTCTCTATCCCGCCTCTGCTGTCTATCTGCGACGGCAAAGAGCAAGGCTGTTGCCACAAAAGCCAGAATTATATGCAATCGTAACAATTCGTATCTTTCCTTTCGGTAGAACGGATCTAAAGAACCAGTCTATCATCCGTACACAGATAGGGCAAGGTCTTTTAAGTCCGAATTCACATCGAACTCATTGGAACCTTGCCCTTTAGTCTGAAAAACTAATCCGAGAGTTACTTTATTTAGGAGTAACTTTCACGAAATATTTTTTAGATGCTTCCCAAGTTTTCAGGATCTCTTCCGAAAGTTCGGATCCGGTCAATTTAGTATGCTCGGTAATAAAAGACTTTATGATATCGTAATCTTCATTTTCAAGATCCACGATCTTCACATACTCTTTATTGATTAAAGGCTCCAATTCCCAATCTTTCTGGAAGAAGTAAGCTCTTCCTCCGGTCATACCGGCGCCCATATTCTTACCTACTGTTCCCAAGCAGACTATTGTTCCACTTGTCATGTATTCCAAGAAGTGGTCACCTGCTCCGCCTACTACTGCATCCGCTCCGGAGTTTCTTACCCCGAATCTTTCTCCTGCTCTACCCGAACTGAAAAGTTTTCCGGAAGTAGCACCGTAAAGACAGGTATTACCGATGATCACGTTCTCATACGCTTTCAATTTGGAACGTCTATGTTTGCGGACCACGATAGTTCCACCGCAGAGTCCTTTTCCTACATAATCGTTTGCATCCCCATGAAGAGTGATCTGGACCCCTTTCACGAGCCATGCTCCTAGGGACTGACCAGCTGTTCCTTCAAGAATGATTTCCAGTTTTCCAGGAAGTCCTTTGGATCCGTATTTACGTGCGATAATTCCGGAAACTTTTGCTCCTACAGTCCTGTTCGTATTCTTAACGGAATAAGAAAGAGACATGGAAGTTTTTCCTTCTAACGCAGGTTCTGCATCCTTCAGGATACGATCATCCAGAACTTCTCCGACAGATTCTCTTCTTACGAATCTGTCTTTTTTCTTCTTAGGATCGTAGAGAAGAGGAAGACGTACCAAGATAGGATTCAAATCCAAAGAATCTAAACGGTCTTGCTCATAACGTGTAATTTGTTTCAGAAGGTCCGTTCTTCCTATGATCTCGTCCATAGAGCGAAATCCAAGCTTCGCCAAATACTCACGAACTTCCATTGCAAGAAGTGTCATTAAAGTAGCGACCTGATCAGGAGATCCTTTGTATTTCGCTCTGAACTTAGGATCTTGTGTAGCGATCCCAGTAGGACAGTTGTTCAAATGGCATTTTCTTGCCATGATACAACCTAATGCCACGAGAGAAGCAGTCCCAATTCCGTATTCTTCCGCACCTAAACATGCAGCGATGATCACATCCCTTCCGGAAACGATACCGCCGTCAGTACGGAGAACCACTCTATCACGTAGACCGTTCATTACTAAAACTTGATGCGTTTCGGAAAGACCAAGCTCCCAAGGAGATCCGGCATGTTTGATAGAAGTAAGAGAAGCCGCTCCGGTTCCACCCACATGTCCCGAGATCAGGATCACGTCGGCGTTCGCTTTCGCAACACCGGCAGCGATCGTTCCTACTCCCGCTTCGGATACCAGTTTTACCGATACTTGTGCGGTATGGTTAGCTTGTTTCAAGTCATAGATCAACTGAGACAAGTCCTCGATAGAATAAATATCGTGGTGAGGTGGAGGAGAGATCAGGTCGATTCCCTGAGGAGTATGACGGTTCGTCGCGATCTCCTCATTGTTCTTCTTGCCTGGAAGCTGTCCGCCTTCTCCGGGTTTTGCACCCTGAGCGATCTTGATCTCCAACTCTTTCGCAGAGTTCAGATATTCGGAAGTGACTCCGAATCTTCCGGAAGCAACCTGCTTGATGGAAGAATTCGCTAAGTCTCCTTTCTCATCCACAACGTAACGAGACGGATTTTCTCCACCTTCTCCGGAGGAAGACTTTGCTCCCAAACGGTTCATTGCAATCGCAAGGTCAGTGTGAGCTTCGATAGAAAGTGCACCGTGACTCATACCAGGAGTTAAGAAACGTTTTTGGATCTCAGAAACTGTTTCTACTTCTTCGATTGGAACAGGGGAACGATCCACGAAATCGAATAGATCTCGGATATTGATCGGATCACTTTCTTCCATTAATTTAGAAGCTTCTAAGAATGCTTCGTAGTCGTTGTCCACCGCAGCTTTGCGGATGAATTTTACTACTTTAGGAGACCATCTATGAGGTTGGTCGTCCTTCTCGGAGATAAAGTCTTCCGGATTGATCTCTTTGTTGAATGCGGAGTCGTGGTTTCTTAGGATATTCTGCTCGATACCACCGATACCAATTCCAGAAATCCTGGAATAAGTACCTGGGAAGTATTTGGAGATCAGAGTTCTAGAGAGCCCGATCGCTTCGAATACCTGTCCACCCACATAGGAAGACATGATGGAGATCCCCATTTTGGACATGATCTTTAGAAGTCCGTCATCGACTCCCGCACGATAGTTAGTGCAAAGAGTAGCAAAAGAAGGACGAGTGCCGTCTTCCGCATCGAAGTCTCCCTTGGACCATAAGTCATGAAGAGTGTCCCAGATCAGATAACTGTTTACTCCGGAAGCTCCGTATCCAAGCAGAACGGCCACATTATGGATTTCGAATGCAGATCCTGTTTCCACAAGAATGCTAGTAGCCGCACGTTTTTTGTTGCGGATCAAGTGGTTATGAACTGCCGCAACAGCCAATTCCATAGGAATAGGAGCGCGATCCTTGTTCAGTTTTTTATCCGAAAGGATCAGGATATTCACTCCGGATTCCGCAGCTTTTACTGCGTCCGCAAGCAATTGGTCCAATGCAAGTTCAAGATAATTTCTTGCAGCACCTTCCTCATGATGAGCTTCAAAAGTGGCGTCCAAGGTCAAAACCTTGTATTGTTTTCCGTCCTTCTCCCTAATCCTTTGTAATCCAAGATTAGTCAGGTATGGATGAGAAAGAACCAGACAGTTCTGAGGTTTTTCGTCCGCGAATAGATTTGTCTTCTTAACAAGACGAGTGTAAAGGGAAGTTACTCCTTTCTCTCTCAGATAGTCGATCGGCGGGTTTGTCACCTGAGCAAATCTTTGGCGGAAGTATGTATACAATCCGATGCGAGAAAGCATTAAGATAGACAAAGGAGTATCGTCTCCCATGGAACCGATCGCTTCTTTTCCAGCGACAGCCTGAGGTTTGATCACCGCTTTTTGTTTGTATGGAGAATATGCGAAAAGGATCTGTCTTCTTCTGAGATCATCTCCGCTGTAAGTTACGGTTTTAGCGATGGACTCGTCGATAGTTTGGTCCAGATATTCAACATTCTCTTTGGACCATTCTCTATAATCGTATTTTTTCTCGAATAGAGCGTTTACGTCCTCATTGAAGTAGATCTTACCTTCTTTCAGGTTGATCGCTAGCATATCACCAGGACCTAATCTTCCTTTTTTGGTGATGATCTCTTCGTCTATATGAACTAAACCAGTTTCGGAACCCATAACGACTAGTCCGTCTTCGGTCACAACATATCTTGCAGGGCGAAGTCCGTTTCTGTCTAAACTTCCTCCGACCCAGTCACCTTCTGCAAATGCGAGAGCAGCAGGTCCGTCCCATGGTTCGGTCAAAGTGTTATTATATTCGTAGAAGGACTTTAAGGCTTCCGACATCTGAACGTTCTTACTCCATGCATTCGGTATAAGCATCGCTTTGGCATGAAGAACGTCCTTACCGGAACGTACAATCGCTTCCATTGCGTTGTCCAAACTTGCGGAGTCAGATAAATGAGGTCTGATGATCGGATGGATCTCTTTTTGGAACTCTCCCCATTTTTCACAGGCGAGTTCTTCTTCTCTTGCGAGCATCCAAATCCTGTTCCCTACGATGGTATTGATCTCTCCGTTATGTGCAAGAACACGGAAAGGTTGAGCCAATGCCCAGCTTGGGAAAGTGTTGGTAGAATATCTTTGGTGGAAGATACAATAAGGAGAAACCATCTCCTCACTTTTTAGATCTTCATAAAATTGAGAGACCTGGTTCCCGTTGAATAATCCTTTGAATGTGATCCTTTCGGAAGAGAATGAACAAATATAAAAGTCTTCGCTCATGGAAAGTCTGAGCGCATCTCTCATCACTTTCTTTTGGATCAGGAATAATTTGGTCTCGAAATCCTCGTTGGACATCCCGTCCGGCTTTCCGATCAGGACTTGTTCGATCTGAGGGCGGGAAGCATTCGCCTTAGGCCCTAAAACCTCAGGATTAACCGGAACATATCTCCAAGCGTATAGCTTGAAGTTGAATTGCATAAGTGCTGATTCGATGAGGCTTCGGCAAACATCTTGTTTGTCTATGTCCTCTCTAGGTAGGAACACCATCCCCACACCGATGGAATCTTCGTCAGGGCGTCTATGGCCCATGTCCTCGATGTACTTCGCAAACAGTTTTTTAGGGATACGGATCATGATCCCGGCGCCGTCTCCGGTTTGCATATCTGCATCAACGGCTCCGCGGTGGGTAAGGCATGCGACCGCCTTCAAACCCATAGATACAACTCGGTGGCTGGACTCGCCCTTATAAGAAGCGACGAAGCCTACTCCGCAGTTATCGCGCTCGAAGGACTTGTCGTATAGACCGTTTTCCTCCAAGTACTTTTGGATCCGCAACTGTTCGTCAAGGTTTAACATCCGCTAAGGTTCCTCTTTAGGGTTGATATAGAATCCGGGACTCTGCTTTGGCCTTAGTCCACGGACAGAGGAAACCCCCACCCACGCGATGTTTGGCTGAATTTTGTAGCAAATGTCCGATTCTTAGACCAGTAAATTTACGAGTGCCTAGTTTGAAAACGATCTTTTTCGGGGAAGAAGCCGCAGAGAAACCTATATTCGACTTATAAGCTTGGTTAGACACGCAGAGTCGCGGAGACGCAGAGGTTAATTCAGATAGCAATTATGAGAGTAGACGGTATTCTACTAACTCTATTCAAGAAAACTCTCCGCGGCTTAGCGCCTCTGCGTGAGAATTACTCTCCGTGAGCTCCGTGCGAAACTAGTTTCTGCGAATGGAAAGAACCGGATTCAAGAATAGATCTGTGAGTATCTTTCTCTGACTAGCGTCAGGGATACGAGAAAGAAGCTGGTCCATCTTTCCTTTGATTTGAGCGAAATCAGGATATTCATCCATAACTCTTAGAATATGAGGCCATGCTTTTTTTACAAGCTCTGCGACTGCAGGACTTGCAGTTCTTGCTTTATTCCAAGAGGATTCCAACTGGTTTCGGATACGGAAAAAATCGCGTCCCAATTCCAATACTTTCCTAAGCCTCGATTCGGAAAGACCGGTGCGAGCGCATAGTTGCCCAAGAGTTCCGTCCCATTCGACTACTTCTCCTCTAGATTCTTTCAAAAGAGAAGTTTGTAATTGAACAAGTGCGTTTTCTTCTACAGGTAAGGAAGCGACCCAACGTTTGTATTCCTCCAGTTGACCTGCTTTTTGGAATACTCTAACCTTTCCTACCTGGTCCATATATTTAGAAAATGGAATACTTACGGGAGGTTCGGAGAAGCTATGAGAATCTCCACCAAAGTCCCCGTCGAAGTGAAGATCTTCCACATCGGCAAGAATATCCTCTCCCATCTGGACCGGTGAGTCATCTTCTTCCAACTCTTCTACCTTTAGGACCAAAGGTTTGCCGGAGAATAGTTCACCATATTTTTTTAATATTTCTTCTAGGATCGGAGTTTCAGGACCTTTACGAACAGGAGCGGCAGGGATAGGCCTTGCAGCTGCACCAGCAGCTGCAGTTTCTCTTGCAACTTCTCCCAAGGCGGCAGCTTCCCTTTTTTTACCGGTAGCGATCTCTACCAGATAGATCATCCCTTCTTCCGATTCGAATCTATGCCCTGCCGGGAACGTAAATCCGAGTCCTTCTAATATCTCTTCGGATATCTTAGAATATTTTTTCTTACGAGGAGTTTGTTCCGCGGCGGATTCTTGTTCGATAAGTTTGGTCTTTACCTTATTCAACGCTCCCAAGAAGTTCCGATTCATGTAGGAAGAAAGTTCCTGGGAACCCATTCCGAGAAACTGAGCAAACTGGGGAAGTTGATCGAAAAAATGATCCGTCTTTTGGACGTTGCTGGAAATATAAGAACGGATTTTTGTTTTAAGAGCGTCTTGCTCTTTTGTGGGAATTTTTTTAGCGGAGATCAAAGTCCCGAAAAGTTGGATATGAGTATGGAAATAACTTAAAAATTCCCCGTACGCGGTTAGAACGTACTCTCCATGGGAATTTTTTTCTATGACCTTTCTGTCTGGGCCTGCCATAATCCGGATTCGCAGTCAAGTTTTTACAACCCTAGACCGGAATTCAAGACAATTAAGTTACGAATCTTTCTTAAACAGTCTTAGGTAAAGTTTCTTCTGTAGGACTTCCGCTGATAATCCTGTATCTCAAGAATGTGTTACAAGTAGCTTCTTCGGAATATCGGACCAGATCATAGTCCGGACGAGGAGAACGAAAAAAGGAAGAATGAGCCAAACGTTCTGTCACTTCCTTGCGGATATGGGCTCTCGCTTCATTCCTTCTCATATAAACCGAAGGAACTACTATATCGTTCTTATAAGATAAAATATTATTTCTATAGATTGCCACGGTTAGGCGGATCCGGTAGGACTTATTTTCCGTGAGATCTTTTGGTTCCAGAAATTCCATGCCGAGGCCCTTCGTTTCGAAAATCTTTCCAGACTTTCCTATAACCAAAGTATCGGATTTTACACCCCCCGATCTCAAATTCGGGTCTTAGAATTTTTTTACTTTTGGAAAATTTAGATTAGGTCGATACCGATTCGTTCGCACAGGGAACAATTCTCACGCAGAGTCGCTAAGACGCAGAGGATATAAGGTGTACTAAATCCAAAAATTCTCTGCGGCTTCGTGGCTCTGTGTGCCAAGCCCTGTGTCTCTTTAAAACTCTGCGACTCTACTATCAAGGTAACATAATTTTATGTAAAGACCAAGGGGTCGCGAGGAAAGAAGAATCTCCTGTATCGGAAACATACAGCGCAGAAGGTGAGATCTGATTTGTAGGTATAGAAATCTGATTCAACTCAACAAAGTTCCCGTCCCTCTTAAACAATTTGTATCCATTGGCAGAAGTTCCTTCTAATGTATATAAATTCCCGGACTTATCAGTTGTGATCTGCTGAAAAGAAACAGTAGTAGATTGTATCAAATTATTCCATTCGAGAGTATTAGAATTAAATTTAGAAATAGAAGTGTGGAAATCGCTTTCCCCCATTCCGGTTAACATATGGTAAAAATTCCCTGCGTAATCCGTTTCCAATTCTACCGTATTCATAATGAATAATTCTCTATAAGGATTATTTAAATAATTCCCATCGCCTCCCCCATTGATGGACGAAAAATTCAGGTAAGTAAAAGTATCATCTTCCCCAAAATCCACATAGTCGCTGAATACTTTTCCACCGGTCACCGCAATATTCGTAAAGGGGACAAATGAATTCGCAGGCAATGTGCGAGTAGTGACTCCGGTAAAATCAGTTTTAACTTTTACCAAGACTCTGGCGTCCTGGGAATTTCTACCTGAAATATACAAAAAATCCCCATCGATCTCCATATCCACGCCTTGCACGGAAGATCCTTGGAAAGAAGGTAAAGCAAAACTAGAAAGATGAGCTCCATTCGGATTCAGTTTAGTGATTTGTTTTGTAGCATGAAGAATGTAAAAATTCTTCTTGTCATCCCTAACAATTCTCAAAGGGGAAATCCCTCGGATACTTGGATCACAATTGGAAAAAATAGGAGCCGAACAGGAAAGAATAGAAGCCCTTTGCGTATCTACTGCAAGAACGTTTCCATTCCGATTGTCCGTCGCAATGCTTACAATTGTAGAAGATCCGGCTGGATTAATCGGCAGAGTCACGGAACCGCCTGACATCCCACTATGAAATCTCACCAGATAAGGTCCGATATCGGGGGAAGTATTCCTCTGGATGGCGACAAGGATTTGTGATCCGCTCATAGTCAGATCAATAATCTGACCGACGGTTATCTGCTTGGATGCCAGTTGAACAGGAGTGTCCCCGCTTATATCATATTGGAACAGATCAAAATTGGAATTATCCGCAACCAACAAACTATTATCGGAAGGATGGATGTAGATCGCATAAGGTTCTCTGAATGTTCCAGGAAGGTCCCAAGTCTTAAGTAAATTTCCTGCAGAAGAATACCTAAAAATACGGTCTGTCCCAGTATCAAAATTCGCCTCGCTAATATACAAATTCCCGGATGTATCCAAAGCCAGATCTTTAGGAGAAGAATCCGCCGGAAGATCGATCAAACTTGTTTGGGTACAATCTGAATTCAGCTCGAATATTTTCATTCCGGCCAAAGCAAAAATACGATTGGTAGAATCTACGACCATCGCCTTAGGAGAAATCCCGGTCCAAACACCTATCATATCTCCATTTATATTTATTAAATAAACATTTCCGCTACTTGCAACAAGGACTGAATTCCCAAAAGACGAAACCGAAGTCGCAGCCCCGGGAAAACCGTTCTTAAATCTGGAATAAAGAGAAGTCCCTCCTCCAAGAGAATTCAATTTTGTAGAGCAAGAAGAATTGAATCCTACTGTTCCGGTATCGAAAACGCTGATTGGAGAAACCTTACCTTCCGGATCTACAACTTGGACCGCATATTGAAATAAACTTTGGGAATTGGAAATTGGATCCGTAAAAACAGGATCAGTCACCGAACCAATTTGCTGGTAGGTGGATTCAAACACTGATTTTTTAAAGACCCTATATTCCTGAGCAGGAACTGGATCCCAACGAACCTCCACCTTATCACTGAATACCGCATCAGATGCACTTATCCATGCAGGAGTTCCTGCCTCTCCAGGAGGAGGATTTTCTCCCGGGGTGGAAGAAGTAGGAGAAATTGCAGCAAGAAGAGCAGATACTGGATCAAACCCTACTCCCTCGGAAGAACAACCTGTAAAAATAGAAAAATGGACCGCTACAGCGAATAAAAATATTTTCTTCATAAATCCCGACAAAACATTAAAATTTTCTAAACTTCGCATTTATTCCAAGATTAAGGAATGATCACTTTCCCTCTGATAAACTCGTCATCAAAAGGACCGTCCACATATGAATAAGAAGCCATTTCCACGCACATATATTCGAAACTGGTACGATTCAAACTAGTGTTCACTTCGTACGTTCCGACTGTGATCGTATCGAATTTTTCGAAAAAGCCGAATGGAGCCGCCGGTATAGAAAAAGAGATCGGCTGAGCAATGGATATATCTACATAAAGATAATCGAATGTATCCTGAGAGATAGTCTTCTGAGCCTTAAACTCGACATCGTCCCCGTTTACCGTCGCGGTAGCGCAAACCGTGCCGCAATTTCCTACAGTTGCAGGAAGAGTCGCAGCCCCAGTACAAAAATGAGTCTGTCCGACTTGTTTTACTTTAGAAGAGATCCCAAATTCGTTTCTTGCAACGATCAACACCTTCAATTTTCTATCAGAAGGTCCTACTAACGCTGGAGGATTTGCCCCAGGCTCTGAGAGTTGCCCGGAAGTGACCGTCCAATGTGAAAACGAATTTACAACGGTATTATCAGGCAGCAGTTTCATACTTTGGCCTCCTATAAAGGCGGAGACAGTGGTATTATCATGAACCGGCAAATTAAAACTGATAGATTGTATCGAGAATAAACCGTTAAAGCTTGTTCCACTTGAAATATCAAAACTAGTAATCATAGAATCTTGCAAATCAGGTGCGTTTTCAGGTTGGCCAGGAGGGGCAGGATCTCCAGGGGGAACTGGAACAGGTGCAGAAACTCCGTCCAAAACCGCCTTTGCCGCGGCGGTAAGTTCCTCGATATTTTTTGCATCCCCCGAACAATATAGAACACAAAAGATCCCGAGCACCGGTAAGATCTTAATCAAACGCTGTTTTTTATTTATAAATTTCATTTAGATTCCCATCTAACGTTTTCTCAATCAGCTCGTCCCCGGCATATTTTTCCGAGTTATTTAAGAAATCGTAGGGATCTCTCGGAATAAACGACACAAATCGGGGAACAAACGTCCGTTATACGGATTGATCGAATGCTTTGACCTCAAAACTTCGGACAAATCGGAACGTTATGTGTGTATATAGATTCCCCGGCTAGTTAACAGCACAACAATTCGTGGCAGTCTTATTTTTAGATTTTTTATTTCTTTTATAAAAAAAGTGAGGAAAAGCTCACATTTTATATAACGGACGCTACAGAGAAATTTTCTTAAAACATGTTCAAAAAATCGAATAAAGGTCATTCTCAGGCAGCAATTTCGACGCCGGTATACATTCTTTTCTTTTTAGCCCAAGCAAGTACGGGAAGCAAAAGAAGAATGTAAGAGATAGGAAGTGATTCGAAAATAATTTCCCCATAGAGAGGATCCATCTCGGTGATCTCTAAAAACTTAGAGATCATTACATAAGAAATAAAGATAGAAGTAGAAAAAATAAATGCAAAGCCGATAGCGATCGAATGACGGATCAATATATTTTTCCAAACAAGTTTTGTTTCCTTCCATTTATGGAATCGAAAGATCGCCTGCGCGGCCCGAAAGGAAAGAAGAACCAAAAGTATTGCTAGAAATATATTATTTCCTCCACCTGCGGCGATACCGAACCAGGTCAATGTGGTTCCCACAAGAATGATCAATGAATAAATACAAAGTAGGATAACGGCAACCCTACTTCTGGAAAATCGGATCACGATCCCGAAAATAAAAAGAAGAAGAACATCCATATAGAAGTTCCTAAAAGAACCCAGAAGAAAAGTGAAAAGAATACTCTGCAAAAATCCGATCAAAAATAAAATATAGGAAGCGGAATTGAGAAAAAACTCCGCTTCGTTAGGAGATTCTATCTTAGAAAAAAAACGTTTTAGCAAATTCATATCTGGTTCCAGCAATCCTGGTTATTCCTATTTTCCAGTCAATTTATTCAATTTGACCGCTCTTTTTGGCTACGATACCAAGAGGTAAATCTACTACAAATCCTCAAAAACCGCTTAGATTCGGGCTTTTTCGGAAAAATCCTAAATGACAAGCGGTTCGTTCCCTTCTTAATGGAACAAGAGAGCACTCATGAACTTCCGATACAATTATTCTCCATTCTCTTACCAACGTCGCAGAACCAGAGAGGTAAAAGTAGGAGATATTGGCATCGGTGGAAATAATCCGATCCGTATCCAATCAATGATCACTGCGGATACAAGAGATACTGAAAACTCCGTCAGACAAATCCTGGAATTAGAATCGGCTGGTTGCGAGATCGTTCGATTGACTGTGCCTTCTCAACCGGATGCGGATAACTTGCCGAATATCCGTAAAGAACTCAAACGATTGGGAAGTAAGGTCCCTCTCGTAGCAGATATCCATTTTACTCCAAGTGTTGCGATGAAATCTGTAGAATGGGTGGAGAAGGTACGTATCAATCCTGGAAACTTCGCTGATAAGAAAAAATTCGCAGTTAGAGATTACACCGATCTAGAATACAAAGAAGAGTTAGAAAGGATCTCCGAAGTATTTAGTCCATTAGTACTTCGTTGTAAAGAATTGGGAGTCTCTATGAGAATAGGCACCAATCACGGCTCCCTATCGGATCGTATCATGAATAAATACGGGGACACACCGCAAGGAATGGTGGAGTCCGCGATCGAGTTTATTAAAATCGCAGAAAGTCTTTCGTACAAAGATATTATAGTCAGCATGAAAGCCTCCAATCCTCAGGTAATGGTCCAAGCTTATAGATTATTATGCAGCAGATTTATGGAATTGCAGATGGATTATCCATTACATTTAGGAGTAACTGAAGCTGGAGACGGAAAAGATGGAAGGATCAAATCCGCGATCGGAATCGGCTCTTTATTAGAAGATGGATTGGGAGATACAATCCGAGTTTCCCTAACGGAAGATCCAATCCACGAAGTTCCAGTCGCAAGATTACTTGCGGATAAATACAATCGTCTCAGATTTCCGGAAACACAAAGCCAAGGATATTCAGAATTCAGAAACCCTTATTCTTACCAAAGATTTTACAGCAGACCGATCCAAGTAGGAAGCCTTCCATTAGGAGAAAACCATGCAGTGCGGATCGAATCCGTATTACCTTTCGAATCGGAAAATGCGTTTTCTCAAAGTCTTTCCTCGCTAAAAAATTATGCGAGGTCCAGGTCCTTGGAATTAGAGATGGTCTCAGTACCGCTTCCTTCCGACGAATTCCTAAGAGAGGAATGTATCTCTACAAGTAAATCTTCCAGCGTTCCAATGGGAGTTATCGTAGAACAAAACGAACTATTACTCGAAGATGTATTAGAGGATCTGATCCCATTCCCGAAAGTAACTGTAGATCCATTCCACCATTTCCAAAACAGGGATTCTTTATTAGAATTTTTGCATAAAAGAGAAGGTAAAGGAATTACAGAACTAAACGTTCAAGCATACCAAATCGAAAGTTTAAAAGGACTCCCCGAAGAATTTAAGAACGCTGGGATAGAATCGGTAACATTCTCCGTTCAAACTTTTCATATACTACACGATTACAGAAAATTAGCGCGTATACTCAGCGATTTTGATTATCCAATCTTCTTAAGTGCGGAATATCCGGATATGGAAACCGCTTTATACGAATCCTCTATCGGGATCGGCGGAATGTTGACCGACGGAATAGGAGACATGCTCCGGATCAAGGTAATCGACAGTGAACCGGAAGCAGTGTTACAACTGGGATTCGACATCCTACAGGCAACCAGACTACGTCTTACAAAAACGGAATATATCTCCTGCCCATCCTGCGGAAGAACGTTATTCGATCTACAAACCACGACCGCAAGGATCAAAGAAAAAACTGGCCACTTGAAGGGAGTCAAGATCGCAGTCATGGGTTGTATCGTAAACGGCCCAGGCGAAATGGCGGATGCTGATTTTGGCTACGTAGGCGCCGGTCCAGGTAAAGTGCATCTATATCGCGGAAAAGAAATCGTGCTAAAAAATGTTCCCTCCGAAGAAGCGGACGAAAGGCTTGTCCAGCTAATCAAAGACTCAGGAATGTGGATGGAAAGAGAGACGATTACAACATTATAATTTACTTTTTTTAGAATTCTCTGTCCGAATCGAACACGAAGAGGTATAGATTAAAAAAAAATAAGAATTCTATAAAACAAAAGTAAATTATATGAAAATAAAATCGCTTATTGGACTTTCACTACTTCTAACTTCTATTTTAGTTGGTTGTACCCCCGAGAATAAGAACTATAATCTGGAAACATCACTTTTGTTAGGCCTAACAAGTTCTTCTAGCCCTGACGATCTCACTCCATTTTTAGTGCCAGATTCCAACCAAACAATTTGTTATGATTCTAGCGGAACTTCTCGTTCTTGCTCCGGCACAGGAGAGGACGGTGAATTTTTGAATACCCCTGCCCCTTATTCTTTGCAGATCCAAGATGGAGGAACCACCGTTTTAGAGGAAAGTTCCAGATTAATTTGGCAAAGATGTACCTTCGGTTCAAATTGGAACGGCACCACCTGTCAGGGAGGCCCGCTAAATTTATATTGGCAGGCAGCGGATGAATACTGTTCTTCCTTAACTTTAGCAGGGCGCACTTGGAGACTTCCTACTGCAAGAGAAGCTTCCTTATTCGGAGATTTTTCTCAGACAAATGCAGTTTCCTCAGTTTATTTTCCGAATACTTCGGTGAATACCCATTGGGCTTCCACTCCGGTTACTTCTTTTTTTGGAAGATATTCCGCATACAGCAACGGTGAGATCGGCCAATCGGATCAAAACAATGGATTAAAAGTCCGATGTGTTTCCGGTCCAAAAATTCCGCAGGCAAATTTTACTGATTTAGGAAATGGAACGATTAAGGAAGAAAGTACAGGACTACTGATAAAAAAATGCGCGCAAGGACAAACAGATGACTCTAATTGTACAGGCACTCCGACCATCTTCAATTGGCAACAAGCTTTAGACGCATGTAATAACTTGGACTTTGCAGGCAGAACTGATTGGAGATTGCCTACGGCAAGAGAAGCATATTTTCACTCTGAGCCAAGCTATGGAACCATCGATCTGCCGTTTGATTATTTCCCGAATAATACGCAGGCTTCCAATGCATGGACTTCTACAAGTACGAGTTATTTCACTCATGCATATACACAGAACTCGTTCTCTTTAGTTGCAGTTTCTAAATCGAATACAGTCTCAACAAGAGCGCGTTGTGTAGCAGGTCCTTGAACTGATGTTTCGTAAGTAAATCTCGCACAGAGCCGCCAAGGACACAGAAGTTTGATCGCGAATGTAGGAACGCCTACACGTCGTCTCCGATCATATCAACATACTTCGTGTGGCCTCGGAGATCTCTGTGCGAAATTCTTATCTAAAGCTCGTTCGCTTCTACGATAATAAAATTCGGAGAAACCTGTCTCAACTTTCTCGCGGAATATTTACCCTTGTCTTTGTATGCCTTCTGCTTCCAAACCTGAGTAGAAAATTCCGTTTTAGAATTTTTGATCTTATCGTAGAAATGATCGGCTATCTTTTGTTTACCCAAAACCGACTGGGTCCTAGCCAGCCACAATGCACTTTGCTGCTTTCTGAAAGAAGAAGTTTCCAAACTTTCCGCTTGCTCCAATAAGAACGAAGCCTTGTTCAGATTTCCTTTTTCCAGATATAAAATTGCTTCTAAGAAAAGGATGGAAGGGTCCTTGCCTGTAAATTCCTCATTCGCCTTCTCCAATTCCAAAAGGATATCGTCAACCCCGCCCATTCCCGGATCGTCGTTGATGAGCATCGCTTTTTTATAATATTGGATCGCGGAACCAGCCTTAGGATTTTTGGATGAGGATACCTTATTTTTTTTACCTTTTTTTACATCGGAAAGATCCAAAAGTTTATAACCAGGCTCTCCCCAGGCCATAGGAATTTCCATATAAGGACCTCCGCTAGTAGGCGCGGTTCCTACGGAAACAAAAATTTTACGTGCTTCCGCACTCATTACCACCGACTTAACGGAAGTGATCTGGCGAATAGTAGAACCCATTGTACGAACTTCCCCACTGGAATAATCGATACTATCATCCAAAAGATTCTGAAGATCTACGACACTAGTTCCCTTCTTTTTCTTTTGAGAAGAGAGAAGTTGTTCTGCTCGATCAAAACGACTAATACAATGGTGATAGAAAACGGGAGCCGCCATGATCTCACCTTCCTGAAGCTTCTCACTTTGGTAATGATTTGTATTAACTATATGATCTTTTCCTAAATTAGGATAAACCACATCCACATTCCCGTAATTGGTCTCGATAATCGCAGCCTTCGGTCCCTTCTCCTTATGATTCGTAACAATAAGGCCCCAAGTAGAATTGATCTTATGTTTTTTAGCGATATTCACCGCTTCTTCGATAGATCTTGCTTCCGAAATAATCTTGTGGCCGAAATCGATCACACCTAAACCGTTAAAGCCTATCTTTTTATGAAAACGAGTATGAAAAGCAATAGTGAGGCCCGCCTCATTGAACGCAGTGATCCCTGGAACATCCGCACCCCTACATGCTATATAACCATAACGTAAACCTTTTTCGGGAGTACAAAAAACAACGATCGGACGTTTGTCCCATACTTCCACGCCGGGAAAATCGAAATTGCGAGCGTGATATAATTTACCATCCTGGCTTTGATCTCCCCAAACAGCAACACTCGTACATGCAGGGATCATCTGAGGACTTCTGCTAGGGCTCATATGAGCAAGTTCAGGAAGAAGCTGGATCATGCCCAAAAACCCGACAGAGTTCTGGAAAGAATCCATAGTAAAAAGTTCCTTTTCCAATTTCGCAGAACGACCCGCAGAAGTCAGAGCTGCAATCGTCCTCGCAGAAAACTCGGAAGGTCTATGCTTCATCATGCGTTTAGACATCCAATTGACCAGAAGAGAAGTCGCGCCCTTCGCCAAAAAATTTCGATTGCTGCGAGGCAAACTTCCTAATAAAAGATTCCGTGCCATCACCGGATAAAAATCAAAGATCGGCTCGAATTGTCCGATCTCATTCATGATCTCACCGAATTGTCTTCCCATCTCTTCCTGGGAACCCTTAAGTTGTAATACTGCTAGTGGATACGTTTCCGAATTCATGAGCCAATCATAACAGAACTTCGCCGACACATCGACCGCCTCCATAGGTTCGGATAGCCGAACTTATCGGATCGGACCTTTCATGGGGGGAATTTATTCCCCACCCTACTGGGTGGGGGCTGGTCGGTGGTTACTCGTTCGGACGATTTTTGCTTTATCATGGAATTCCTCCCTATTCAAGGACCTTTTCGGGCGTAAATTTGTAGGAGGTCCTACAAATTCTGAGGAGAATTTGGTTTGCAAGCTCCACTCAAATCTGTTTGGCAGAAAATAGGATAAGAATTGAAATAGCATCCGGCCCAAACAGCCAATCTATGGAATACCTACACATATTTTCCCTGAAATTCCTGCAGTTCGGGGCAGGAGCTTCCTTTATATACGCCTATCTGGAAATCCTCCGCCCAGGTTCTGGAAACAGGATTTTGGTGCTCATTATGATCCTAACCGGAACAATTCTGCTAAGGTATTCCTGGTATCTGCAGGACGATCTATTAGAATTTCCTTATCTATTTATCTTCTTACACACCAGCGTGATTTCCGTAGGGCCACTCATCTACACGTACATCCGCTCTTTCTTAGAAACGGAAGAAGAAACCGCTAAAGGCAAACTCCTCCGCTATGGACTCCATTTTTCTCCCGTTTTACTATTCGCCGCTTTTGAATGTATATTCTTCTCACAAGACAATTCTGAACTAAAGGCCCAGGTAATACAAGGAGCCAAAGAATTCAGATTAGATTGGGCTCATTTGGGAAGTTTTATCGCAAGCGTACAGGTGTCCGTATATTCCTTATTCTGCCTCTATCTTTACCACAAGGTCAGCAAAAGATATGAAATGTACGAATTAAAATTGGTATGGTTGGTATTACTTTTACCTGTATTCGCGAATGCACTTATAGGAACCGCTTACTTCCTAAAGAATAAATATTTATTCGATTTAGGAGCTTCTCTCATATGCATTATGGTGCTGTTACTCTTCCTGGTCAGAGAAAGGCATCCTGGTTTTTTCAGTGAGATCAGTGAAGTCATTCAAAGTGCAAAATACCAAAACACTCCACTTCTTTCTAAAGAAATAGAAGCGGCAAACTCTAAACTAAAGGAGCTATTAGAGACTAAAAACTTATACAGAGATAGCGAATTGAGATTGGTAGACTTGGCAGCGGAACTTGGACTGAACCTACACCAAACCTCCAGATACCTGAACGAAATTCACAAAATGAATTTTTACGAACTAATCAATAGATACAGAGTGCAAGAAGCTTGCAAACGCCTTACAGAAGGTCCCGAAAGTTCCGTACTGGATATAGCCTTTGCAGTGGGTTTTAATTCCAAATCCACTTTTCATTCCCAATTCGTAAAGTTTATGGGAATGTCGCCTGCATTGTATAGAAAGCAGAATACTAAAATTTAATTCCCGCCCTTGCAATGCCACCAGTGTATTCGCAAACAAAAGCGAATAGAGACAAAATGACAGAAATTACGGCATATATAAGAATCGATCTTTTTTTTGCGGGAGTCCTTTTATAAAAAATAATTGACTATTAGTATATTATTTATAGTCCAATAGTATATTAATAATGAGGTACGGACTCGTGAAAAAAGTATTGGTAACCGGTGCTAGTGGGCACCTGGGTTTTTCTTTAGTAAAACTTCTCCAAGAGAGGGGGTATGAAGTAACTGCGGCAGTTCGAGATGCAAACGATGAAAAGAAGACTGCAAACCTGAAAAAATTAGGAGTGAAATTGGTCTCGGCAGATCTGGGCGATAGGGAATCTCTTCGTGCAGCCCTCCAAGGACAGGATGGACTTTTTCAAGTAGCGGCTTCATTCAATCTAACCGCGAAGGATCCTCAAAAGGAAGTTGTGGAACCGAATATCAATGGAACCAGAAATATTTTGGAAGAAGCTCATAACGCTCGGATCAAAAAGGTAGTATACACCTCCAGCATCGCTGCAGTAGGAACAATTGCAGAAGGAGAGCTCCCTCTGAACGAATCCACTTGGAATGATTCCGCAAAAGAACCTTATGCAATCTCCAAGACTCAATCCGAAAAATTAGCTTGGGAGATCTCTAAAAAATTAGACTTGAACCTGGTGACTGTTCTGCCTGGAACTATTTTGGGCCCACAATTTACTCAACCCACTTCCTCTTTAAAATTGATCCAGGATATTCTGAAGGGACAACTTCCATTCGCACCTAAGATGACTTTTTCATATGTGGATGTAAGAGATGTTGCAATGGCGCATATTTTAGCTTACGAAAATCCTAATGCGCAAGGAAGATATATTGCGACCGGTGAAACTCTCTCCGTTTCTCAAGTCTGCAAACTAGTAAAAGAAATCCATCCTAAGGCCAAAACAACAGGCAAGGAACTCCCCTCGTTTATAGTTCGAGTTATGCCTTATCTGGATGCCTTCAAACATGCTGTCACCGGTTTGGACAGACAGATCAACTCCGAGATAGTGCAGGATTATTTGCAAAGAAAGCAAGAATATAACTCGGATCGATTGGAGAAGGAATTCCAATGGAAACCGATGCCTGTCAAAAAATCACTACAAGAGACGGTTGACTGGATGTTGTCCGCTGCAGTATAGTTTCCTGAGAGTGGATAAAAAAAGAGCCAGAAGGCCGGAAGAAAAAGAAATCCGCAAGCAGTCCATCGTGACTGCCCTGCGGGAACTTCTGGTGAAACAAAAACATCCTCTTCCTAGCACTCAGGAAATTGCGGAAGCCGCAGGAGTCACCAAGGGTGTTATCTATTTTTATTTCAAAACCAGGGAAGAAATTTTTCTTACCCTCCATTTACAAGAAACGGAATCCTTCTTTAAAGATATGGCCGTATTATTGCAAGACCCGGAATATTCTTTAGTCAAATTAAAAGAAAAGATCATTCATCAATTTACACAGAACGAAATTTTCATGTTCGTAGGGCTTATCATCCCGGGGATCTTAGAAAGTAATGTGGATCATAACTTTCTATACGAATTCAAAAAGAACACTTCTGACGGAATGGATGAACTTGCAAGGTTCTGGCTTTCCAGGGAAACCGGTCTTACGATCGCTAATGCAAGAAAATTTATATTACGTTTTTATTTTTTAGGTTTGATGCTCTGGCAGCACCATAATCCTCCCAAAGAGGTAAAGGAAGCGTTCTTAAACAAAAATCTATGGCTTTTAGAAGGTGAATTAGATCAGACTCTTTCCGAATCATTTGATTGGCTCTGGAAAGGGATGAATTCCTAAAAGAATAGACCGGCGACGCACTGACCAAGGAATTTCCATCACGTCGCCGATCCGAGTTGATTCGCTTTCTATTTCGCGCAAAGCTCCGAAGAAGGTTTTTCTCCGCTGGCAAATGCTATCGCACAAGCCTCTGCTTTTTTGACCGGATCCAACTTATCCCATTCTGCTTTAGCCTCTTCGACGCTTGCCGAAGTAGGAAACCAAGAAGGAGGGTTATTTGCTATCGCATTTCCGGTTGCCACAACGATAAACCAAAGTTTAATAAAATTATCCATTGCCTCGTCCTGGTCATCTTTCGTACTAAACGGATTCAGATCATCCATCGTATCCGAGCAAGAAGTACTAATAAAACTAATGCTCAGCACCAACAAAACAGACACAAAAATTTTTAACATAGAAAAATCTC
Organism: Leptospira licerasiae serovar Varillal str. VAR 010; assembly: GCF_000244755.1. Classification (NCBI taxonomy): domain Bacteria; kingdom Pseudomonadati; phylum Spirochaetota; class Leptospiria; order Leptospirales; family Leptospiraceae; genus Leptospira; species Leptospira licerasiae. The sequence goes on along the minus strand of NZ_AHOO02000013.1, from coordinate 51,899 downwards.
TCTTAATTTTTTTCGAATCAAAATCAGGCATAGTTTCGAAGTAAATTAAATTGCAGATTTTTTATAAAAATATTTTTATCCCAAATTAAATATAAAAAATCCTTTATATACCATATTGAATAAAGGAAAGAGAGGGGCCAAGCGGGGCGAATTTTAAGTAAACATTAAATTTATATAATATTATTTAGGAAATAATATTATATCCAAGAATTGGGGCAATATGGAAGGAAATTATCTTTTGGAAATGCCGGAATGCTCCCAGAGGATCCTTTTGATCTCCAGGATGGTAGGCATATGATCTTGTACGGAATGGTCTGCATCTATCAAGATTTCAGACTCGGCTCCGTCTATATGAGAACTATCGTAAGGCACTACAGAATCGTTGATCCATTCCAGATCTCTAAACTTGGAATTCCCTATAATAGAATGAAATGGCACCTCGGGTTTTAGTGCTCCTGTGACCTTCATAAACAAACTATTTGGAGAAAGTCCGTCTACTCCATATGTTTCCGGAAGGATGGATTCTTGCTCGGAATCGGAGGTCAAAAACTTGTAAGCTTTTCCTATATTATGAATGGCTCCCTTCGGGAGAACGAACAATGCCCGCGCAATGGAAGCTAAAAATCCTTCTGCAAGACTTGATCCTCTGTGAGGCGTGGCGATGAAAACCACCCGCTTTACAAACGGCAACGGCTTGAAATCGAATACACGTCTAACTTCTTCTTTGGACTCGGAGTTTAAGGTCTCGAATTTGTCGGGAGAAACATTGGCGGCTTTCATCCAATCTTCTTTTTTACTTCTGGTCACCATCAGTTTGGAAAGAAGCCCGCCCATACTATGGCCTACTAGCATCATCTTATCGAAAGAAGAGTCTTCTGCTTTCGGATCATAAGTTTTTCTGAGATCTCGGAGCGTGTCCCTAAAGTCGGCGGCTGAGATAGTGATCGGATTCCCGGTAGGATACCAGTAAACCCAGAACTGATAATTGTCCTTTATCTTAGGGTCCGCTAAAAGTTCATTGATCATCGGAAACCAAATGAAAGGTGAAGAAGCAAGTCCGTGCACAAACACAACCGGGATCTTTCCTCTTCTGTAAGGGTATATCAAATAGAGCCCCTTTCTTTCTAAGCCGACCTCTCCGTCAAATTTTGCAAAAAATCCGTCTCTCTTTTCTGCCCCTGACAGCATATACGCCAATGGAGTCGTCGTATCACTTTCCATCGGAAGATCCAATCCGGAAAATTGAACTCGATCCCTATGCACCGGATCGTATAGATGGATCACCGCCTTTAGAGTTAAATTACGATTTTCTAAATAAGACTCTTCCAATGCAAGTAGCGCAGTTGCCGGATATGCCTGACCTACTCCCGCGACAAATTCATATTTCCTTCTTTCTTCCGGTTCTTTTTCAGGATGTTTTCGAATAAGTATAAGAGGTGTCCCTATTCCGAATTTACTGATCTGATTGGAGAATCCCTCATTTTTGAAATCGTAGGCAACTTCCACTTCCAGGAAATTTTTAGGAGTCCATGCAGTTTCAACTTCCGCCCTGGTCATGGAGAGAGTCCCCCTTATCAAAGGAAGGCTTAAATCCGTTAGATTTGCGAGCTTTCTATTCCTTTTTGCAAATCTAACTAATTGTGCCAGGGATCTATTGTATGTTTCTAATGCGAATCTGAACTCCATAGAGAATGGATCAGCTGCGGGAATTGCCTTTTTATCGAATAGATATGTATAAGAATATACTAAAGAAGAAGCAAACATTCTGGCAAACATCGGATCTTCCAGATCCAGTTCGGAACCTACATGATAACATAACTCTGCGAGATAATAGGCAAGCTCTCTCGTTTTTAATGCCACCAACCTGTTGTCTAGATCGTAGATGACTACCCTGGGAGCTTCTTGGTATCTTTTGTATAGATCGTTACTTTTCAGAAATCTGGTGGTGATCAGACTTAAATTTTCGGAAGAGATCGCGTTCTCACGGACCGCTCGGATCTGTTCGTATTTGGAATATGATATCGTGGAATAAGTGGTCCCGCATTGCAAAAGACAAAGACTGAGTAGAATCAGTAATCTGCAGGAAGCCACGTTTTTTTCACGCAGAGGCACGGAGACACAGTGCATAAAGGTTTAGAGTCACCCAAAACTTCTCTGCGACTTTGCGGCTCTGCGTGCCCAAAAATTCTTGCGCCTCTTATTCAATCGGAGCGAGATCCGCAAGGGTGAGATCTTCGATGGTATGTGGATAACCTTCTCTATCGTTGTAGAGAACGGAAACCTTGTCTCCGTTAATTTCTTGGATCTCTACCTGAGCGCCGGTGAGCACGATCACTCCTTTTAAAAGAAAACTTCTTTTGGTCAGTTTGGCTTTATCACCCGGCTTCATGTTTCTCCATATAGATATCTTTTCCTTCCTTCTTCATGGAAGAGAAAATATGTATTTGTCTTTGGTCCACTCTAGTGCCTATATCGTAGACTGCGTCCGTAAAGTCCGCGCCTTCTATTTTGGCTCCAGCAAGTTTTGCCCAACGTAAGTCTGCTCCTTTTAAGTTAGCGCCTGTTAGGTCCGCTCCGTTTAAGAAGGCTCCGCGCAAACGAGCACCTTCGAAATTAGCTCCTGCAAAATTACAGTTGGTTAAGAATGCGTTGTTTAGATTTGCTTCAGAAAAATCCACTGAGTGTAGATCTTCTTTTTCTAATATGATAGAAGATAAATCCTCTCCTTTTAAGTTTCCTTTTTGGGAGAGTATCTCTTTTGCTTTGGCAGCGGTGATCCTTCTTTCTTTTGGGACTCCCGCTCCTGTTTCGTAATCATGGATTGCTTGTTGGAGCGCAGCTACTGCCGACTCCGGATAATTTTTACGACGTTCCGGGAATTCGAATTGTTTTTCAACGTCTTCGGTGGTGACTTTTTTGAGTTCGTCTATGGTTTTACCCTTAGCGATCTCTGTTGCCATTGCGAGCGCAACGATACCGAATCCACAACCGGTAGTTGTATAACTTGCGTCAGTGACTTTTCTGTTCTCGTCTATTTTGAGATAGATACGGTATCCGTCTCCACAACCTACGTTCCTATAGTTAGAAACAACAGTTGCGTCTTCCATTTCTCTATAGTTTAGCCTTTGGTCGTTGATCTCTTTGTATCTGTTAAAATCCATTACTGACATGATGATTGCCTTTCTTAGATTAGACTTTGTTGATGGATGAGGAAAGCACTTTTAGTAAGTAAGATCTGCTTTTTTGAATGCGTCAGGGATGCGGAGGGTGCGAAGCAGTCCGAGATAGCCGGAGGCGGACCGAGGACCGAAGCCCGGAGAAGCCCGACCTTCGCACTAAGTGCGAAGGGGACGCCACCGAGCCTAAAATCTCGATTAGGAAATTTTGTATTTTTTCTTGAACTTGTCTACTCGACCAGTTGTATCCAGAATTTTGGATTTTCCGGTGAAGTATGGGTGGCAGTTGGAGCAAATTTCCACGTGGATATCTCCGACCGTAGTGCGAGTCTCGTAAACCGCCCCACAAGCGCAGCGAATTTTGGCGTCAGCGTATTTAGGATGGATGTCTGTTTTCATGTGGTCTCCTTTTCCAAAACCTTATTGGGCGTTCATGCTACCCAAGAAAGCCTCGTTAGTCTTAGACTGCCTCATTTTCTCGAGTAATAATTCCATGCTTTCTGTGATGCTCATGGGAGAAAGCACTTTTCGGAGCACAAAGACCTTCTGGAGGGTTTCCTTAGGCAATAGCAACTCTTCCTTTCTGGTTCCGGACTTGTTGATGTCGATTGCAGGGAAGATCCGTTTGTCGGAGAGTTTCCGATCCAGGTGGATTTCCATATTACCGGTCCCTTTGAACTCTTCGAAGATCACCTCGTCCATTTTGGATCCGGTGTCCACAAGAGCCGTTGCGATGATTGTGAGTGAACCACCTTCTTCGATATTTCTTGCTGCTCCGAAAAATCTTTTTGGTTTGTGAAGTGCGTTAGAGTCCACACCACCCGAGAGTATTTTTCCGGATGTTGGGATAACCTGGTTATAAGCGCGCGCAAGACGTGTGATGGAGTCGAGTAGAATAACCACATCTCTTCCGTGTTCCACGAGTCTTTTTGCCTTTTCGATCACCATCTCCGCAACTTGTACGTGGCGGGTAGCCGGTTCGTCGAATGTGGAGGATACCACTTCTCCGCGAACGTTACGGGCCATGTCGGTTACTTCTTCAGGACGCTCGTCTATGAGTAGTACAATGAGAGTGACTTCTGGGTGATTGCGGGTGATCGCATTTGCCACGTTCTGCATCAGGATGGTTTTTCCTGTTCTAGGCGGCGCTACGATGAGAGCTCTTTGTCCTTTTCCGATCGGACACATTAGATCTACGATCCTTGTATCTAGTTGAGAAGGATCATGCTCCATTCTCAATCTTTCGTTCGGATAAAGTGGAGTTAAGTTGTCGAATAACGCACGCTTGCTTGCTACGTCCGGTGTGTATCCGTTTACGGTTTCCACACGAAGCATTGCGAAGAATCTTTCGGATTCTTTCGGCGGACGGATCTGTCCTTCTACCGTGTCACCGGTTCTTAGTCCGAATAATTTGATCTGGGAAGGAGATACATAGATATCGTCGGGTCCCGGAACGTAATTATAATCCGGAGATCGTAAAAACCCGTATCCGTCAGGTAATCTTTCCATTACGCCGGCAGCATGGACCTGTCCTTCTCTTTCCGCTTGGGCTTGTAGGATGGCGAATATTAAGTTTTGCTTTTTAAGTCCGCCGGTATTCTCTACGCCAAGGTTCTTAGCGACTTCGATCAGTTCCGCAATGGAAGTTTTTTTGAGCGCTACTAGATCTATAGGAGCGGGTGTAGGTCCCTCGTAGGAACCACGACGTCTTTTTCGGGAACGAATTTCAGCCGTTTCCGGATCATCTTCCGGGAAATTCGGTTCTTCTTCGTTATTATCGTTTTGTGCGTCGTTATTGTTGTTTTGATAGTTGTTTCTGGGCTTGGAGTCTCGTCTTGGGTTAGCCATGGAATACCGTTATTGGATTTGGAAGGAAGAACCTTCCTGTATTCATTTTTTATTCGATTAAGAGCGGGTTTTGAAGGGTCCGGGTAGTCGGTTCTTTATGTAAGCGACCGGGAATCCCTTATTTTTTCAAACGAGCGTCTGCTCGGAAGAGAGGAAAGGGTCGGCTCTTAATGTGGACTATTTCCAGATTACAGGCTCTGTCAAGGAATTTATTTTTGCTTTGTCCTTTTTTTAGACGTGGTTTTTTTCTTAGAACTTACCTGCTTTTTTTTAGAAACCGTTTTTGGTTTGGTTTCCGCTACAGCAGGTTTGTTTGCCGGCGGAGAATTTTTCTTAGGCAAACTCTGTTTGCCGGTTTTTTTCCTAGGGATCGGCTGGTCCTTATTCAGTTTAAACTTACCTGTTAGATCTAAAAACTTAATTCTATTTTGTAGAGTGGTTCTTGGCACTCCCAGATCTAGGGCGGCATGAGAAACATTCTCTTGGTTTCTTTTGAGAGTATGGTATATATAACTTCCTTCCACTTCTTTTAACATTGTTTCGAGCGGAAGTTTTTGGTTGAATGCCTCGGTAACGGAAGGGAACTCGAACCCCTCTCCGTCTTGGCTGTTTAGCTTTGCGGAAGCTGGGGAGAAGTGATACAAGTAACCGAGAGGTTTTCCTTTTTGTTTCAAGACGGAAACTCTTACGATACAATCCAGGTCGGGAAGAAATGTCTGAACGGAAAGCCTACCTTCTTCCAGTCTTAGTTCGTGGGTTTTTAGATAATTCCCGAGTAAGTCCTTGGACATTTCTTTTAGTAGTTTTTCAGCCTGAAGAATGCTGTCTCTAAACCATTTTTTGACCAGTATCTCTTTTTCGAATGTCTCGTTATAGAATACAGTATGTCCATCCAAGTCGGTGGCAAGCAAGCCGTCCGGAAAGTTTTGGAGAAGTACTTCCATAAACCACTGGCTTTGTTTTGCTTTTTCTTCTTCCGATTTTTGAGGAGAAGTTTTCGGTTTTTCTGTCTCCTTAGCCATCCAAGAAGATCTACTGAGTTCTGCGAGGAATCTGGGTTTGTCCCAATCCTCTAGTTTTTCCGCTAGGGGACTTAAGACGGGTATGGTTCTTTGTTTTTGGAAAAATGCTAGAACAGCTTCCGGAATTTCTCGGACTAAAAAATCCTCGGGGATCCTTTCGAATTCCCTTTCTGCAACGCTTAGATCCGCGAGCTCCATTAGAACTCTTTCTTTGGGGAGCAATCCTAGTAAGCCTGTTCCTTCTTCCCATACAGGTAAATGACTGGCAGGACTATAGAGAAAAAATTTATATAAAACTTCGATTCTCATTGGAAGAAGGAGGATAATTTCCTCCGGAATGACTTCTTTTGAAGCCTAAGCGAGAAAATGCCTCTACTTTTTTTACTGCTGAGACTAGTTTTTTATAAGGCGGGTGGCGGCTTTTTTGTATTCTTCCGGATAAGGAAGTTTGGATACTTTTAAGCTGGATAAAGAGTATTTTAAGGATCTTTTATATAAAACTAGGGCGTAAAGATGGTTTCCGTCCCGACGGAATTTGTTTCCGGAAAGCCACTCTTCTCTTGCCATTCTGAAATAATCGTTAGCTCTTTCTTCTTCTTTAGCAGTTAAGGGATGACGATCTTCCGATTCCATTTTTAAGAATCGGGATTCTTTGGCGACATGTTGTAAGAGTTTATCAGAAGAACTTTCAGCAAATTCAGACCAACGTTTCATGGACTCCGGGAGTGTTCTTTCGAGTAACGCTAGACTGTCCGCCTTCTCCTGAACACTCCCCGCTTTGGAAGCGGAGTTTAGGTCTGCGGAATAATTTTCTATTTTTTGTAGATCTTTTCTAAGTTCGGAAGACTCGAATGAGTTTCCTATCTCTCTTAGGATCTTTACTTTTGAATCCACCGATTTTTTTCTTTCTCTGAATCCTTGGGAAGACTGAGAAGAATAGATCCTTCCGGCTAATATTGTCACCGCAATAAGTGAGAATATTACCACCCATCTCCAAAATCCCCTTCCCTTTACCCTAAGGGAAATGATCTCGGCCGGAGTAGGAAGGTCCATTAGTTGGTACCTCCTTGTGCAGGAACAGGAGGTAATGCTTCGTTTGCCTTGATATCGTCTACTCGGATCTCTTCATTACTTTTTTCTAAAAAGGAAACCCTGCCATTTGTGATAAAACTATAATTATCATCATGGATTTCCAGCAGGTCTACCGGTTTGTCTTTTCCTTCTCCAGGAGGGGAGATCTTTTGAGAAAGTAATTCGTTGTCTATGTAATCGATTAGAGTGTTTCTGATACGATCGTAGTCGGAAATATTTTCCTTTTCAGCGATGTTTCTGACCTCGTCCAAGTTCACGAATTGGAACTCACGTTTATCGTCGTTAGGAGTTTTAGCGGCGATCATTGCGAGAAGTGCGAATCTTCTGGCCCTTCTTGCAATCTTGATCCCTTCTCCGAAAAGTACTAATTTCACTCTAAATTGGTAAGGAGAAGAATTATAAGCGCTGGTAAAATTATCCTCTGAGGACTTCAGATCCCTGAATCCAAGTTTCAATAAATGTTGTGCGATCTTATCGTTAGAACGAATGATCATCGGAGAAGCTGCTTCCAAAAGGATACGAGCGGTTTTTATATAATTCTCATGAACTACCTGGAAGATATCCTTCATCTCCCCTTGGGCGGATTTCAGGTTTTTATAAGACAAACTGTAATTACTTTGGAAATACCACATATTTCCGTTGAAGTCCGCTTGGTTTGCTTTTTTGAAGGATCTATAATTGTCTATAGTATTCAGTTTTTTGAAAAGTTCGGTCTGTCCGCTTGCAGTTGCAGTTTGTCCGGCCTGAGCATTCTCGGCAGCAGTCGCCACACCCGCCTGGGATTTAGGTCCTGCGCCTTCTTCTAAAGGAGGCGCAAGATTACTCACGCAGATATTGATGAATTTTATATTTATCTTATTTTCATCTATCAGGATCGCGAGATTCGTTTGGTCGGGAGAAACTGCGTAAGTCCTATCCGTGAAAAAAATCGGCGCCGCAGCGAATATCAAAAGAAGAATGCGTGTATATTTCGAACCCATAGCTTTCCCTACTAGTAGTCTATCGGCAGGGTTTCAAAATGTATATTCTCTTTTTTTTGGGAAAAGAGACACAGAGGGGAACGAAAGCACAGAGTTTTTGCACACAAAGGCACAGAGTTCTGGGCACGCAGAGACGCAGAGATTCTATTTCTATATGATTGGTGTGTCCGATGTAGGAACTCCTACAGAACCCAACTCAGCGTCTTAGCGCCTCTGCTTGAGAATATTCCTGAGTCTCTTACAACTCAGTGCCTCACAAAGAACTGATACGGCGGATTGCCTCGATCACATCGTCTTTTTTACCGAAGGCGGAAAGTCTGAAGTATCCTTCTCCCGCAGGTCCGAAACCTGAACCAGGAGTTCCTACCACCTGCGCCTTGTCCAATAGCTGGTCGAAGAAATCCCAAGAACTAAGATTGTTCGGGGTCTTGAGCCAGATATAAGGCGCATTTACCCCTCCAAAGACTTCGTATCCTGCTTTGATGAGTCCCTCTCGGATCAATTTTGCATTGCTCATATAAGTATCTATACTTGCTCGGATCTCTTTTTTGCCTTGAGGAGAGTAGATTGCCTCTGCCGCTTTTTGGGTCACATAGGAAACGCCGTTGAACTTTGTGGTATGCCTTCTGCTCCATAGTTGTCCTATGGAAACTTCCCCGCCGTCTTTTGTTTTTCCCTTTAATTCTTTAGGGATTACTATGTAAGCGCAACGAAGTCCAGTAAATCCTGCGGTTTTGGAGAAGGAGCGGAATTCTATCGCCACTTCTTTTGCTCCTTCTACCTCGTAAATGGATCTAGGAACTCCCGGTTCCGAGATAAATGCCTCGTATGCGGAATCGTAAAGAATGATACTATTATTTTTTTTAGCGTATTCCACCCAAGCCTTGAGTGATTCTTTAGAGGCTACTGTGCCGGTTGGATTATTAGGAAAACATAAATAGATCAGGTCCGGTCTTTCTTTCGGGAAATCAGGTTGGAATCCATTCTCCTTTGTGGAAGGCATATAGATCAGGTTGGCATATCTTCCGTCGGGCCCCGCTTCTCCTGTTCTTCCCGCCATTACGTTAGTGTCCACATAGACTGGATATACTGGATCTCCGATCGCGACCTTTGCATCTTGCGAAAATATTTCTTGGATATTTCCGCAGTCGCATTTGGATCCATCAGATACGAAAATTTCGCTCTCGTCCAGTTTTACGCCAAGAGGAGCATAATCATTATCTGCGATCGCTTTGAGAAGGAAAGAGTATCCTTGTTCAGGTCCGTATCCGTGGAATCCTTCCGGAGTCCCCATCTCTTTGGAAGAAGAAACAAGTGCATCCACAACTGCAGGAGCCAATGGAAGAGTAACGTCCCCTATTCCAAGTCGAATGATCTTTGTATTCGGATGTTTTTCGGAATAAACTTTTACTCTTCTTGCAATCTCCGGGAAAAGATATCCCGCTTTTAGTTTCAGATAATTTTCGTTTATATTCGCCATTGAATTATTCGTAATCCTCGTCTATGTTTTGGATCGGTTTGCGTCCTGCAAAACCCTCGTCGTATCCGTGTTCGAAAAGAAGATCCTCTTCTCCCAGATGCCAACAATAATAACCTTTTCCGTTGTCGAAGTCCACAAGCCAAAGCCCTTTGACTTCTATCCCAAGTTCCCGGATCTTTCCGGACCAATCCACCAATAGTTCTTCAACTTTGGTTTCCCTGGCTTCTTGTTCATTCTCTTGGTATAAACCGTTTTTCAGTTCTTGGTGAACTTTGCCTACGGCTTCGTAAAATTCTTCCGTAATGGATCGGACATAGGGCAGAATTTTACGGGCTTCTTCGTATGTCCAGATCTTACGTTCCATTGTACTCCGTTTAAAAACGAACGCCTAATGAAAGACAGAGTAACGTCATTCTGCTCACCACTCCGTATTTTGCCTGACGGAAGTATGCTGCGTTCGGAAGATCATCCACATCAGTAGAAAGTTCGTTCACTCTCGGGAGAGGATGAAGAACAGTTGTCTCTTTTTTAGATGCAAGAATCAATTCTTTGTTCAACTTGAAGGATTCTTTTAATCTTTCGTATTCTCTATGATCCGGAAATCTTTCTTCCTGGATGCGAGTCACATAAGCGATATCGCATTCCCAAACTTTTTTTATATCGTCGGATTCTTCGAAAGTGATAGGGAATCCTGCAAGCCCCTTCTTATAAGACTCTGGAAGAGAAAGTTCAGGAGGAGAAATCAGATATAAGTGAACTTTATAATGGCGAAGAAGATTGATCAAACTATGGATCGTCCTTCCATATTTTAGATCTCCTATAAATGCAAGAGTGAGTCCGTCCAATTTTCCTTTTTCAGAAATGATCGTGTATAGATCTAGAAGTGCTTGAGTGGGATGTTGCCCTGCCCCATCTCCCGCATTGATGACCGGGATCTTGACTGCGCCTGCCGCAATACGAGAGGAACCTTCCACAGGGTGTCGGATCACTGCAATGTCTGCGTAAGCCTCTACCATTTTCATGGTATCGTATAAGGTCTCGCCCTTAGAGATGGAAGAAAATTGGAAACCTACCGTAGAGATTACCCTTCCCCCCAATCTTTCCATGGCAGCTTCGAATGAAAGTCTGGTCCTTGTAGATGCTTCAAAAAAAAGAGAAGCGAGAAGTTTGCCTTCTAAAATACCAAAGGCCTTATTTTGCTCCACCAGCCTTTCCATCTCTCGAGTTCTCTCGACTAAAAAGTCCAGATCCTCTTTGGAGAACTGGTCCGTATCCAGGATATTCTTATGCTCGTACGCCATTTTCTGGACAGATTGACTCGACCTGGATCGGAGGCAAGAGAATTAAGGGAGGTTTCGCACAGAGAACGCTGAGTTCATAGAGAAAGAGACGCAGCGTTTTCCCACGCAGAGTCGCGGAGCCACAGAGTTAGGATTTACTAAAATCCAAATTTTCTCTGCGTCTTAGCGTCCCTGCGTGCCAAAAATTATTACGACTCTATTATCCTCTGCGCCTCTTATATTAATGGTGCTTAGCTACTGGCTTCGATGTAAAACCTAATTTAGCTCTCAAATGACTGAACACTGAAAGTGTTACAGGAACATAGAGTAAACTTCCCAGAGTCCCGAATCCAAGTCCCCAACCTAATGCTAGGGTCATCGGAATTAGTACTGGATCCGATCCCCCCACACTGTAAGCAGTAGGGAGAAGTCCTGCAACTGTAGTCAAGGTAGTCAGTAAGATCGGACGGAACCTTCTGCGGCTAGCCTCGACTAAGATCTCATCCAAAGGTGCATTAGATGATTTACGTATAGAATCTATACAATCCACTAATACGATGGATGCGTTCACAAGGACCCCTGCAAGTCCGATGATACCGATCAAAGCAAGAAAGCTGAATGCTTTTCCGGACAACACAAATCCTAATACAATCCCCACAAATCCCAACGGAATTGTGCTCAAGATCAAAAGTGGCCTTACCACATTTTGCAAAGTTAACGCAAGAATGATAAAGATCCCGAGTAAAGCGATGAGTCCAGCTTTTCCAAGCGAGGCCATGGATCTTTGTGTGTCCTTCTCCTCTCCGCCGAATACAATGGAAACTCCAGGGTATTGTCTTTCGATCAAAGGTTTGAATTCGTCGATCACCTTTTGATTCGCTTCTCTGGAGGTCATTCCTGTTTCGATCTTGATATCTGCGTTCACTGTGACCGCTCTTTCAAAATCCCTATGAGAAAGTAATTCAGGAGAATCTTTTAGATCCATTCTGGAAATTTTGGCAAGATTTGTGATATTCCCTGCTTTGTTCCTAAGGGGAATACTTTTTACTTCTTCCGGATTTTTACGGAAGTTCTTATCGTACATCACTCTCAGATATATTTTAGTCTTACCTTGCCGGACGTTACCCGCTCTTTCTCCATCATATGCAGTTCTTAGCATATTAGCAGCGGAGAAGGTGGATACTCCGGTAAAACTTTCCAAACCTTCGTCCAATTGGATATACATCTGTTTTCGTCCGTTCCTGTAATCGTCCCGAACCGAATGTACCCCTTTGATCCCCTTTAAGAAGGATTGTAGATCAGCGGAAACTTTTTTGAGAACTTCATAATCTTTTCCGAGTACTCCGATCGTAATCGGCGCTCCGATCGGAGGCGCCATCGCCATTTCTTCCAAATAAACGTCGGAAAGTCCCGGAGTTTTTCGAATATCTTCCTCGATAGAAGCTAATATTTCCGAAGCCTTTCTTTCCCTTTTGGATTCCGGGGTTAAGTAGACCATTACTACGCCTAAATTCTCTCCGAATCTGGATAAAGGGTCATCCGGATCAGTCTGCTGAACTCCGATTTTTGTAGAATAACTCACCAATTCTTTAGGAGGGATCTTTTTCAAGATCTCCTCCATATACTTCATCTTTTCTCTAGTTTGGAAAATACGAGAGGAAGGAGGAAACTCCGCCTTAATTAAAAAGATCTCGATGTCCTCTTTCGGGAAAAGAATGAAGTCCATTTGGGACATGACTCCACAAGAACCCATAACGATCAGTATGATCGCAAAGAAAGATTTGTTCCGATTTCGGATCATCAAAGCCACAAAATCGGTAAACCTTTCCTCCATTCTTGCAAAGAATGTATCTAAGGATTTTCTAAAATTGGAGGACTTCTTTAGTTCTTCCGGAGTTTTTGCAAATGCGGCAATTCTAGCGGGAAGAAATAAGAAGGATTCGATCAAACTTGCAGTCAATGCAATGATCACCACAAGAGGGATCTGCCAGATAAATTTTCCCATGATCCCCGCCATGAAGAGCATAGGAAGAAATGCAGCCACGGTAGTGAGGTAAGATCCAAAGATCGGCACTAACATCTCTGTGGTCCCTTTCAAGGCTGCGGATGTTTTATCCATCTTCTCACCTAGATAGGTGTAAATATTTTCGGAAATTACGATGGAGTTATCTACAAGCATCCCGAGCGAGATGATGAGTCCCATCATAGAGATCATATTAAAGGAAACATCAAAGAAAGGAAGCGCTGCGAATGTCATTAACATCGAGAGAGGTAATGACATAGAAGTCAGAGTAGCGGTTCTGAAATCTAAGAATAAAAACAAGATCCCGAATACGATCAAAAATCCAATGAGCGCGTTCGAAGAAACCACATTCAACCTGTTCTTGGTCCTTTTTGCCTCGTCGTTTAATTTGAACGTTTTAATTCCTTCCGGATAGATTTTTTCCAGTTCTTTTAATCTAGCTTGGACATTCTCTGCGACTTCTATCGCATCCGCTCTTTCCTTTTTGATCACAGAAAGGATCAACCCCTGTTGCCCGTTCGCGATCGCAAGAAATCTAGGATATTCGAAAGTATCTTCTACCCTTGCTAAATTTCCGATACGCACAGTGGAGAATATATCATTTGTTCGAACCGGGATCTTTCCTATTTCGGAGGGTTGTTTGAATTCTCCGTCGATTCTTAGATCGAATGCATCTTCCGAATCCACGGAACCTGCAGGTAGATTTATATTCCTAGTCCGGATCGTTCTTGTGATATCGGAAAGATCCAATTGGTATTGTTTCAATTTGTCCGCATTTACGAGGATATGCCATTCTCTATCACGTTTTCCGAATACATCCACTCTGGCTATCCCTGGGATCTTTTCCAGCTCCAGCTCTATAAATTCCGCGATCGTATGTAGTTCTATCTCGTCTTTACCGCCATAAACGGAGAAGTCCATGATCGGAAAGGAGCCTGATTTTCTTTCCGTAATTTTAGGTTTTTCAGTAACCTGAGGAGGAAAATCAGAGATTGCGTTATCCACGGCTCTTCGGATTTCATCCAAAACTTTTTCCGGATTTTTCTCCTCTAAGCTCACACGAACGTCAATATCGGAAACGGAGTTACGGGAGAAGGAACGGATCTCATCTATACCGTCTATCTCTTTGATCTTTTCCTCGATAGGATACGTTACCCGTAATTCCACATCCGCAGGAGAAGCTCCGGGAAATTTAGTGGTGATCACAAGCTGCTTCATATCCACATTAGGAAAAGCGTCCCTGCGCAAACCGCAAAGCGACATTCCACCCGCGGCAAAAATGAATATAACCCCCAAATACATGAAGAGTCTATTGTGAATGAAAGATTGTATTATTGTTCTCATATGTTTTTTTATTTAGAAATTTTTCCATCCAAAGGTTCTAAGAGCCCGCCCCATTGGCTCCATGCTTGTTTTATAAAACTTTTGTCCCAGGTTTCTCCGCAAACCTCCATTTGTTTCGGTAGTCGATCCCAGGAACATCCCGGGAATCTATGATGAATCCTATGATAATTAAAATGTAAAAAGAATGCGCTTACCGTTTTCGGTAGAGTTAAATTAAAGGCCGAATTTTTATCATTAATTTCTTTCCCGTAATGATATGCATTATCGAAAAATGATATAAAAAAGGACCTACTTAGAAGTAGGAATACCAACAAAGGCCAATCTTTTCCAAACAACAAGAAAGAAGGAATATAAAATGCCAAGATCCAGAATATATCCTTTCGTAATTCCGCCAATATTTCAGGACGATAGATCCACTTAAAAAAACCTTCTTCTATAGGATACTCAATGAAACGATCCACGATCGGCTTTGTCCAACGAGAAGGTAATGAAAGTAAGAGCCCTGTCCCCACTTCGAAAATGTAAGTGGCAATCGTTATTCTAAAATAATAATTCAAACTTTGGAACCATCTTGGCTTTTTTGAATCTGGATCATAAAATTCTATCCGATCACCAGGTTCCCTATTGAACTTATGGTGCATCAGATGACTACATTTCAGAACTGAATAAGGAGCTCCGAACACGATACAAAGAAACCTTCCCCAAAAATGATTCTGTTTTCTTTCGTTCGAAAAATTCCCATGTATACTTTCATGGATCAGATTCCAAAAGGTATAAGATACCGGCGCTAAAACGGCAGCAAAAAACCAAGCGACCCAATCAGGAATGCTTCCACTAAAGAGTCCCAATGGTAACAAAAAATGGAAACTGATAAATAAAAATAAGACCGTTAGCGAAAGTATTCTATTTTTCGCAAATGGCAGGTCTCTGATCTGTATAGAAGCTTCCATTTAGGATAGAACGGATGAGAGTGGAATTTTCTGCAAGCAACCTGTTACACTAAGTCGCGGCGACATCGGTCGGTTTGAAAAAAAATGTTTATCTCTCATAATGCCCGTAAGAATAGAAATAAATTGATCCAGTTCTATTCTAAACGGAAAAAATTCGGCTCCAAAAATGCTACAAGAGGTCCAAAACAACAATATGAGTTTAATATTTCATTCCGCGACTCTCTTACTCGCAATTTCATTCTTCTATTGTTTTCCATTGGATCCGGACAGAATAAAGTCCCCCAATTATAGAGAGGGCAGATATCATAATTTAGATCCGGATGAAGAATTACAGGGAAAGTCTCCTTTAACTATCCTGCGTTGGAAGGTTTTCGGCCCTAAGGATCCTCCGGCAGTAGCAGGACTTACTGAAGAACTTCCTACAGTCTTAGAAAGAAACTCTAAGGATATAATCGCTCCGGAAGGAAAAGTCAGAGTAGTTTGGCTCGGACATGCTACCGTTTGGATCTCTTCCACCTTCAATGGAAAAACGATTAATGTTCTGACAGACCCTATCTTTGAAGCCCCGATCCTAGTAGGCAGACTAGTCAAACTTCCTATTCCAAAAGAGGATCTTCCTGTTGTGGATTTCGTAGTCGTGAGCCATGCACACAGGGACCATTTGGACCGGGATACATTAAGGTATTTGAGAAGTAGAAATCCGAACCTGCAGATACTTCTTCCGTCCGGAATGAAATCATTTTCGGAAGAAGAAAATTTAGGATCTACAGTTTCCCAAGAGTGGGGTCAGGTTAGCGGCAAGGATTCCGTAAAGATCACATTTCTTCCTGCGCATCATTGGAGTAGAATGGGATTTTCCGACACGAACCAATACTTCTGGGGAAGTTATTCCATAGAAGCTCAGGGAAAGATCATATACTTTGCAGGAGATACAGGATATTCTTCTCATTTCAAAAATATCTCCGAACGTTTGGGTAAGCCAGTGGATCTAGCACTTCTTCCTATCGGCGCCTATAAGCCCAGATGGTTTATGAAATACGCGCATATCGGACCCGAGGAAGCATTGATTGCAACTAAGGATTTGAATGCAAAGTCATTTGCACCTATTCATTGGGGGACATTTCCTTTAGGGGACGATCTGCCTAAAGAGCCCATGTTGGACCTTAAACAAAGGCTATCCTTCCCTGTTTCTCCGGATACAAAAGGACTCTACCCTTCTACGGACGGGATATCTTGGGGAAGTAAGGACGGAGTCAAAATTGTACCTTGGACTATAGGCAGCGGGATAGACCTAGATTGATTTGGAAATATCTATCCTAAGAAAAAACATAGCCTCCCGGAACTATTCCTGAATTCTGGCATAGAACTGTGTCCCCGGAGGCTTTCCCTAAAAATGAGATACGAAACTAAAGCGTCATTCTTTACGCATTATGTTATTATAATACTTCTCACCTTCTCCACTTCTATGTTCGCCGTTGGGGGAGAAGAAAAAATCTATCCGTTCAGTATGGCCCAGGCAAAAACAGACTCTCAGCCTGAACAATCAAAAAAAGAAGAAAGAAGAGTGGACCAAAGAAAAGGCAGATGGTCCTTCCAATGGGGTTACAATCGAGATTCTTATACCCAGAGTGATATCAACTTCAAAGGACCCGGATATCATTTCACGTTGAAAGACGTGGTCGCTCGGGACAAACCGGAACAATTTTCCACCGACGTTTATCTGAATCCTTCCCTTTGGGAAATTCCCCAATACAATTTTAAACTTACATATTATCTCACCGACAATCTGTTCATTGCATTCGGACAGGATCACATGAAATACGTAATGTCAAGAGGACAAGCTGCGAATATAAGCGGTTACATCGATCCGCTTGCGATACAATGGGCAAGACTTCATACTTCTTTCGAGTCCGCTCCTTATGCATTATTATTTCCGAATAATATAAATCAGTTCGCAGGATATCACGGAGGAGAAACAATCAATATCACTCCGGATTTTCTGAAATTCGAACACACAGACGGACTCAACTATCTATTTGTGGATGTCGGCTACGTAGCCCCACTCTGGGTTTCTCCCAATGGAGAGAATGCACTTAGCTTAGTAGGCTCTGTTGGAGGGGGTCCTGTGGTTTGCAGAAGTGATGTGAGACTTTTCGGAGAAGGCCATAATAATCGATTCCACCTTTCCGGATACGGTGTCTCCGGCTATTCTGCACTCAGGATCGACTTATTCAAATCCTTCTTCTTTGAATTCGGGGCGAAAGGCGGATATATAGATCTTACAAGCATCTACACCAACGGAAAATCCAAAGACCGCGCCACACAGAATTTCGGATTTGTGGAAATGATTGCCTCCGCAGGCATCACTTTTTAAAGTTTCCGACATGATCTCCGGGCTACAAGGTTCTATCCGAAAACTGGAAGTAGGCTCCGTGAATTTGGATGTTCACGGAGTGACTTACGAAATCGTAATATCATTCAAAACTTACTGGGAACTGAAAGAATTTCAAACTTCCGCAAAAGAAGTCCGACTTCATATCTACCATTCCATCAACGAAAGAGGACAAAAACTTTTCGGATTCCTACAGGAAAGAGATAAAGAATTTTTTAAAGTAATGAAAGGCCTGCATGGGATCGGAGAAATGACCGCGCTCAAAGTACTCTCCTTCTTCAGTCCATGGGAATTACATAAGATCGCTTCTTCAGGCGAAGCAAAAGATCTGGAGAAAATCCCGAAAGTAAGAGCCAAGACTTCCGAAAAAATATTTTTCGAAGTAAAACAAAACCTTAAAAAACTGGAGTTGTTTTTAGAAGCAGGCTCGGAAGATCCATCTATACCCGAAACTTCCAAAGAAAAACTCCCTTCTCCGGAAGACCGTTTCAAGGAAACCGCAATCCAAGCGCTTGTGCAACTTGGCTTCGAAGACAAATCCGCTCTCAAGGAAGTAGAGAAGGTCCTAAAAAGACAAAGTTTTACCGATACCGGGGAACTGATCCGAGAAATATTAAAAAATCTTTAAGTACCAGAGTTCAAAGTCGCATGTAGGAACTCCTACACTGAGATGGGGGGCGCCCCCACCCGAGTTCGGGTGGAGGAGGTGGGCTTGTGGGAGAAGCCATTCCCCCATACAAGAAAATTCCCTAAATTACAATCCAAATTTTCATTCACAATTCTTGTTGGAATTCCAACAAATCGAACAAAATCCCCATCAACTGGCATCCGCTGCTTCGGCCTTCTCCATACTTGAGCGCAAAGTTGCATAACGCTTTTCAAATTCGGAGTTTGGCACTCTAGGTTCCCCTGATCTGTGCAATTCGGGTAGGAGTCCGTGAACAAAATACATATCGATATTACCTTTATGCTTTGCGGCTACCTCACCGCGATACTCACAATCAAAAAAATCTTTAACAAGCTTATAAGTAGCACCCGAGATATTGATTTTACCCGTTGCACCGGAAGATTCACACCTGCTCGCAGTATTTACAGTATCGCTCCAAACATCGTAGGCAAACTTCTTCTCTCCGATGACTCCTGCCACCAAGTCTCCGGAATGAATTCCCAATCGAAGCTGCCAGTAAGGAAGATTCTGGGAGGCTTTAATTTCCTTCATCTGATTCATGAATGCTTGGATCTCGAGTGCTGCAAGCACGCAGTCCACTGCGTGAGTAGAACTGCTATTCGGAATGCCTCCTACAAACATATAACTGTCACCGATGGTCTTAAGTTTCTCAAGCTTGTATCGATCCATCAGACTATCGAAATACGAAAAGCATCGATCTAACTCCGCGACGAGTTCGCCCGGTTCCAATGATTCTGAAATTTTAGTAAAACCTTCGAAATCAGTGAAACAAACAGTGGCAGAGGGAAAATGGCGAGGTTTACTGATCCCTTTCTCTTTTAATTCGTCGGCCACTTCTCTCGGCAAAATATTAAGCAAAAGTTTCTCTGACTGAGCGTGTTCCCTTGACAGTTTGTCCTCGGCGGTGTTGACCGCCTTTACGAACTGATAAATGATGAAAACCATAACTATCGACATAAGAGTAAGTGGGGGCATCAAATAATCTGCCGGCACAACCCATCTAGGAGGACCGAAGATTGCCGAGCCGCCGAATACTCTATAATAATACTGAGCGGCCAGGAAGAGAATTACCGGAATGATCACAAGGCTCCAAATGGTTTTCGTCCGTGAACGAGGGATCATTAGAAATGGTAAAATAGAACTGATCAAAAATCCAAGAGGCGCAGGGTCGTCTGCTTGCGCGAGTGTTAGAACAGCAAATTGATAATTCATCGCTACAAGCGTCATAACCGCTGCGGCCGCGAGACTCCGCTTAGTCAGGAGGTATCGGGCAATCCCCAGAATAATCAGGAAGATGATGGTCATGGAATAGGAATATAGATGTGTTTCGGGAGGCTCAGTAAAATAAACTGCTACTGATAGCAATGCCGGGATTGAAAACATAATGAACTGTGTAGATCCAGTGATACGCATAGCCCGTGCCTCGTGATCGTTGAGACCTTGTGTGAGTTTGCTTAATTGGACCCAATCGATGAACCTGCGGAAATGTGAAATCATCCGGCAAGAGAATCACTAAAATCATGCAGCGCAAGCTTTCTTTGATAAAATTATACACTTTAACCTTTGCAAAAACTCTCTCTGTGCCTTCGTGTCTCACCGCGCTAAGAACCAATACACTGCCAAACCCAAATAATTCCCGACCGCATAACCGATAAGTCCAGTCAAAATCCCTAAGATCAGAACGCCTCTATTCCCGATTGCAGCCGCCACAGAAGGCACAAATGCAGGACCATAAATACTGGAAACGGAGGTGATAATCCAAGTATCCACTGGGATCCGAAACAAAATCCCGAAAATCAAATGAAGAAGTATCGCGATCGACATGGTAGCAAGCACGATCAAGAGCACACCGGAAGCCCCTTTTACCAAACTTCCAAAATCGGCCAAAAACCCAATAGCAACCGAGAACATTAGAATAAAATAATATCCCACCGGATAAGTATTCAAACTTCTCACTTTTTTAGAAAAAGAGATCCCTATCCCCCATGTAGTGATCCCCAAGAGAATTAAAGGTGCTGAAGCGGTATCTAAAATCGTTTGTGAGATCCAGAAAGAAGCGCCTAACCCCAAAACGGATAGAAGTATTCCGATTAACAAACGTATCGCAGGATTTTTAGGAGAAACTTGTATTTCGGAAGGAGCTTCATCTTCTCCTCCGATAGTAATCTCAGGTTTTAGAAAAATAGAATATACTTTCTTAGAGAAACTAAGTAGAAATAAAAGATAAGTCCCACCGATAAGTAGATCCACAGTGTTCACAAGTGCGATCGTTGCCTTGCCGGTATCCAATGCCAAGCCGATAGCATTTGAATTCGGCGTTCCTCCCGTATACAAACCTGCAAGCATCCCGCCTATTTTGGAAGATTCAGGATGTAAGGAACCGAGTAAAAATCCCACAGAAACGGAAGAGATCGCAACCGCGATACAAGAAAGAAGGAAAGAAAATAACGCAAGTCTTGCCTCTTTGATCCCTCGTCCAAAATCGGAAGAAGCAAGTAAGAGTGGGATCGCGACCGGGATAGAGATTTCGGAAACTGTTTCCGCGATTTTCTTAGGTAAAAATTCGCTGGGGACTAAATTACCTAAGAAAATTCCGGAGGCGTAGCATAAAACGACCGGACCTAAAAAGCCTAGCCATTTGTATTTTTTGGAAAGGCTACCTGCAAGCCACGGAAAGCCCAAAATGAATCCTAAAAATAAAAAGGAGATTATTAAATGGACTAGTTCAGACATCTTCTCTCCCGATCTTTTCCGAATCTATCGAAAGATCCTCAGGACCATCCCAAATCTCATTCTCATAAATAACAGATTAAATTCTGTTATATTGAATTTTACGAAAAATTCGGGTAAATAAACTGTGCCATAGAATCATATATTGATTACCTCTAAAAGTCGAAAAATCTAACTGAATCGACGATTGCTGACAGTTTGTTATAGGAAGGCCTACGCCTGGAGTTCCTACCTGCAAAATTTTCCGGTTTTTGGCCGACCTAAGTGAAAAAAACTTGTAAGAAATACTTCATATTCAAAGTAATATACTTTAATATTAAACTATTAATTCCTAAATTAATAGAAGGAAGTATTCAAAATGTTAGAAACATTATTAGCAACCAGCAACGATATCGTCCCACTGGTCTTAAGATTAACCCTCGGGATCGTAATCTTCCCACATGGCGCCCAAAAATTATTGGGTTGGTTCGGCGGTTACGGCTTCAAAGGAACCTACGGTTATTTTACTCAAACTGCAGGACTTCCTGGCATCATCGCATTCTTAGTTATCATCGGTGAATCATTCGGTTCAGTAGCTTTGATCCTCGGACTATTGACTCGTGTATCTGCAATCGGCATCGGTATTATTATGCTTGGAGCGGCCCTACTCGTTCACAGAGAGCATGGATTTTTCATGAACTGGTTCGGAGCTCAAAAAGGAGAAGGTTACGAATTCCAAGTATTGGCTATCGGACTTGCGATCGCACTCTCAATCGTAGGTGGCGGAGCTTACTCTCTAGACCTGGCAATTCTTTCTTCTATATAATAAGAAAGTGATTCTACGCAGAGTCGCAAAGACGCGAGAGTTTTCTACTGTAGGAACTCCTACGAACCAGACCCATAATCTCCGCGGCTTCGTGCCTCTGCGTGACAATTCTAATTTTTCAATTTCACACAGAGTCACAAAGGCCCAGAGCACAACAAAAACTTAATACTTATAAGCCTTATCTTCCAGTTGCGCCTTACGTGTAGTGTTGGAAGAAGGATTAATATCCGCCTGAGCCACAGTCACATAAGGGTTTCCTGTTCCTCCGGAAGAATACGAATTATAATTAATGATCCCACTCGGAGCATAACTCAAATCAGAAGTATCAGTTCTGAAAGGAGAAGTTAAGGAAAGTTTATTAAAACTAGTTCCTTCTGTAGAGTCAGGATATTCCGCAACAAGAGAAGTCCATTCCACTAAAGAGCCGTCATAAAATACAGTAGGATATCCTAATATATTCTGAGAAACAAACCCATTTACCTGTGCTTCAAAGTTAGTTCTACACTGAGAAACGATAGTCGCACCCGCAGTGTATCCTGCTCCACCTGTTCCGGTATTCGCAAAGATCCCAGCAAGAGTTACCTTATCCTTAAATCTATAGCCAGTCGCAGAGGTATCCAACAGAGAAGCCCAAGGAAAGGTTTTTGCACCTTTGATCCTGGTTTCAAATAGAACGTATTTTTTAGGAGTTCCACTTACACCCGCAGTAGGTGCACCGGAATCGTTCCAAGCAGTAGTGATATGATTTGCCCCTGCATTCGTAATTCCAACAGTTTGATCGTACTGAGCGGTAGGTCTTGCATCCACTATGATCTGTGTGCCTGTTAACCCGCCAATAGAAGCACTTCCATTATTCTTAGCGATCTTAATGATATCTTCTAAGGTAAGAGTAATGATAGTATTATCTACTCTCAGTTGTTTAACGCTAAAGTTTCCATTTTCATTCGGAGCCACATCCTTACTTGCAGAAAGATAAGTAGCGTTCGTAAAATTGGTTCTGATATCTCCGTTCAGGATAGCTAGATGTTTGATATCCGCTCCCCAATATCTAAGCCAATAAATCCCCCTAGTAATATCCTGGGTTTGGCTTCCGTTCGTATAAGCGGTGCCGTTATTGTTCGCTGATCCTACTGCGAAAACAACCAGATCGGTATTCAAATTGATCCCGAAAACTTTCAACCATTGGTCTATAGTTTGTCCATCAGCCTGGTAACGAACCGAATTACGAATAAGCCCGGTATCTCTCTGCTGGTTAAAACGAAATCCAGCTTGGAAATCATCCAGATGATACACATAGACTCCGTTCGCATTATCTGACTTGATATAAGATCTGCCGCTTGTATCCGCTGAAAAATTATTCGCAAGACTACTTTGCAAGATCACAAGTTTGCCGCTGATATGAGCAGGCTTTTGGTTTTGCCAATCGCTCACCCAAGATTCCAAACGAGAAGCAGTTACAAGCCCCCATTCATTATCATCATAAGAAGCTGCAGACTCATTCGTTAAATCCGAAGCAGAACTGACCGGAATGGAAGAACCAAACCCGGCCAAAACCGCCAAAGCAGAATTGGAGTCGGAACCTCCATCACAGGAGACAAACGTCCCCGAAAAAAGGCCGAGAATCAGCCCAATATAGATCACCTTCATGTATATTTCTCCTAACGCGGCATAGCCACGAGTTAGCCATTTCTGCTTAGAATGATCCTAAAAATCAGTCCAAAAATACAATATAACAGAAAATAAATCGTAATAACGGAAAATATATTAAGCCAACTTCCAAAGTATTGCCGCAGAAGAGTTTGGCACAGGAAAGCCCTCTGCGCCTTCGCGGCTCTTCGTGAGATAAAACCCGCCAGGGATGCGGAGGGCTTTAGTCACGCAGTGACGAGGGCGAATGCCCGAGCCCGTAGCAGCCCGGTCTTTGCAAAGCAAAGAGGCGGCCAAAATTTAAACTTGGACCAAGGTTTGATTCTTCATTTCCAATCGCTTGTAGGAACTCCTACCGAAAGGGGATGGACAGGATTCTTCCTGGTAAAATCCTTAGAAAAAGCATTCCAAACTGAACTCACATCCAAAAAAACAAGGTTGATTCATGAAAATTCACGAGTACCAGGCCAAGGAAATCCTGAGACGCCATAACGCCAAAGTTCCTTTCGGCGTAGTAATTGATAAAAAAGAAGACGGTGCGAAAGCCCATGAAGAAGTTTCTTC
Source organism: Leptospira licerasiae serovar Varillal str. VAR 010 (assembly GCF_000244755.1). NCBI lineage: Bacteria > Pseudomonadati > Spirochaetota > Leptospiria > Leptospirales > Leptospiraceae > Leptospira > Leptospira licerasiae. The sequence continues at coordinate 27,878 of NZ_AHOO02000013.1, read as the reverse complement.
CAAAACGGGAGCATCTGTTGTCGTCGTAAAAGCCCAGATCCACGCGGGTGGTAGAGGAAAAGGCGGCGGAGTTAAGGTCACCAAAACTAAAGAAGACGCATTAGCCGCAATCGACAAGATATTAGGCATGCAACTTATCACTCCTCAAACCGGAGCCGAAGGTAAAAAAGTCCTTAAAGTTTATCTTGAGCAAGGGATCAATATCGCTAAGGAATTTTATTTAAGTATCTTATTAGATCGCGCGATCCGCAAAACTATAGTAATGGCTTCTACCGAAGGCGGTATGGAGATCGAAGAAGTAGCCGAAACTCATCCTGAAAAGATCCTAAAGATCGCTATTGATCCGGGCATCGGTTTACAACCGAACCAAGCTTCTCAACTCGCTTTTGATCTTGGACTTCCTACCGAATCCCATAAATCCTTTAAAGCTCTTCTTACTTCAGTTTATAACGCTTATATTAAAGAAGATGCATCTTTATTAGAGATCAACCCTTTGATCCTGACTAAAGAGAATGAGATAGTTGCTGGCGACTGTAAGATGGATCTAGATGAGAACGCTCTTTATCGCCATCCTGAAAACGCAGCATTCAGGGACATTTCCGAAGAAGATCCTTTAGAAGTACAAGCTAGCGAATACAATATCAACTATGTTAAGTTAGATGGTAACATCGGCTGTATGGTAAACGGTGCCGGTCTTGCGATGGCAACCATGGACATCGTCAAACTTGCCGGAGCTGAACCTGCAAACTTCCTGGACGTGGGCGGTGGCGCTAACGTTACCACTGTCACCAACGGATTTAAACTGATTTTAGGCGATCCGAACGTAAAAGGGATCTTTGTAAATATTTTCGGAGGGATCGTTCGCTGCGACAGAGTAGCTAACGGTATCATCGAGGCCGCTAAAGCGGTAAATATCCATGTTCCGTTAGTGGTTCGTTTAAAAGGAACCAACGCGGAAGAAGGTAAAAGGATCCTTAACGAATCCGGTCTCAACATCATCGCGGAAGAGGATCTTCGTACCGCGGCCAAAAAAGTGGCGGAAGCCATTAAATAAATAACATAAGGTTAACTTAATATAACATGGCAGTATTAGTAGATAACAATACGAGAGTCGTAGTACAGGGTATTACCGGAAAAGAAGGTTCTTTCCATGCACAGCAGATGATCGAATATGGGACCAATGTGGTCGGCGGTGTCACTCCAGGAAAAGGAGGTCAAAAGGCCGATTTAGTAGGTAAGGCAGTTCCTGTATTCAATAGTCTAAAAGACGCGATGGAAAAAGAAGGTGCGAACGCATCTATCATTTTCGTTCCGCCTCCATTTGCAGCAGACGCTATCTTAGAGGGTATCTTTAATGAGATCCCTTTAGTTGTTTGTATTACCGAAGGAATTCCAACACACGATATGTTGAAGGTCTATAGCGCTTTAAGAAATTCCAAGACTAGATTGATCGGACCGAATTGCCCAGGGATCATTTCTCCAAAGTACAACGTAAAAATGGGGATCATGCCAGGTTTCATTCACCAAGCAGGAAGTATCGGTATCGTTTCCCGTTCCGGGACCTTAACTTACGAATCGGTCGCTCAACTTAGCCAACACGGTTTAGGACAATCTACCGTGATCGGTATCGGCGGTGACCCTGTTCCAGGAATGAATCACACAGAAGCTGTCAAACTTCTGAATGAGGATCCTGAAACTAAAGGGATCGTAATGATCGGAGAGATCGGGGGAACTTCCGAAGAGGAAGCTGCCGCTTATATCAAAGCGAATGTCAAAAAACCTGTGGTAGGATTTATCGCGGGCCAAACTGCACCTCCTGGAAAAAGGATGGGGCATGCAGGTGCGATCATCAGCGGGGGAATGGGAACAGCCTCTTCCAAGATGAAAGCTATGCAGGATGCAGGCATTTCAGTTTGCCAATCTATCGCCGAAGTCGGCGAAAAAATGAAAAAAGCATTAGGTTAATCTAATACTTTAGATCGAGAGGAAAGGTTATGAAATTAGAAAACGGGAATTTTTGGACCAATACATTGAGCGGCAAGACGATCTCCGTCTTTTTGGTTTCGAGCCTTATCCTTCTTTCAGGTTTTTCCGGAGTATTCTCTCAAGAGAATAAATCCGGAAAAGTTTTGAAATTAACTACAGAAGAGACAGTCAAACGAGCTCTAGATAGTAACTTCAAACTGCAAAACTTGAGATACGAATTGGCAAAAACCGATTCGAGCTATTTAAAAGCGGAATCACAATATTCCTGGAGATTAGTAGCAGACGGAAGTTTCAGACAAACAGTTCTACCTTTGAACCAGAACAACGTCTTTACCGGAACAAAAACTTCCGATGATACGATCAAAGGGGGGATTGAAAAAACGATCCGCGCTACCGGAACCTACTTCAAGTTAGAGGCAGGAAACAGACGATTCGACTCAAACGCTTTCGAGGATAAAAGTAATCCTCTTACTGCAAGTTTCGCGGGACTCGCACTTCCTCCTCTTTATACCGGATTTATCACTGCTACAGTTTCCCAAGACTTATTAAAGAACTCTTTCGGTTACAAAGGAAGAAACCAAGAGAAGATCCTGGATAACCAAAAAGAAATGGCGAAAAGCCAAGTTTCTTTACAGATCTCGGAAGCAATCGTTGGATCTCTTGTGGATTTCTGGGACTACTCGGTTAAATTACAGTCCTTAAAAACATTCCGCAGATTGAAAGAGAACGTAAGTAATATTAGAAATCTTACGGTGCGTAAACAAGGTTTAGGACTTTCGGAAGGCTTCGAAGTCAATCAATGGAACGCTCTACTCGCACAAGCGGATAGCCAACTAGAGACTGCAGTCGTTCAAAAAGACGAAGCAAAAAGAAAATTAGCCCGTACTTTAAAATTAGAAAGCGACTCCGATCTTTCCGAAGAAACGGACTTAATGGAAGAAATTCCGGAAAAACCTGATTACAATAAGGATCTGGAAATCGCTTACAAAAAGAGAGCGGATTATCTAAACGCTGTCAGAGAAAAAGAGATCGCGGAACTTTTGCTAAAGAACGCAAAAAGTGATCAGTTGCCTTCACTAACTCTTTCCGGGTCCGCTTCTTCTCAGGCACAAACAATCACAAGTCCTGATAAAAATTATACCGACGCAACTGACGGAGTTCAATCTGCACGTTATAAAGACTTCAACGGAAAAGTAAGTTTCTCTTATCCGTTATTCGACAAAGGAGTTGCGGCAGGAAGAAGAGACTCCGAGATCGGAGTTCGTCAGGCTACTTTAAAAGAGACCGAAGTTAAGAATGAAGTAAGAGACGATCTAAGAGGAAGGATCGATTCCTTAGAAGCTAGTTATAAAATTTATAAAAACTCCATAGTCACCGAAAAAGAGACCCAAAACTATTATAACGGAGTAGTCCGAAGCTTCCAACAAGGAAGAGCGGATGCTGTCGCCGTTAAAAACGCTTTGGATACTTTGGTAAGAGATCAGCTCAGCCTTACTCAAGCAAAAGTGAATTTTAATATAGATCTAATGAGATACTATATCGCTAAGAACATGCTTTTGGAAAGATTCGATCTGGATGCTGAAAAACTTATTCCGCACTTGGATTAATAGGTTTCGTAGTTCTCATTGAAACGCGGATTTTTCCTTTCTATATTCGGGATCTTATTATTCGGGCTAATCGTTTGGCTCACCGTTCGCTTTTGGCCCAAACCTTCTGACACTATTTACGAATATTATAAAAAAGAAAAATGGGAGAAGGTAATATCCCTTGTAAAAAAGTCCGCCTCCCCTACTCCAGAAGATCTTTTTTACGGTTCACAATCCATTCTTAGATTGAATGCGGAGCTGATTACTCAAGACGAAGAAGATAGGGCTAAAATTTCCGCAAGACTCCAAAAAGAGAACGGCATCGGCTCCGGCAAATCTCTCGAATCCAAAGGAGAATTCCCAGTATTCGAAGATCCGTTCATTCTACAACTCAGACCGGGTGGATACTGGAGACAAAAAGCGATCTTATCCAGAATAGAGATAGCAGGAGAATGGGAAGACGATATTCTATTCTTGCGTGATTTAAAAGAACTCATCCGAAGTAATCCGGTTACGCTTGGAATTTCCTCCTATTCCTCCGTCCTGAAAAAAATCCTAAGAAGAGAGACTAAACTTTCAGACGGAGATCAAAACAAACTTTCCGAGTTATTAGGTTTTCTTTCAGTAAGAGAAGATTCTACATTGCTCGGTTCCAGATTTAAGAACACCGGAGAAAATACAAATCTAAGGAGCGGGCCTGGGACCGAAAACCCCGGTAAGGCACGTTTAAAAAAAGGACTCTTACTTTACGCATTAGATAAAGACCCTCGTTCCGAAACAGTCCAAGGAAGAAAGGGGAACTGGGTCCAAGTATATATTCCCGAGTTACAAATCTCCGGCTGGATCTTCTCCCACTTTTTGGAAGAAGATCCTTATCCAGTAGCAAAGGCTGAAGAAATATTTGCTGAATTCTCCCAATCCGAAAAAAGCCAAGCTTGGGACTTTGCATTCTGGACGGAAGATAAGATCCCTCCGGGATTTCATGGAGAATATATCCCTACCGAAAAGTTAGCGTTGGATGGCGATTACGGAATCGTATTATATAGATCTAAAACCGGAAAATACAAAGAGATCTGTAGAATTGTGGAAGAACCTTTTAGATCCTTGGAATTTTTAACTGCAAGTTTAAGCGGAGAGGAACCTGTTCCGATTTTTAAACTATATTCCGGAAGACCGGGTGAGTGGAAATCCGCTTACCAAATCGACCTTGACAGAGAGAGTATTTCCATCAATAGGAACAAATATATACTCGGCTCAGGCGGGAAGAAACGTTTCCAACTCGGAATTTTTTCTACAAATGAGACGATATCGGCGTCTCTATTAGTAGGAGAAAAAGCCGTATTACAAGGAGTCTCTCCTGAAGAAGAACTTACCTCTACCGAGGGAGTTTTATTCAAACTCTGTCTGCTACAAGCGGATAAAAAATCCGATTCGAATGCGGCAGCGTTTAGTTTTAAGTTTTTATTTTGATCCTAGGATCGAGCGAGGAAAATCAGTGCCTACTTACGATTATAGATGCAAGGCTTGCGGACAAACTTTTGAACATTTTCAATCCATGAAGGACGATCCCTTAACTACCTGTCTTCTATGCGGTAAAACTGGAGAAGTAGATAGATTGATCTCCAATGTAGGAGGGATCATCTTTAAAGGATCCGGATTCTACGTAACAGATAATAAATCCTCTTCCAAAAGTTCCGAATCCACCGGTTCCTCCGGTTCTTCTTCCAACTAAGTTTGGGACGTTTAGGAATACTAGCCGGAGGGGGAAATCTTCCTCAGATAGGCATGAAAGAAGCCCTGGCCGCCGGGGAAGATCCTTTTTTTCTTTCGATAGCGGAGTCCGATTTCACTCCTGGAAATTATCCGGACAGAGTGATACCAATCAGGATCGTAAAGATTGGCGGACTGTTAAAAGCGTGCAAAACAAATCAGATAGATAGACTTCTTCTATTAGGAAAAGTTAAAAAAGAGATCATCTTTAAAAGTTTGAACTTCGACTTAAAGGCGCTCGCCCTACTCGCAAGAATGGTCAACCGTCACGACTATTCGATATTCAAAACTGTAGCGGAAGATTTTGAAAAACAAGGCATCCATATCATTTCCCAAAAGACTTATTTGAAATCCCTTCTACTTCCTGAAGGACGTTATACTAAAAGGGCCTTGGACAAAAAACAAGTAGAAGATGTGATCTTTGGAATGGAATACGCGGAGAAGATCGCTCATCTGGATATAGGCCAAGCGGTAGTGGTCGTAGATAAATCCGTATTAGCGGTAGAAGCTGTGGAAGGAACGGACCAAGCCATTAAAAGAGGCGGAAGTTTCGCGAAAAAAAGAAAGGCAGTAGTGTGTAAGAGTTCCAAACCCAGCCAGGATCCCAGATTCGATCTTCCCACAGTAGGAGTAGAGACCTTAAAAGTAATGAGCGAGAACAACTGCGATACACTCGCAGTTCGTGAAGGAGAGACCATAATTGTAAATCCTTCCGAATTTATTAACCTTGCAGAAAAATTGAAAATTCATATCTTGAGCATCGGCCGTGGCAACGTCTCGAAAATTAACTCTACCCAAAAAAAGCTCCCTAAAGCCTAAGAAGGCCGGAGACAAAATCAGGACGGAAAATATTTCCGCCCCCGCTTCTCCTGTATTTATGATGTTAGCTGGAGAACATTCCGGCGATCTATTAGGCGCAGAAGTATTAAAAGAACTTAAAAAACACGATCCGGATCTCACTTTTTTCGGAATAGGCGGCCCCAGAATGCTGGAAGAAGGTTTCGATTCCATAGAAAACATGGAAGAACTTTCAGTAATCGGTTTCACAGCAGTCTTATTCAAATATAAATTCTTAAAAGCGCTTATGGACCGATTGGTAAATGAGGCAGTGGCCCGCTCTTGCACACACGCAATCTTAATCGATTATCCCGGTTTCAATCTGAGATTAGCGGAAAGGCTTAAAGAGTTAGGGATCAAAGTGATATTTTATGTTTCTCCACAACTCTGGGCCTGGAATTTCGGACGTATCTATAAGATCAAAGAATCAGTAGATCTGATGTTGGTATTATTTCCTTTCGAAAAGAAGATATACGATGATTACGGAGTTCGTTCCGTATTTGTAGGACATCCGATCGCTCAAAGGATTAAAGAGAAGATCCGAAAGGAAGCTCTCATCCCGGTAGACGAAAAGCAATCGACTCATCTTCAAACGATTACACTTATGCCAGGCTCACGTTCCGGAGAGATCCACAGAATGTTGGATACATTACTCCAATCCGCGGCACTCATTCACCAAGAAGCCGAAGCGGAAAAAAAACATGTTAGATTCCTGATCCCGAACATCAACGTAAAAGAAGAAGAGTTCATCCAAACTAAAATCAAGGAAACAGAAGAATCTCACCCCGGCATCAAGATCGAATACTTATTCGATCGATCTCTGAGATCTATTGAAGCTTCGGATATTGTATTGGTTACTTCCGGAACGGCGACATTAGAAGTCGTATATTTCGAAAAACCGATGGTGATCCTTTACAAGGTCAGTTTACTCAGTTATTTTATCTCTGCACTTCTGATCCGCACACCTTTTATCGGGTTAGTTAACATACTCAGCGGAAAAGAAACCGTGAAGGAACTCATACAGGCGGAATGTACTCCGGAAGAAACCGTGAGAGAAACTATGGCCATTCTAAAAAATAAAAAGTACAGAAACCAGATGATAGAAGAGATCCGTTCCGTAAAAGAATCTTTAGGCGAAGAGCATAGTTCTAAGAATGCAAGCCGAGCGATTTTACAGTTCCTAAGAGAAAAACCTGCTAACGTGTAGGAACTCTTACTCCTTCACACAACCGGCACTATTTTCCTTGATCTTAAATGCAAACGCAGAGATCGGAACCGCAGAATTGGATTCACTGGAAAGTGAATAAGTATTTCCGGTCACAAAATATTTCACGGAATCCGAATCAATATAAGAGTTCGCAGTTGCGTTTACATTACCACCTTTCCAATAAACGTTTCTTTTAGGCGGACTTCCCGGATTCCAATAATCAAATCCCATCTCGAACTTAGGAGGAACAGGCACAGGAAATTCTCCCTTACCTTTCCAAATCGTATTAGAAAGTTTCACCTTGTCTATGGTGATGTACATCCTATCGTGAATGTCTAAGAAATTATTTCCGTTAAATCGTATATTCCCGTCGGAATCCAAAGTTTCCGGGACCAAATCTCCCCCGCAGAAAGAAAAGCTTGGAACTCCCCAGGGTAAATTGATCGTCTCGAAATCTATTCCGAAATAAGGATTATCAGTACCATAAGTAAAATAAGAATTCAATTTAGCGGTCCCTGAGCCGGTGATACTTGCATCTAACCTAGATTGGGAAGGTGCAAATTTCAAACTTGCATCCAGCTTACCCATACTCGGAAGTCCAAGATCCCATTTTACTTCCTTGGAAGTAAGTTTAAGACTGCCTGTAGGATTTTCTAGAAAGTATTTATAGATAGGGGTTCTTGTGAAATTAATTTCAGGGATGAGTTTTTCCATTCTAGTATGGATATCTTCCCGAATCCATTGACGAATCGATCCGTACAATGGAAAAAAGTTAGAAAGAACAATGGAATCAGTCTCTAACTCTAGATTATATTCTCCTTGTAAAGGAAAGTAGGAACTCCCATCCCCCTTGACTCCCTTTTTGTAGCCTGTTTTGCCCTTAAGACTTGCAGACCAAGGAAGACCGAATTGTTTTCCTTTTAACTTTGCTTCTAAAATTCCAGCTAAGCTCCATCCAAGCTCTCCGTCTTTGATCTCTAGATCCAAATAAGGATCCTTCCATCTAAAATTTTGGAGAGAGAATTTCGCCTCTGACTTCATCCAGTCCCCGTAACTTCCCGTCTCGGTGCCCTTCCAATGAAGATCCAGGCTTCCCCCGAGAGTTTCCAAATCGGAAGAAACAGGCAGAAAATTACGGATATCATCCAAGTCTTCGACGGTAAGACTCAAATCCCAAGATTTAAGTCCTTTTTCATTTTTAGATTTAATAAGAGTGAGTTTGTCTTCTCCGGAGAATACCTTATGCTCTTCCATGAAAACATTTCCGTTTTGAGTGCGGGTCCATTCATGTTCCAGATCAATATCTTTCCATTCCCAAACTTCGCTTTGTAAAGGAAGTTCCTGTAAAACGATACCTTTTACATTAGAAAATTCTGTTTTACCCTGGACGTTCAGATTAGTTCCGTCCGATTCTAAAACTGCATGGCCGGAAATCTTTCCTGTTTTAGGATAGAATTGGGAGAATTCGGAATACAAACCGCCGGAAGATTCTGCCTTTGCATTCTTAAACAGAATTTCCAGATTCATATTCTTGCTTCCAATATCAGTGCTGAATTTTCCGCTTACGTATCTAAAGCCTGGAATTGGAAATAAAGAATCCGAAATTTGAACATTGATCTTAGTGTCCTCTTTTCGAATATTAAAATCGATCCCCTTCACGTTCTCCAGAAGGACTTTGCCACCTTTATATACGGTGACTGTTGTATCTTCTAATCTGATCTCAGGAATATTGATCTTATGGATATAGGACAAAATTTCGCCAGAGATCCTATCTTCCAAATCGATACTCAATTGTGCATTACGCACTCGGATCGCTTTCACGGAAGGTTGTCCCTTCCAAAGACCTCTTAATAATAATTCGATTTTGTTCGCTTTGAAGATCATTCGCTGAGAAGCAAAGTCCTCGTCGCTGGAAATTTTTAGATCTTCTATAAATACATGATTCGGGAATTCGTATTCAACTACTCCTAGAGTAACTGCCCTGTCTAATTCTTCGTTGATAAATCCACGTGTGAGTTCCTTCACCCCTCTAAGATCTAAAACTCTTCTTACAAAGTACCATTCTGCAGTTTCTTTCGCCGCGGCTAAAAGTAGGAAGATCACAACCATAATAATGGAGATCTTTCTAAAGGAAGGTTTTTCAGTAATAGTCTGTATCTTTTCAAAAGAAGAAGATACGAATCTATACAGTTTAGGAGGGACAGCGATCTGAAACGTAACGCTGTCCTTTTTAAATAATGGATTTTTCGGGACTAAAATTTTGAGGTGAATTACCGTTGGAGAACCTGGCTGATTTTCTCCGAGGTTTCCTTCAGTACTAGGCTTTCCGGAAATTTCTGTAATCCCTCTTCCAGAACCAACTGACATCTTTTGTATTCCTTAATTCTGTAAAAGCTGACTACTACAGTCTCATAGTAGAATAGATCTTTTTCGAAGTTTTTCTCTCTGGAAGCTCTGCCTAAAATCCCAAGAGCCTGGCCGTATTTCTCATCTTCGAAATAGGCTTTTGCCCACATTTTTTTGCGGGTAACAGACTCAAAATCGCGATCCACATTGTCCGACTTACGGAAATGAACGATAGCATTATCATAGTCGTTGATCCCAAGGTAAGCAGAACCTAAATAATGGTCCAAATGTTGTAGATTGCGACCTTCTTTGGAATTTTGCACTTCTCTCAAAACGAGAGAGGCTTCTTTGAAGGATTCGATTTTTAGTAAAAGTTTGGATTTTTGGAGGAGTAGCTCGGAACGTCTTTTGTCTTCAGGGTGCAGATCGCTTAATTGCTGGTCTATTCCCTTGATTTCCGCTCGGACCTGGGTCTCTAAATTGGCGGAAACCGCCCCTTCTTTTTGTGTACTTGCACAGTAGAGGAGGAATTGAGCTCCGATAAACAGTATTGTCAGATATTTACTCATTTTCTCATCCGATTTTCAATTTTTCAAGTTCTTGCAGGAAATCACTAGTCTCCTGTTGCCTGGTTTCCTCATTGGAAAGCCAGTCCAAAGTCTCCGGATCTATCTCCTTAAGGAAGCGAGAGGGCTCGGAGGCCAATTGCTCCCCAAATTTGCGGCGATTAGCGGCACCTGTCAAGCATAAATGCCTCTTCGCCCGAGTCATCGCTACATACATCAAACGGCGCTCTTCGTCCACAGATTGGTCTTCTACAGTGGCCCTTCCGGAAGGCAAGATCCCCTCTTCCAGTCCCACGACATAAACAGACTCGAATTCCAATCCTTTGGATTGGTGAATGGTGAGTAACTGTACTCGATTGTCTTCTTTCTCGTCGGACGGTTCGTCTTCCATTAGCATCGCCAAACGGTTGATAAAGTCGAATAGAGTGGGTTTTTCTCCTGAGTCATTATTCTCTTCGAAAAATGCCAACATGTTCACAAGCTCGGACATATTGTAGATCCGTGCCTTTGCGACCTTCTCCTCTTTCTCTTCCAGCACGATCTCTTTTTCCAGACCCAAATCTGCGATTAACTCTCGTAAGGCGAAGAATAGCCTTGGAGAAGAAGAGAACTTTTTCTTTGCCTTTTCGATCAGATTTACGAAATTATAGATCTCTGAAGAAATTTTACGGTTCAAGTCAGGAATAAAATCAGGGGACTCGCATACCCTGAATAATGTCTCATAAAGGGATTCCTTGTTTTGAGCCGCTTTTTCATGCACAAGAGAAATGGAACCGGAGCCGATCCCACGTTTCGGATAATTAATAATTCTTAATAAAGATGCGTCGTCCTTTTGGTTCGCGATTAGACGGATGTAGGAGATCAGATCCCGGACTTCTTTCCGATCGAAAAAGTTATAACCGCCCACTACTTTATAAGGCATCTCCCTGGCTCGGAACGCTTCTTCAAATGGTCTGGATTGAAAGTTGGTGCGGAAAAGGATAGCGATCTGGCTTCCTTTTCTAGCTTGTTTGATGATCTCTTCTCGGATACTTTCCGCCACCCATTCCGCTTCGTCTTTTTCGTCGGCCCTTTCCACATACTTTACTTTGAGGGCACCAGGCACCTTAGAAAAAAGTTCCTTGGATCTTCTGGATAGATTGTGACGGATGAGAGAATTTGCCGCAGAGACTATGATGTCTGTGGATCTATAATTCTCTAAGAGACGGATCACACTTGCACCTTTGAAATCGTTTTCAAATCCTAAGATCAAACTTACATCTGAACCTCTGAATGCGTAGATGGACTGATCGTCGTCACCAACCACGCATAGATTGTCCGATTCTCCCATAAGCGCTCTTAAGAATTCATATTGGATCGGGTTCGTGTCCTGAAACTCATCCACCATAAAGTATTGGAACTTTTTATGGTATTCCTCTCTCACTTCTTCGAACTGTCTTAAAAGTTTAGAAGGTAGAAGGATAAGATCATCGAAGTCGATCGAGTTCTGTTCCTTTAAAGTGTCCTGGTATTGTTGGAAAAGAGAAGCGGCCAAAAGATCTCCCTCATTCATTGAGGTTCTCATATCCGCCAAATAATCCGGCCCTGAGTTTTTAATCCTGGAAATTTTAGAAAGAACTTCCATGATCTGAGGTCGTTTAGGCTCCAACTTTTGGGCCACAAGCATTCCAGTTACAAGACCTTCCTGGTCAGCTTGGTTCAGAAGTAGGAAAGGTTGTTTATAATCCAACTTCTCGATATGTTTTTTTAAAATTCCAAGCCCAAGAGAATGGAACGTGGAAAGAGTAATCCCTTTTAATAAATTCCTAGGGATAAGTTTACGAACCCTCTCTCCCATTTCTTTTGCACTTTTGTTTGTGAAGGACAATGCAACAATCTTTCCCGCAGGAATATGATGGTCCTGGATCATATGAGCGATACGGTTCGAGATCACTCTTGTTTTTCCGGAACCTGCACCTGCAAAAATCAAAATTGGTCCATGAACTGTTTGGACTGCGCGAGCTTGTTCCGGAGAAAGACTTTGAAAAATAGCAGCAGAGTCCCGAGGCTCCTTTGGCCTTTCTTCTCTTTTTCTTTTCGGGGCGGAAGATTTTTCTTCGGAAGAAGATTCGGTTTCGGGGGAAGTTTCAGTAGTCTCGGAGACTTCTACAGTTTCTTCCGAAATCTCGTCCGATACCTCAGTGATCTCAGATTGAATATCGATCGAGACCGGATTTTCAGAAAGTTCAGACTGATCTGGAGTTCCTACCATTGTCGCTTGGTCGGGAATGTCTGTGATTTCGGTGGATGATTCCATTGGAGTCGAAACGAATTCCGCCGTTTCAACTTCCGAAATATCGTCTTCTTCATAAAAAGAAGAGCCATAGGATTCCTCTTGTACTTCTTCCTGAGTGGAAGAAGCGGGAGTTCCTGCCACCAGCGGACCTTCTGCAAAGCTAAGCAATGGTAGATCCTGTGGCGCAGTTTCCTCTGGTTTTTGTTCTGAAATTTCCAGATAGGAAAACAGATCCAGACTTTGATTTGTATCTTCTTTCATCAGATTTTATGAGGGCAAAATAATCTCAGGATCCGAAAAATCCCGTTTTTCGAACCCCATCTATAAGCGACATAATCCTGATTTTTCTCTTCTTGTCAACCGCGTACAGGCAAAGGTTTGCGAATCTGAAAGGATTTCAAAAAACTGGAAGAAACCGCAGATATGCAAGAATTCCGCCCAGAAAATTACCTACCTAATTCCAATCTCTGGGAAGAAGGAAAAAGAACTTCCGAATTCAAAACTCCCATTTTTGAGTTAGTTTCCATTCCGAAAGTTTCTCCGGATAAAACGATCTCAGGAAATTTTTACAAAATTGAATCCAAGGATTGGGTGAATATCATTGCACTCACCTCCGATGAAAATGTGATATTGATCGATCAGTACAGACATGGCCTACATTCTTATTGTTTGGAAATCCCTGGCGGTATCGCAGAAAAAAATTCAATTTTAGAATCCGCACAGGCAGAACTAAGAGAAGAGACCGGTTTTGTTTCCGATGATTGGGAATATCTTGGAAAGGTCTCCGCAAATCCTTCCTTCATGAACAATTGGTGTCATACCTATATCGCCAGAAATGTAACTCCTCATCCGGGAGGACAAGATCTGGATGAAAGCGAACAAATAGAAGTGTATCAATATCCTCTAAATAAAATTCCCGAAATTTTAGAAAAGAACATCCTACACCACGGTATGGTCGTGGCAGCGTTCGGATTATTCTTTTTAAAATACGGAGAAAAGAAGAAGTAGAACTATCTCATGACAAAAACTGCAAGCACGAGCCCATTCGTCTCTTTACAGGTCCCTGAATTCAGGAACTTTTTGGCCGGAAAATTCCTGGTCACACTTTCATTCGTTATGCAATCCACTGTGGTTTTCTGGCAGATAGACCATATCACGCACGATGCATTTTTCGTGGGATTGATCGGATTCGCAGAGCTCGTGCCTAACGTTGCAGTTTCTCTTTTTTCCGGATTGGTTGTGGATAGTTTCCCAAGAAAGAAGATCATCTTCCTTTCCTTAAGCGGCCTGACTTTCAGCTCTTTTCTACTTTTATTATTCACTCTTCCCGGTTTCGAATGGGTAATCGAAAAATATTGGGTCTATCCGATCTATTCGGTGATATTCTTCTCCGGAATTTGCAGAGGATTTTTATCTCCTAGCATTGCTGCATTCCAAACCCAGCTGGTTTCCAAAGAAATTTTCCCTAACGCGGCTACTTGGAGTGGTGTCGCTTGGCAAGGTTCAGCGGTTTTAGGTCCTATGCTTGGAGGACTTCTCACCGGATTTAACGGAGTACAGACCGCTTATCTCGCTGACTTCTGCATTATGATATTCTCTTTATTTTTATTGCTACTTGTTCCTTCCAAGCCCGTTCCGGAAAAGCAGGGAGAAAAGGAATCCATCTGGAAAAGTTTGGGAACCGGTTGGAAGTTCGTATTCGGTCACCAATTGATCTTAGGTGCCATTAGCTTGGATCTATTTGCGGTATTATTCGGAGGAGCGGTAGCTCTTATTCCTACATTCTCCAGAGAAGTTTTAGGTATGGGTCCCGAATATTACGGAATTTTAAGATCCGCTCCAGCGATCGGCGCAGTACTTTGCGCGTTGTTCATCGCAGTCAAACCTCCTAAAACGAATTCAGGGATCATCTTATTAAGCAGTGTATTCGGTTTCGGGGTCTGTATGATCGTATTCGCACTTTCAAAAAACTTCTACCTTTCTTGTGCGGCCTTGATCGTAAGCGGTTCTTTCGATATGGTAAGCGTTGTGATCCGTCATACGATCGTTCAAATGTATACTCCTGAACATATGAGAGGAAGGGTCTCCGCAGTGAATAATATATTCATAGGTTCCTCCAATGAATTAGGGGCGTTCGAATCGGGAGCGACCGCAAAAGCGTTCGGTCTGGTTCCTTCCGTGGTAATAGGTGGAACACTCACTCTACTAACCGTAGGGATCGTTACCGCGATCGCACCTCGGCTTCGAAAAATGGATCTAAAGGATATAACGGTTTAATATGGACAATATTCTCACCCAACAAGAGGCAATGCTCCGCTCCGGACAGATCTCCGAAGTGGACTACACCTTAAAATTAAAACTGGAAAAAGGATCCCAAGAATACGAGGGAGAAACAACGGTCCGATTCGTATACAACGGCGGCAAAAAAGGAAAACTGAAAGTAGATTTCGTTTCTAAAAAGATCGAGATCCTTTGGCTAAACGGCAAAGAAGAAACAAATTACGAAAAGAAAGAATCCGCACTCTTCCTGCCTGGAGAATTATTATCGGAAGGTAAAAACGAACTCAAAGTAAAATACAAAAATGTATTCGATCATAGCGGCTCGGGTTTTCACAAATTTACGGACCCTTCCGACAAAGCTGAATACATGCATACGGACTTCGAGCCGTTCGAAGCTCATAGATTATTCCCTTCTTTCGATCAACCGGATCTAAAAGCCACTTACGAGTTGGAGATCACCGGCCCTTCCGAATGGACTTATATCCATAACACTGTCCCAAAATCGGAAGAAACCCAAGGAAATTATAAAAACATAAAGTTCCATAAGACCAAAAAATTTTCCACGTACCTATTCTCCCTGATCGTAGGACCTTATGCGGTTTGGGAAGATAAAGCCGGAGAGATCCCTCTTAGAATATTCTGTAGAAAATCTCTCTCCAAGTATATGGATGCGGAAAATTTATTTGCGATCACAAAGGAAGCATTCGGCTTCTTGCAGGAATATTTCGGAGTTCCCTATCCGTATGGAAAATACGACCAGATATTCGTACCCGAATTCAATATGGGAGCGATGGAGAATGTGGGAGCAGTCACATTCTCCGAAAGTTATATTTTCAGAGGACCTAGGATCTATTCTGAATACCTAAACAGAGCTAACACAGTATATCATGAAATGGTCCACATGTGGTTCGGGAACCTGGTCACAATGAAATGGTGGAACGATCTCTGGCTGAACGAAAGTTTTGCGGATTATCTTTCTTATTATTCCATGTCCAAAGGAAAAATTTTCCCGGATGCGCTGGAACATTTTTATGTAAGAGAAGAATGGGCCTACAGAGAAGACCAACTTTCCACCACCCACCCTATCGCAGGAAAAGCGGAAAATACTCTGGAAGCGATCAGCAATTTCGACGGGATCTCTTATTCTAAAGGTGCTTCCGTCCTACGCCAATTGATGTATTACGTGGGAGAAGAAAAGTTCCGGGATGCGATGAGGCTTTATTTCAAAAGACACGCGGAGAAGAACACAGTATTAAACGATTTTCTTTCCTGTATGTCTGAAACCAGCGGTATAGATATAAGAGGCTGGAGCAAAGAATGGTTAGAAACAACCGGAGTCAACACTCTCAGCCCAGTTCGACAAAACGGTAGATTATTTTTACAGCAAGGACCTTCTGCGACTAACGAACTTCTGCGCACACATGCCCTACAAGCATCATTATTCCGAGAAAAGAACGGATTACTGGAAGAAGTTTGGAAAAAAAGAGTACTCGTAAAAGGTAAAGAAACCCTATTAGAGGAAAATTATACTGGAGAATCCGATCTTCTACTTTTAAATACGGAAGACTTCGCTTATGCTAAAACTTACCTAAGCAAGGATTCGCTTCCTATCTTAAAAAGAAGTCTGCACACCCTAAAGGATCGTTTCTCCAGAAGAGTTGTCTGGGGAAGTTTATGGCAGATGGTAAGAGATGCGGAACTTTCTCCCAAAGATTTCCTGGAACTTGCATTGGATCAAGGGCTAAAAGAGCCCGATCTTTCCGTCAGGAACAGCCATATACTCACAAAAGCTCTCACCGTAATTGACAATTATATTCCGGAAGCGGAAAAAAGAACCTGGTCCGATAAACTAAACAGTATCGCTAAGGAAAAATCCTTATTAGCGCAAAACTCCGAACAAGAACAGATCCTATGGTTTAGAATATTAGAAAATACTTCTAAATCCCCGGAACAACTTTCTTATTTAAAGGAATTACTGGATCAGAAAAAAAGTATTCCAGGGATCGCAATGGACCAAGAGAGACGTTGGGTCATTCTTTCCAGACTTAGCGCCTATGGAGATACGGAATCTTCTAAAAGGATCGAAGAAGAGATCGCTAAAGACAATACGGATCTAGGAGCCAAAAAAGCGTTCTTAGCCAAAGTATCCTTCCCTGATCCTAAAACCAAAAAAGAATCCTGGGAAAGATTCCTGAAACCTAAAGAAGGAGATTCCACAGACTTCTTAAGATACGGGATGAGAGGATTCCAATGGAATCATCAAAAGCAGCTGTTAGTTTCCTATACGGATTCTTATTTTAGTTCAGTGATCTCAGTGTATGAAACAAGAGATCCTCATTTCGCTTCCGCATTCGGTCATATGATGTTCCCTTCTTTCGAACCTGATGCGAATTTGTTAAAAAGGACCCAAGAGTTTTTAGACCAAAACAAAAAACTTCCGGAACTATTGAAGAAGGACCTCCAACAGCAGAGAGACGATATCCAGAGAACACTTAAGGTCCTAGAAAAATACAAAAACTAAAAGGGAACTCTTTCGCTCCCCGAAAAAAAATGAGTTAGAGGGCAGCCTCTAACTCATTACCAAAAAGATCTATTTTTTAGACAGGATTATGCAGTAGCAGGTTCCCTTTTTCCTGAAGCGCTTGCAGAGGATCCTCCGTGTTGGTTCTTCCATTCTTCCAATTTTTTATCCATCACCTTAAACCAAAGCGGAGGAAATAACGCCAAAAGTATCATTAATTCATATCCGTAAGGAAGTTGAGGACTTTCTTCGAAATGTCTCAAGGATTGGTATCTTCTTCCTGCGTTCGCATGATGATCGGAATGTCTTTGCAATTGGAACAAGAACGCGTTAGACAGGCTGAAGTTTTGGTTCCATGAATGGATCGGAAGGACTTTCTCGAATTTTCCCGGAGACAATTCCTTGCGAGCTAGACCATAATGTTCTATATAATTCACGAGCTCCAAGAGAGAGAATGCAATCCAACTCTGCACGAAGAAAAATGCCGGCACCTGCCAATTCAAATTTCCAGTGATCGCGTAAAAAATCCCAGTCACCGCGGAGATAAACAAAACAGGAATGATCATGGAAGTGATCATCTCATTGTCCAAGGTCCAAGCAGACTTACCGAGTTTGCCCAATCTTTTCTTCTCTAAATTCCAAGCGCTTGTCAAACTTCCGAAAACGGTCCTTGGATAAAAAGCAAAGAACGACTCTCCCTTTCTACTAGATGCGGGATCCTCATGAGTGGAAACATTCACATGATGACCGCGGTTATGCTCAATAAAAAAGTGCATATAACATACGGTCATAAGAATAAACTTGGAATACCATTGCTCAATCTTAGTATTCTTATGTCCAAGCTCATGCGCAACTGTGATCCCGATACCGCCGGTGTTCACACCGATTGCTAAAACAAACGCTCCCCATTCCAGCGTGGAAAGAGTATGAGTTTGAATCTCCCACAAAGCCCAAATCACTAATACAAATTGGATCCAAGCCCAGGCATAGGTTAGGAATCTAAAA
Organism: Leptospira licerasiae serovar Varillal str. VAR 010; assembly: GCF_000244755.1. Lineage (NCBI taxonomy): Bacteria > Pseudomonadati > Spirochaetota > Leptospiria > Leptospirales > Leptospiraceae > Leptospira > Leptospira licerasiae. The sequence continues at coordinate 9,499 of NZ_AHOO02000013.1, read as the reverse complement.
TAAAATTCCTTTTGCAATTCAGGCACATCCTCTTCCTTAGGATTACTCGCGTCCGGACCGATCCAAAGGTCCATAATCGGAAGAATTCCAAACACCACTGCCAAAGTTAAAAAATTATAACTTCCCCCCAAATAGTAACCCACCACAGCCAAAACCGGGATTAAGTACGCTATTAAAAAGGATAATCTTTTCCCTACACTCATCTCTCTCTCCTATCCCTCATTTCCTCGGGAAAATCAATCGATTTAATTTATTTCGAACGTTTGGTATTATAACATAGGCTGGCTTTGGATCAAGAAAAAAAATCTTAGAAAGGGCATTTTTTATAACAATTGTTTTAAAATGCATTGAATTGGCAATTCAGGGAAGGATGTAAGCAATCACCCTTCCGTGAACTCTGCGCTCTTTGTGCGAATCAAATGAAAAACAAGTTTCGTAGAGATAACACGAAGCACATACTAGCTCGGTCCAAACAAAGCGAGGGGCTGCCCCTATCTTTCTTAGCTACAACGTTGGAACTCCAACATTTACAAAATAAATTATCAACTAAATACTTCGATCTAGGCCTTCGAATTTTTGTCCTTGTTTAGCAAGGTCCCTTTAAAAGCATGGTTTGTAAGTAGAAACATCATTCCCTCCCAAGACGAAAATTACAACATCCACACGAAAACGTATAACGTTCCAATCAAAAGGAAACTTTGATGAGTCTTAACGGATTAAATTTCTATTCCCACCTTAGCAAGATCCGAATTCTTAAAACCTATTCCAGTAAAATAATGCTGGTAGCGTTTCTTGGGACCCATGTTCCGTTGATCACACTTTTATTATTTTTCGTGATATCAACTGTTCAGGATATGCAGACTGCTTTAAAAATTTTAAGCGTAGCTCTCGTAGCAACTCTCTTAGGAACCGCCGCTACACTTTTTGCCCTACATAAACTGCTAACTCCGGTTGTACTTACTTCCAAATCCCTAAACAGATATTTGAACGAAAGAGAGATCCCCAACCTGCCCACCATATTCCAAGACGAAGCAGGTTCATTAATGGCGGATACAGTTACTACAGTACGCAAGTTAGATGAACTTATCCATTATATGGCGAATTACGATGGATTGTCCGGACTACCGAACAGAGATCTCTTTTTAGAAAGACTGGGCAATTCTCTCCATGAACTTTCTATGAGAGAAGAAATATTAAGTTTTCCTGTTCTTTCTTTGGAAGCGGCCCACTTAAAGCAGATCCGATCTAATTTAGGAGCGCATGTGGGAGATCTGTATTTGAGATCACTGGTCCAAAAATTAGAGACTATTCTTGGACCCGAAACGGTTCTTGCTCGGACCGGAGACGGTGAATTTTCCTTCTTCCCTCTACCTTCTTCTTCTCAAATTTTAGAAACTGATTCCGAGATCTGGGCGGGAAAGATCCAAAATAGCGTATCTTCTCCTTTGACCGTTGCGGACCAACTAATCTCTTCCGAGATCCATATCGGAATATCAGTTTTTCCTTATGATGGAAAATCATCCGATCAACTTTTATGGAAATCCGAGACTGCGTTAAATCAGGCAAAACTTTCTGGGACTTCTAAGATCCAAACCTATTCCTCCGAATGGAAGGAAAGAATGAAGGAGAAATACCTTCTCGAAAAAGATCTTAGAGTAGCGATCTCTAAAAACCAACTTTTTCTCCAATACCAGCCTAGGATAGAAGTCCAAACCGGTAAAAAGATCTCCGCAGAAGCACTACTCAGATGGAAACATCCTGAATACGGCGTAATCTCTCCTACCATTTTCATACCGATCGCAGAAGAAAGCGGGATTATTGGAGAAATGGGAGAATGGGTATTATCCAAATCAATGGAAGACTTGGGAAATTGGAAGAAGAGAGGACTTCCTCCGATACGTATCTCCGTAAACTTATCCGTAAAACAATTAGAAGATAAGAATATCACTAAAAAGGTCTTAAATATCTTAGAGAAGAATGAGTTAAACGTAGAAGATCTGGAATTAGAGATTACTGAATCCAGTTTGATTACGAATACCCAATCGGCTCTGGAAATTCTGGCAGAGCTTCATTCTTGGGGAATTTCCTTGGCTCTGGACGATTTCGGAACAGGATATTCCAGCCTTTCTTATTTAAGCAAAATTCCGCTCAAAACATTAAAAGTGGACCAATCCTTTGTGCGCAAAATACTAACAGATCCGAATTCATTGGCGATCTCCAAAACAATCGTCGCATTAGGGAAAAGTTTAGGTCTACGGATCACTGCAGAAGGTGTAGAAACCGAATTACAAATGAGAAAGATAAAAGATTTAGGCTGCGATGAAGCACAGGGATTTTTCTTAAGTAAGCCGATCCATTTAGAAGAATTAGAGAGATTCGTTCAGACCTAATACAAAATTTTTTCACAAACATCGCGACTACTCAGATTAGTCCCATCACTTTCCAACCTTATACTTTATTACATTTAATCTGTTTGTAACAGTTCTCCGCTTAATCGAATTGCGCGAGTATCCATACTTTCCATAAGGAGGATACAGCGAATCGGAAGTATTACATTATGATTACGAGAACTATTATTACAATTTCAATTTTTCTAATATGCTTTGGGGTCCTATCTGCGGACACAGTGACCAATACCAAAACTAAAGAAGTGATCGAGAACGTAAAAACCACTCAGACAGAACAGGGTGTAATCGTTGAGTTCGAAGACGGCTCCCGTAGAGGTTTTGACAGAACGTCCGTTACTGTAGAAGCCAAACCGGTAGAGTGGAAACAGAAGGAACAGGAAAACTATCCTGATAAAGAAAGATACACTGACTATGCAATCTTCGGTGGGATCTTCTTGGTAATACTACTTTTACCCTAAAGAACCAAAACCTTAACAGGTACGTAATCAAGTCGTAAAGTAATTTATCTAACATAATCCTCGAGGTCGATCGGATTTCGGCCTCTTTTCAGAATGAATAGGAGATTCGATCCATGAAATCGTTAAATAAAAAAGTCTCGAAAGCAGTAAGCGCTCTTGCAGTTGCTATTGCTCTTGTAGGCTGTGATTCCGGCGGGGGGAGTAACGGCGCAGGCCTAGCTTTAGCCGCTTTAGGCGGAGCTGGTTACGAAGCCACCGTCATCATCAATGGGAAGTTAACCCAATCTGGAACTTTTGCAAAAGCGAACTGCGTAGGACAATTTCCTGCAAACTTTAACAGTTCTCCTTCTTTTGCAAAACCTTTATATGTGAAACTCACTTCTTCTAAAATTGTATCGGGAGGAACTGACTTCACTGTTGCATGTGCTAACGCGAGCGGAAACAACGACGCAGCCGATTTTAACATCACAACAAGAATCAGCGACTCCAGTGCAACTATCAAAGGAGAAGTTTTTTCTGTTCCAGATACTACCGCATGCACTGGAAACCCGAACCCTTGCGATAGTGCATCCAATTATACTGAATTGGTAGGAACTTTTGACCTAGCGGTAAATGTTGACACTGCTGATCCTACTAGCGTAAGCCAAATTACTTTTTCAAACGAAACAGGCGTAGTTGATCCGAATGTTGCAGCTTCCAGCGCAGGTTTGGTAATTACCGGAACTTTTGACGGATCCACTCTGGCATCCGATGTTTCTGTAATCACTTCCGTAAAAGGAGTCTACAGCAACCCGAACGCTACAGTTGGAGAGAACAAATGTGATTCCATCGGAAATCCTGAAATCGTTTCCGGAAACATCACTTCCAACAAAACTTTGGGAGCTTACACTCTGTTGAGAGGAACCGTAACTGTTTCTAATGGAGCTACAATGACAGTTCCTGCTGGAGCGGTGATTTACGGTGAGAGAGGTTCTGCCCTGTTCTTCAATGGCGGTAACCTCGTAACTAATGGAACAGCAGCTAACCCTGTATGTTTCACTTCTGCGCAAGCAAGAGGATCCAGATTCCCTGGCGACTGGGGTGGTTTGATTTTTATCGGAAGCGGTAATAACACAAGAACTGCAGCTGCTTTAACCGAAGGAACGAATCCTTTATCCTATCCGCTTTCCTCCGGCTCTTCCAGCGTTACTTTGAATTACACAATCGTAGAGTTCGCAGGGACTGAGGTTGCACCTGGAGACGAGTTAAACTCTTACTCTATGTATGCACTCAATAGCGGAAACTTCAACTTCGTTCAATCTCACAGAGGATTGGATGATTCTTTCGAGTGGTGGGGTGGCGGAAGAGGTGCGAATGTTCCTGATGTAGGAACTGCAGCTTCCCCTAACCTAACCGGAACCGGTGGAGCAACTGAGCGTACTTTCAAAGGAAAGTTCATGTTAGGAACCGGCGGTATGGATGATGACTTCGATATGGATGAAGGATTCTCCGGAGCCCTGAAATACATTATCGCAGTTAAATACCCTAAGACCTGCGGTGGAACTCCTTCTACAGACCCGGGTGGTATGGAAATGGACGGAGTGGATGGAACCACTAAAACTCCTAGCGCAACTGCGGGAGATGAACCTTCCAATCCGTTCGTAGACCAATACACTCTTCTCGGAGTGAACGAAACTGCAAGTTACGCAGAACGTCATAGAGAAGGTATGAAAGGATTATTCCTTCATGGCGTCGCTTACGCATTCAAACAAATCATTAAATGCGAAAGCGCTGCAACAAGTGGAACCGGATATGGTGATTCTACCTCCATCATTGATGGACTAGTAAGTGATTCCAATCCTGATCAAGTCCAAACCTGTACGTTGACTACTTCTACAGGAACTCGCGATACTTCTTTAACAAGCGCTCCGGTTGCGTCTATCTCAACTACACAAAGCAACTGTGGGTTCTTGGGATTCAAGCCGGACTTGAAAACGAACGTATCGGGTAAAACTACTTGGGGTGGAGCTCCGGACACTGGAACCACTCTATACGACTTCGACGGAACTACAGTAGTAACACCTACTGGTGGAAACAGCTGGTATTCCGGCTGGGCCGTTTGGAGAGCTCGTTAATCGAATTTAAAAACTACAGAAAGCCTCCTCTTTACCGAGGAGGCTTTTTTATAATTACATAAAAATATAAAGTTCCGGGAACCAAACATGAATGCCAGATTGATTGCAATAACGCAAATCATCTTTGCAATATTAACTATAAACTTCGTCACAGATTGCAAAAAAGAATATAAAGGTGACGATCCAGAGTATTTTAAGAAGATCGAAGAGTCTCAGGCTTATCTAAAAGCCCGCATAAAAGACCAATACGAAATCTCCGACCTTAGTAATACAAAAGAAGAAGCGATCTATAGATTTTTAGAAGCAGTCCAGAATGGACAAACAGATCGTTATATCTTTACCAAGGAAGAATATATCAATATCTTTCTTCCTAACACACTGGATGAAAACACTTTATCCAATACCATGCCGTTAGAACAAGCATGGAAGTTCACAGACATGCGCAGATATATAGCCTTGGAAAGTCTTCAGAACTTATTCAAAAAACATAAAAATCAAAAATTCAAAATAGAGACCTTAACTTGGAGAGAAGATGTCCGTCAGCTTAAAGCTTTAAAAGGACATAGGGTCGGCAATTTAACCATTAGCTTCGGAAATGAAAAAGCGACACTGGAAGAAGTGCGCTTAGTCGTGGAACACCGAGGAAAATTTAAAGTCTGCGTTATTGGAACTTAATTCTTAAAAATAATAAAAACGAATACAACAATGAAAATAAAACTTTTTGCAATCGCTTTACTGGTCTTCACTTTTTCGGAGAATGCTTTCGCACAGGCGGCAGGAAAAGTCAGGGGAAAAATCGTAGATGGAGACAATGGAGAGCCGGTTTTCGGTGCTACCATTGTAGTTCGAGCTGTCAAAAAATTCGCTAAAACCGATTTTGACGGCGCGTATGATCTGGAACTTCCGCTTGGAACTCATGAAATAGAGTTCCAGATGATCGGATTCTCTGCTCAAAAGAGAACGGTTACGGTCACTCCAGGAAAACCACAAGTAGTCAATATCACCTTCGGTCTCCAAACTTTGGAAACCGTAGATGTTAAAGGTAGAGCCTTGAATGATGCGGAAGCTGCACTTCTCGCATTACAAAAGAAATCTTCTTCCGTTTCCGACGGTATTTCTAAGGAAGCGATCAAGAAAAGCCCAGACTCCTCTGCAGGGGAAGTGGTCCGAAGAGTTACGGGTATCACACTCGTTGGCGGTAAATTCGTATTCGTTCGCGGTTTGGGAGAACGTTATTCAAACACCGAATTAAATGACACCTTAGTTCCATCTACAGAACCAGACAAACGGGTCGTTGCGTTAGATATTTTTCCTTCCGGAGTTTTAAAGAACGTTCGGATCATTAAAACATTCATCCCGGAACTACCAGCAGAATTCTCCGGAGGTCTTGTAAAGATCGAGACTCAGGAATATCCAGAAGAGAAATTATTCAGTGTTTCAGTTGGCGCTGGCGGAAACTATAACACTACCGGTCATAAATTCCTAAACATGAACCAAGGAAATATGTTAGGCGGGGTAAATGATAACCAAAAGAACCCTCTTGCAAATGTTCCAAATGTGACTCCTGTAGTCCCAGGATCTATTTTTGGTGGATATGATCCGGCTGTAGTCCAAGCAAGTACTGCGGAATTCAATCAAAAATGGACTCCGGATAAGGGGCCGGCTCCCTTCGATAGAAACTTTTCCATCAATTATGGAGATACGTTTAAGATAGGAGCCACTTCTCGAATCGGTATTTTAGTAGGCTCAACTTATAACCGTAACTACAGATTCAGACAAGAAGAATCAAATCGTTATTTAGGAGTAGCCGCATTCCCTAATACAACTGCAGGTTCTACTCTAAATAAACTCCAAGACCAAAAAGCCGACCTCTATACTGAGGAAAGAAACTGGGGAAATAACATGAACCTCGCGTATGAGATCACTAAAGGGCAACAGGTCTTTATAAAATCTCTTTATACCCAACAAGGTGAAGGAGTGGTTCGTGATTCTCAAGGTAATGACTATATTAACTTGGCTCACTTCAAGGCTCTAACAACCCAATATACGAGCAGTTTGATCCAACACCATACCTTAGGGGGAGATCATGCTTTAAATTGGTTCGGTGACCGTGCTCATAAGTTCGACTGGAGAGCGAATTACGCTCAAGCAGATAGAGACCAGCCTGATTTACAACAACAGGTTTGGAGACAAGGGATAGGGAACCCGAACCCTTATGATCTAACCAGATTGGGTGACTCTAACGACGGGTCCAGATTCTTCTCAAACACTCGAGATATCTCTAGGACCTTAAAGCTAAATTATGAGATTCCTTTTGATCAGTGGTCAGGATTAAAAGCTTTACTCAAATTAGGAACTTATTCAATGGCAAGAGAGAAAGACTTTACGTTTTTCTGGTATGGTCAAAAGCCCAATACTGCCACAGGTTTAGAACGTTATCCTCTTCCTGGGGAAGTATATTCAAATCCTATAACATTCTTAGACAATACGAACCAGTTTTCACAACAGTTACCGGGTCAGTCTAACGCATATGCCGCTTCTCAAAAACTACAGGCATATTATAGCCAAGTAGATTTACCAATCCTACCGAAATTGAAAGTTTTATTCGGTATGCGTTACGAGGATAGCTACCAAAAAGTAAAAACTTACTATACTGGAAACTCGGCGAGCTCCCTAAATTTAGATTATGGATGCGGTGTAAGCGATGACAACGTTCGAGTTGCATTAATCAGGAACAATATTTGTGATCAGTTCAATAATGGAGTGGGAGAACTTAGAACTAAGGACCGTCTTCCTTCCTTTAATTTGAACTGGGAAGTTGCAAAAGACCAGATCATTAGAGCAGCAGTTACACAGACACTGACAAGACCTGACTTAAGAGAATTATCTCCTTTCGGATTCACGCCCTATTATGGAGCAAACACCGTGTTTGGTAACTCTGCATTACAGAGATCTTATATCCACAACTACGATCTACGTTACGAGTATTATCTAAATCCGACAGACTACGTAGGTGTGGGCGCATTCTTTAAACAAATTTCCGATCCGATAGAAATGATCGGTCAGCCGGTTGCAGGTGGAATTAGCCAGAAGTTTACTTTTGCGAATGCACAACAGGCTACGATCCGAGGAGTGGAATTCGATTTTAGAAAAGAATTAACGAGCTGGCTTCGTTTCGAAACGAACATGTTCTTCATTAAATCCAGAGTTGACGTTCTTTCTTGGGAACAATATATCGCTGTCCAATCTGGCTTAGTCGACACCTTCTCCAGAGTTGCTTCGTACAACCCTACGAATCTCTCAAGACCTCTACAGGGCCAGTCTCCATTTGTATTCAACCTGAAATTTGACTTTTTCTTAAACGAGAAAAAGACTCAGGCAATTGGTGTATATTATAACTACTTTGCAGACAGGCTCTATGCCGTGGGTGCGAACTATTTGCCGGACGCTTATGAAAGAGCGGTTGGTTTGACAGATGTTGTTTACACAGCCAAAAGAGGAGACCATCTTGAGTTCAAGGTGTCTGCTCAGAATATTTTCGATACAAGATATCGAGTCTATCAGAAAAACGAACTAACCGGAGAGAAGGATCTATTCCTTTCTTATAGAACTGGGGTAAGCTACGCTTTCCAGGCTACTTATAAACTGTAATTCGGTTCTCAAAGCTTAAAACCTATATACAGCGCCCCTTTTCCTAAAAAGGACCGGGGGCATTTTTATTTTTGAATTTATGTCGAGCCACACCCAAGCACTTCAAAACTGCAACAAAAATCGAATCTGCGGACTATCTTAATTTTGATATACCCTTATAATAAAATTTCAGTTAATCAATACTCGAAAAACTCATGATAGCCGAATATCATAGAGCCATCGACGTTATGTGAAATTTAATCTAACTGAATCACATTAAGATAGGATAAACTATACCATCTCAGCAATTACCTGATTCTAAATTTCATATATGGGCCTGTGAATCAAAATTAACGCTCCAACAGCTTATCTACTTATCCGATTTATGATAATCAGTTTTGGAAATTAGGAATTTTAAGCACGGACGAAACAATTACTAATACGGATTGAATAACTTCTTCATCGCTCCTTTGATCGAAGGATATTTCACAATCTGGACGAAAGTAGCTTAATAAGTTGAGCGACCAGCATTTTGGTCGCATTTTTTAAAGTTAGAACTCTTCTTCAAAGAAAACCTTAACAAAAGAAGTCAATATTTTATGAAATTTGCATATTCATATCCCATATTAGGATAATGTAAACTATCCGTTATGGGATATATGTTAGTTGGATTGAGTTATCCCATCTGAGAGATAAAGTTCCCCAAAATTTTCCTGTTAGCTTCATTTTGTCCTGATACTTGCCTGTTTTCTAAACGTTTTCCGAATTTTTTTAAGTTGATGCAAAAAATTAGACAAAAATGGGAACTTTTTCGAAACGTCCATTCAAACGCCCAAGTTGTGTTTCGATTCAAAGATGAATCAGGCAAAACTGTGAGTAAAATTTTGAA